>JBOGID010000583.1:0-8721 GCA_050742295.1 Acidimicrobiales bacterium | reverse complement strand
CGAGGCCCACGCCCGCCGCCTCGCCCGCCAGATCGAGGCCCTCGGCTTCACCGTCACCGTCACGCCCGCCGCCTGAGGCCGCACATGCCAGAACCGATCCTCGGGGCTCCGCCCCCGAGCCGCTGCCGTGCGCCAAGTAATGCGTGAACCACCAGAGCATTCAGGTCAGGCCTTGGGCGCAGCTCGGTAGCCGAGGCGTTCGATCGTTCCGACGATGTCCGCCAGCGCAGTGACCTCGGCGTCGTAGTCGACGACACAGCGCCGCTTGCGGAAGCTGGTGGCTGCCGAGCGCACCCCCGGAAGGTCCTCCAGTGCGTCGTCGATGAGCATGCCGCAGCTCGAGCAGTGCATGCCGTCTACGGCCACCTCCTGGCGGGCCACCGCTACGGCACCGCCTGGATCACGCCGCTGTACATGCCGACGCCGCAGCTGTAGCCGAGGTTTCCGACGGGCAGGCTGCCCAGGTCGACGACGACCTCGCCGTTGGGGGTGAGGCCCTTCTCGAGCCTCCTCTGCGGCATGACGATCGAGCTGGCGCAACCCAGGCTGCCGGCGGCGCGCAGCACGAGCTGAGTCGGCGTCCCCGCCTTCACCCGGATGACGCTGGGGCTGAACGGGTTCGCTCCGTTGCCCTCGGGGTCGCCCTCCCCCACGTTGATCACGACGTGCTGTACCCCACTGGCATCGATCTCGGCCACGGGTACCACGGCGGTCTGATCCTGCGGGGACGGCGCAGTTGGGTTCGCGTTGGCTCCGCCGCCCAGGGCGGCCGGTAGGGCCTTGGTCACCCCCGGCGCGACCTTCTGGAGGGTGAGCTTCGATCCCGTCAGGACCAGGCCGCTGTTGATCGACAGGATGCCGGCCACCGCCACGGCCAGGGCCGCGAGCTTGGTCAGGTGACCGCGGAGCACGGCCGCCGACCGGCGCACCACATACCCGATGGCGGTGAACAACGGGGTCGTGCCGAGCACGAAGGCGCCCATCAGGGCGGCGCCCGACAGCGGCGAAGCGGAGGCGATGGCGAGGAACTCGATCGAGAGGGTCACGCCGCAGGGGACGAGGATCGTGAAGAAACCGAGAAGGGCCGGTGCGAACGCCGTCTCCGCCCGGGCGCTGCGGCGCACCAGGCGGGTGAACCGTTCGGGAGGCGAGGGGGACCACGCTGGCAGGATGCCGAACATGCTCAGGGCCATGACGAGCATGAGCACGCCGGCGCCGATCTGCATGTAGGCCCGCACCTGGTAGTTGGGCTGGAGGGCGGCGCCGAACAGGCCGAGCAGCGCTCCGAAGAGAACGTGGGACACCAGCTTGCCGGCCATGAAGGCCGCCACCGGCACTGCGTCCTCCCCCCAGCCCGGCGGGTGCTCCTCGACCCGCTCGGCCACTGCCACCGATCCTTCGGCCGCGCCACCGCCCGGCGTCACCGCGACGGGCATGCGCTCACGCCGCCGGGCCACCGCCCCGGCCAAGAGGCCGCCCTGGACGACCGCGCACGACGCGCCACCGGCGAACAGGCCGGTCACGAAGACGCTCCACAAGCTCATGTGCCACCTTTGCATCGCGCGCGTAGCCCAGCGGGGGGACCCTGCCTCATGGTCGCGCATCTCCCCGGCGAAGGCAACCCACCCCAGGAGGGGTTGGACAACCCACCCCGGGTGGGGTACACTCCGGCCCATGAAGCAAGAGCACAAGCGCGCCGTCCTGAACCGGCTGAAAACGGCTCGGGGCCACCTCGATGCCATCGTGCGCATGGTCGAGGAGGAGGTCTACTGCCCCGACCTCATGAAGCAGCTCTCGGCCGTGCAGGGCTCGCTGGAGCGGGCCAGCCGGCTCGTCCTCCGCAACCACCTCGAGACGTGCGTGGCAGCCGCCATGCAGGCAGGGCGCATCGACGAGATCGTGGACGAGCTCATGGAGGCCCTCCGCTACGACCGGGTGGCCACCGGGCCGTCCGATGCCGAGGCCGCGACGGTGGGAGCGGTCACGTGAGCCCGGGCAGCGAGGCTGTCGCCGGCACCGCAGAGCTGACCGAGTTGGAGCTGGCCGTCTCGGGCATGACCTGCGGCTCGTGCGCGGCGCGGGTCCAGCGCGTGCTGGCCCGCCAGCCCGGCGTGGCCGAGGCCAACGTCAACTTCGCCATGGAGCGGGCGAGCGTCCGCCTCGACCCCGCCCAGGTGTCCCTCGACGACCTCGTCGGGGCGGCGGCCAAGATCGGCTACGGGCTCGCCCCCGTGGAGGCCGCGCCGGAGGCGGAGGAGTCCGACGCCGAGGTCGCCATCCAGTCGATGTGGCTGCGGCGGGTCCTGGTGGCGTGGCCCCTCGGCGTCGCCGTGCTCGTGCTCTCGCTGTTCTACATGGACGACCCCTGGGCCCGGTGGGGGGCGTTGGCACTGACCACGCCCGTGCAGTTCTGGGCTGGCTGGCCGTTCCTGCGCCAGGCCGCGATGCGGGCGCGCCGCCTGACCGCGAACATGGACACCCTCATCGCCATGGGGACGCTGGCGGCGTTCACCTTCTCCACCTACCAGGTGGTGTTCAACCACCCCCACTCCGACCACTACTTCGACACCGCCGCCCTCATCATCGCCTTCCTCCTGCTCGGCCGGTACTTCGAAGCTCGGGCCAAGGGCCGGGCCTCGCGGGCCATCCGGGCCCTGCTGGAGCTGGGGGCCAAGCAGGCCCGCCTGCTGGTCGACGGGGACGAGCGCATGGTCCCCGTCGAGCAGGTGGCGGTCGGGGACCTGCTCCGGGTGCGCCCGGGCGAGAAGGTCCCGGTAGACGGGGAAGTCACCGACGGCGCGTCGGCGGTCGACGAGTCGATGCTCACCGGCGAGTCGGTGCCGGTGGACAAGCGGCCCGGCGACCGGGTGGCGGGCGCCACCCTCAACACCTCGGGCGTCCTCACCGTGCGGGCCACGGCCGTGGGGGCTGACACCGCCCTGGCCCAGATCGTGCGCCTGGTGGAGGAGGCCCAGGGCACCAAGGCTCCGGTCCAGAGGCTGGCCGACCGCATCTCCGGCGTTTTCGTGCCCGTGGTGCTCCTGGTCGCCCTGGGCACGCTGGCCTGGTGGTGGCTGGTGGCGGGTGACCCCAGCAAGGGCCTCGTGGCCGCTGTGGCGGTGCTCATCATCGCCTGCCCGTGCGCCCTGGGCCTGGCCACGCCCACCGCCATCCTGGTCGGCACGGGGCGGGGCGCGGCCATGGGCGTGCTCATCAAGGGCGGGGAGGTGCTCGAACGCTCGAAGCGCATCAGCACCGTGGTGTTCGACAAGACGGGGACGCTGACCAAGGGAAAGATGCAGCTCACCGACGTCGTTGCCGGCGACGGCGTCGATCCCGGGGAGCTGCTGCGCCGAGCCGCGGCCGTGGAGGACGCCTCCGAGCACCCGGTCGGGCGGGCCATCGTCGACGGGGCCCGCAACCAGGGCCTGACGGTCGCCCCCGCCCGCTCGTTCGCCTCCCTGGCCGGCCACGGCGTGCGCGCCGAGCTCGATGGAACGGTGGTCCATGTGGGCCGTCGCAAGCTGGCCGACGAGGCCGGCCTCCCCGTCTCCGCCTCGCTCGCCGAGGCCGCCGCCAGCCTCGAGGAAGCAGGCAGGACCGTCGTCCTCGCCGGCTGGGAGGGCGCGGTCCGCGGCGTGCTGGCCGTCGCCGACACGCTCCGCGACGAGGCCGCCGCCGCCGTCGCCGAGCTACACGCCATGGGGATCCAGGTCGTCATGATCACCGGCGACAACCGCCGCAGCGCGGCGGCCGTCGCGTCCCAGGTCGGCATCGACCGGGTGCTGGCCGAGGTCCTGCCCGCCGACAAGGCGCAGGAGGTGCGCCGGCTCCAGCAGGACGGCCGGGTCGTCGCCATGGTGGGCGACGGCATCAACGACGCGCCCGCGCTGGTCCAGGCCGACCTCGGGATCGCCATCGGCACCGGCACCGACGTCGCCATCGAGTCGTCCGACATCACGCTGCTGTCGGGTGACCTGCACGGCGTCCCCACCGCCGTCCGCCTCGCCCGCCGGACGTTCCGCACGATCCTGCAGAACCTCGGTTGGGCCTTCGGCTACAACGTGGCCGCCATCCCCCTCGCCGCCGCCGGCGCCCTCAACCCCATCATCGCCGGGGTGGCCATGGCCTTCTCGAGCGTGTCGGTGGTGTCCAACAGCCTCCGGCTGGCCCGCTTCCGGCCGGCGCGCCGCGCTGCGGCCTCACCCGAACGATCGCGCGCCGGGGATGGCCCCGGGGAGGTGCGGTTCTCGTCGCTGCCGGCAGAGGGGACGGCGCTGAGCAACGGCAGGGGCCCGGTCACCGGCACCACCACCGCCGCCGTCCCGGCCGCCGGTGTGGCCGGCGAGATCGCCTCGTCCGCCAACCCTTCGGCCTACGGCGAGCCCGTCGTGTTCACCGCCCATGTCACGTCCTCCGTCGGCCGCCCGACCGGACGGGTCCGCTTCGCCGACGCCGACGCGCCCTTTGGTTCGGCCTCGCTCGACCATGCCGGCCGGGCCGGGGCCTCCACCAACGGGCTCGCCGTCGGCGAGCACACCGTGGTCGCCTCCTATGAGGGGGACGGCGACTTCGCCCCCAGCTCGGCCGCCGTCGTCCAGCTCGTGCGGCGAGCGATGACGACAACGGTGGTCACTTGCGCCGAGAGCCCGACGAGCTTCGGGGAGGTCGCCACCATGGTGGCGCGGGTCCGATCCGTCGCGCCCGGCGTGCCCACCGGTGTCGTCGCCTTCAGCGCCGACGGCGTCCCGGTGGCCACCGGTGCCCTGGACGGCGCGGGCCGGGCCAGCGTTCCCCTCGACGAACTGCGCATCGGCCGGCACGTGATCACCGCCGCCTACCGCGGCGACCACAGCTTCGGTCCCAGCTCGGGCGAGGACACCCACGTGGTGAGGGCCCCCACCACGATCGTGCTCCGCTCCTCGGCCGACCCCAACCCCTTCGGCCAGCCCGTCGAGCTGACAGCACTTGTGGGTTCGCCCCTCGGCGGCAGCCCCACCGGGGAGGTGGCGTTCGAGGCGGGCGGGCTTGCGCTGGGGTCGATCTCCCTCGACGAGGGGGGCCAGGCCCACCTCACGGTTTCCACGCTCGGCGGAGGAAGCCACCGGGTGGTGGCCACCTATGGCGGCGATGCCAACTCGGGCCCCGCCTCGACCGCCCTGGTCCAGCGAGTGGAGCCGGCGCCGACCACGATCAGCCTCAGTACCGGGGGACCATCGGGCCACGGAGACGACGGCGTGGCCGATGACGGCCCTCCGGCAGCACGACAGCTTGACGTCGACGACCGGCCCGCACGATGAGCGCGAGCGGTCGGCGGGTGGCGCGCCCGCGCCCCCGGGCCGGGCTCTGATAGCGCCGGGTGGTCGATCCCGAGAGCCCCGATCCGGAGAGCCCCGAGCCTGAGCTCACCCGGGCCGAGCGCCGGGCCGAGCGCCGGAGGCTGCGGGCCGTGCGCCAGGAGCGCCGTCGGGCCGTGCTCGCCCGGGCCGACGAGCGCAAGTGGCGGGCCAAGGGGAAGGACCGCAAGGCCCGGGCCAAGGGCAAGGCGGACAAGAAGCGAAGGTGACGGTTCCTCCCTCGCATCCCGCCGCCCCCATTCCCCGCGTCGTCGAGTTCGTGACGGTGAAGCGCAACGCGCCGCTCACGGGGCGCTGCTACGGCCACTGGTGGATCGAGATGGACGAGTCCGAGAGCTACGGCTGGTGGCCGGCGCACAGCCCGGTCGGGCTGCGCACGCTCGTTCGGGGTTGTCGCGGCGTGCTCAACGGCATCGGCGTCGTCGACGGCGCCAGCGCGGCCCGGGACCCGAGCCACGGCCTGCCCGCGGACCACGAGTTCCACCCGGTCCTGGTGCGGGACCGCACCGACGACGAGGTGCGGTCTGCCGTCCGTGGCTTCGCCCAAACCTTCGGCGGCGAGTGGCGTTGGTCCACCCGTCCCACCATGAACTGCCGGCTGTTCCAACTGGCCCTCTTCGACGCCGTCGGCCTCGTCGACGGGACCGGCAACTACCACACGAGGGGGGCAGGCTGCCCGGCGCTGGCGCCCCTGCGCCGTCTGCTGGGAAGGTTCAGCGGTCGGCGACGGTGGCCGCGCAACCTGCCCGCCCCCGGCCACCGTGTTGCGCCCGGAGTGGTCGACCTCCCAGGGCATCCGGGGCGATTGCCCGAGCGGCCGGACGGCGAGCTAAGTTGGAGACCGTCGTGAAAAAGGCCCTCCTGATCGCCCTCATGCTGGTTGTGCTGGTGGCCGGGATCCCCCTGCCCATGGCCATGGCCGGCGACTGTCACGACTGCGCATCGGCGACGCTGCTGCTCGGCAGCGCGGGCTGTGCGGCGATCCTGGCGGCCTTCGCCTTCCTCGTGGTCATCGCCTCCCGGCGCCTGGCGTCGACCCCGTCCCGGGCCGTCGGGTTCCTGCACGCCCGCGCTCTCGAACGACCTCCCCGCCTGGCGTAGGCACTTCCGCGCCCCCGGTGCCCTCAGTGGTTGCCGAGGGAGAGGTTCGTGTTGGCTGCGAGGTGCTTCGCACCTCGCCCGCGAGAGAGGTCGTCCATGCGATCGCTGTTGAACGCGCTGCCGCTCGCCGGCTGCGCCGTCATGACCTGGGCCTGCGCCCGGAGGATGAACAGGGGCGGCTGTCGCCCGACTCCTGAGGCCGCGGCCTCCGAGCTGGCCCGGTTACGAGCCGAGGTCGCCCCCCTGTCGGCGGATCTCGGTCAACCCGCCGTCGGCGGGCGCCCGGAGCCCAAGCCCATCGCCCCGGGAGGTGCCCAGTGAGGCTCTGGGGTGTGTTCGTGACCGGCCTGTTCGCAGGCGGGGCGTCGTGCGCCGTCGTGCAGGGCGGCCTGCTGGCCGGCCTGGTGGCTCGCCGCCAGCCGGTGCCCGACGGGGAGCGTCCCAAGAACGGTTCAGCCGCGGCAGGAGCGGGGCGGCAGCGGTCGCGGCCCCAAGGTCTCGTGGCCGACGACGCCATGCCCGTGGCCGGGTTCCTGGCCGGCAAGCTGGTGTCCCACACGCTGCTGGGCGCGGCCCTGGGCCTGCTCGGCGATGCCGTGCAGATCGGGTTCCGGGCCCGCGCCGTGCTGCTCGTGCTCGCCGGCGCCGTGATGGTGGCCATGGCCCTCAACCTGCTGGGGGTGCGGGCACTGGCGCGGCTGGTCCCCGCGCCGCCTGCGGCCTGGGCTCGCCTGCTCCGCCGCAACGCCCGCTCGGCCCACGCCACCGCGCCCGCCCTGCTCGGGTTCGCCACCGTGCTCTTGCCGTGCGGGGTTACCCTCAGCATGGAGTTCCTGGCCATCGCCTCCGGCTCGGCCGTCGCCGGCGCGGCCATCATGGCCGTCTTCGTCGCCGGGACGAGCCCGCTGTTCGCCCTGCTCGGCTACGCCGCCCGCCGCTCCGCCACCCTCCTGCGGGGCCGGCTGGCCAAGCTCGCGGGCGTGGCCGTGCTCTTCGCCGGGCTGCTGTCGATAAACAGCGGCCTCGTCCTGTCGGGCTCGGGCACCACACTGGGCACCGTGTGGGGCTCGCTCACCGGTCGGGGCAGCACCGGGGCGACGGCCGCCGCGCCCCTGCCCGAGGTGGCCAGCGACGGTGTGCAGCGCGTGGTCATCTCGGTGCGCGACACCGGCTACTCCCCCTCGGTGATGCGGGTGAAGGCCGGCGTCCCCACGGAGGTGACGTTCCGCACCCAGGGGACCACCGGCTGCACGCGCAGCGTGGTCGTGCCCAGCCTGCGCCTGGGCCGTGTCCTCCCAGCGACGGGGGACACGAAGGTGGACGTGGGCCGATTGCAGCCGGGCCGGTTGCGCTACACGTGCGGCATGGGCATGTACTCGGGGACGATCGAGGCGGCGTGACCGGCCAGCAAGGACCGCGGCAGGCGGGAGGCGGCGGCCCACCCGGCCGACCCCGGCCACCCGTCTCCGACGCGACGGGGAGCGCCGCGCCCGCGGTCGTGGTCCCACGCCGGAGTCGACGCGTCCTCTGGACCACTGTCGCTGTCGCCGCTCCGGTGGCCCTGCTCGTCGTTGCCCTCGCCGCCCGGCCTCCGGCTGCCACCCGGACCGCCGATTCGCCCCTGCTGGGCAAGGCCGCGCCGGCCACCGAGGGGACCACCATCGACGGCGAGACGCTGGGGCTTGCGGAGCTCCGGGGGCGCTGGGTGCTGGTGAACTTCTTCGCCACGTGGTGCGTGCCGTGCCGCCAGGAGCATCCCGAGCTGGTCCGGTTCCAAGGGCGGCACGACGGCCAGGGCGACGCCACCGTACTGGGCGTCGTCTACTCCGACTCCGTCGAGGCCGTGCGCCGGTTCCGGGCCGAGGAGGGCGGAAGCTGGCCCATGCTCACCGACCCCAAGGGACGGATGGCGTTGGACTTCGGGGTCGCCGGCGTCCCCGAGTCGTTCCTGATCAGCCCCGAGGGAGTCGTGGTGTCCAAGATCGTCGGCGGAGTCGGGCTTGAGGAACTCGAGGCGCTGCTGGCCCGGGCCAAGGCCCAACGTGGATGATCGCCGGATGTCTCAGACAAGGAGGAGTCGATGCTCGACTGGCTGCCGAACCTGGCACCCCTGCTGGGATGTGGAGTGATGATGTTGGCGTGCTGGGCACTGATGGGCGGGGCCCGCCGGATGCGGGGCGATCGGCCGCCCGACGCCGAGCGGCCGGAGGCCGCAGCGTCGGAGGTGGCCGTTCTGCGCCATGAGGTGGCGACGCTGCGGGCG
>JBOGID010000582.1:0-5781 GCA_050742295.1 Acidimicrobiales bacterium | reverse complement strand
CCGGCGATAGGTGACGCGGGCGCGCGGTACCGCTGCTCGTTCTTATGGGACACCAAGGCTTGGCACCCGTCCTGTGGCAGCAGCCCAACCGGCGGTTGACATGGGCCGGTATCCTCGCAGCCCGTGGCGCGGCGTCACGTCTGCCGGCCATCAGAGGAGTTGCGTCGCCAGCAATTCGGAGAAGAACCGCTCGCAGCGGGCCCGAGGCCAGCCCCGTCCGCTCGCCAATGCCTGGTAGAGCTCAGCACTGAAGAGGACCAGCAAGACGTCCGTCGCTTCCGGGATGGTAAGGCCTCGGCGCAGGCCACCCTGCTTTGCGGCGATCGTTCGTACCACCGCACGGTAGGAGCCGACTCTGCGCTCCTCGCCGAGCAGTAGTACCGGGACCACGTCCGGATCGCCGGCGCTGCCATGAAGAGCAGCTACGAGCGGCGCTACCCGCTCGAGGACGTCGACGCCTTGGTGAACGAAGACATTCAAGGCGCCGGCGGAATCCGGGGCGGACTCGAATTCGTCCCACCATGTGAGCATCTGGGCGAGATCGTCGATAGCGATGGGCTCTGGTGAAGGTTGGTGCCACTCGTCGAATCCGACCACCGCCGCCCCCACCGCCTCGCCGAACAGCTGCGCCTTGGTGTGGAAGGTGTAGTAGAGCGTCTGGACGGCGACGTTGGCCTCGGCGGCGACGGCGGTCATCGTCGTGCCGAGGTAGCCGTTCTCGCAGAACAGGCGATAGGCGGCCGCGACCATCCGACGGCGGGTCTCGAGGGACCGTTCAGCACGAGTCGCTGACGGCATATTGGGCCTCCGAGGATTCACTGGACTAAATCGCTAGTGTAGCACTACAGTGATGCGCAGGATGGGCCGTCGATGGAGGCACCCTCATGAAAGTCCTGTTCGCCACTGTCCCTGCTGACGGGCACTTCAACCCCCTGACCGCAGTCGCCCTCGACCTGCAACAGAACGGACATGACGTGCGGTGGTATGCCGGCCCGCTGTACCAGAGCAAGCTGGGCACCTTGGGCATCCCTTCGGTGCCCTACGACCGGGCCACAGAGATCACCGGCGAGAACATCCACGACCTGTACCCGGAGCGCGCCAAGCTGAAGGGGCCGAAGCGGATCTCCTTCGACGGCGAGAAGCTCTTCATCGCCAACGTCGAGAACCACCTCCGTGACATCGTCGACATCCGGTCCGGATTCGAGTTCGACATCTTCATGTGCGACGCCGGCCTGTACGTGCAGAAGCTCGTGGCCGAACGGCTCGGGGTGCCGGTGTACTCATTCGCCCCTGGCCCCCTCATGGCGAACGCCGAGCTGCCGCCTCCGTTCTTCGGCCTACGGCCGCCCCGGACGGTCGTGGGCTCGGCCGTTCACCGCGTCGTCCGAGCGATGGTGCACAGCACGCTGAAGCGCGGCGCCCGCACCTACAACGATGTCCTGGCCGCCGAGGGCATCGCGCCGATCCCTATCCAACGATTCCTCGACGTCGCCACTGGCTGCGCGCGACGGCAGTTCCTTGTCGGGGCGCCGGGCCTCGAGTTCCCCCAACTGCGGCTGCCGCCCAATGCCGAGTTCGTCGGTCCGTTGCTGCCTGCTCGCCGCGCCATCGGTGCGGACATGCCGTTACCCGAGGTCGTGCGCGACCCGGAGGCCCGCGTCGTCGCGGTGTCACAGGGAACCGTCGACAACGCCGACCCGACCAAACTGATCATCCCCGCACTGGAAGCCCTGAGCATCCTTCCGTACGTCGTTGTGGTGACGACCGGCGGGAAGAACACCGACGAGCTGCGAGAGCGCTTCGCTCGGCCGAATGTCGTCATCGAGGATTCCATCAACTATGACGACTTGTTCGGCCACGTCGACGTCTTTGTCACCAACGGCGGCTTCGGCAGCGTGCTGAGCGCCCTGTCGCACGCAGTGCCAGTGGTCACTGCGGGAACCCGCGAAGGCAAGAACGACATCAACGCGCGGGTCGCCTACAACGGGCTCGGTGTAGACCTGCGCACAGAGCGACCCACTCCCCGCCAGATCGCCGATGGCGTACGCAGGGTCCTCTCCGACGAGGCCATTGCAGGCAACGTCCGACAAGTGCGGGCCGAGCTCGATTCCTACAACCCGTTGACGATCATCAGGCGCCGCCTCGCCGAGGATGCGGGGTGGCCGCATAACGGCGATGGCGCCGACGTCGTCCCAGGCCTCTAGGCGCGCTCGAAGCTGTGCCGCCCGGCGTCCGCCCGGCTGGTGGGTAACTAGGCTTCCACACCAAGCTGTGCCACTCGGTGCGTCCAGCGGCAGGCGGCAGGTGCCCGCAGAGCCGGCGTACGGGGATGCCCTTGCCAACGAGAGGCCGCGCAGATAGGGGATGCCGGGATGAGCGCGTCGTGCGGCGACGGCCAGGTGCCGGCTCGACCAGGCGCATGCCGACTGTCAGACGCCGGGTCGGATTCCAACCGCCGAAGCGATCATGGCCGCGGCCGCCTCGGCGGCGAGCTTGCTGTTGTCGATCGATAGGTCCTCGTCGTGGATCGGGGTCGTGAGGTCGTGCGCGTCGAGTATCCGACCCAGCGCGGCGGCATCCCGGACTTTGCGCGTCCCTTGGCGAGAAGGATGGACAACCCGAGCTTCCAGCACCGGACGGGGCGGCCGGAGCTGGACGAAGCTCATGAGGGCCCCGGCGCTCTCAGAGGCTTCAGCGAGGCGATCGATGTGACCACGATCGCCCGGGTGGCTATACACCAGCGTCGAAACGACGTCGAGACGTGCGCGCCCAGCGGCGACAAGTAGATCCAGCCTCAACCGCTCCACGAGATCCCAACACTCCTTCGTGCCGAACTGGAAGAGCCTGAGCGCAACATCCAGGGTGGCGTGGTTGTCAAGGAGCTTCATGGCGTACCGCTCCGCCAGACACCTGGCGACAGTCAGCTTGCCGGCTGCCGGTGGCCCATAGACGAGGACGTGTCGAGGACGTCGCTCGGCCGCCTGGCTCATGCGGCTTTCTAGCTGAGACCCTGCTCGGCGATCTCCGATTTCTTGGTTCATCGCCGCATCCTGCCGTGAGGGCTCGCGGCCAATCCCGGGGGCCGTGGGAAGGACGCGCACTTCCGGCGATCAGGGATGATCGGCCGCCCCCTCGGGTCGACGGCATAGTGGGACAGCCTCGCCGATCGGCGCCACGGGTAGGGCTTGAGGCTATCCTCAAGCCCCCTCCGGGATATCCTGACGGGGTGACGAAAAGACTGATCGAAGTCGATGACGACAAGTTGGAGGCGGTGCGCTCGCTCCTCGGGACGCGGACGCTGAAGGCGACGGTCGACGATGCCTTCAACGAGGTCCTCGCCCTTGCCCAGCGCCGCCGGGCGTTGCTGGCAGAGCACGGGGTCGAGCCCGATGCGCTGGCCGACCCGGCAGCCCGGCGCGACGCGTGGGGCTGAGCCCCTTTTACCTCGGCGACACATCCGCGTTGGCCCGTCGCGGCCAGTCCTTGGTCGCCGACCGTCTCCTGCCACTGCTGGAGAGCGGCCTGGTCGCTCGCTGCACCCCGACAGATCTCGAGGCCGGCTTCTCCTCGACGAGCCCTGCGTCGCATCGAGCAATGCGAGAGGAGCGCTCGGCCTGGCCATTCGTGGCGATGACCCAGCAGACCCTGGACCGTGCCGTCGCCGTCCAGGATGCACTCGCCGAGCGAAGCCAGCAGCGCGGAGCGAAGATTGCCGACCTATTGATCGCCGCAGCAGCCGAGGCCACTGGGCTCGTCGTGCTCCACTACGACCACGACTTCGACCTCATCGCCGAGATCACCGGTCAACCGACCGAATGGATCCTGCCAGCCGGAACCGTTTCGTAGGTGATGGGCGTGGTCACGTAGCCGGCGTTCAGGGCGACTCTGGGGGCCTGCTGCGCTTGTGGTTATGAGCTACCTCAAGGCTGTCGACCCCGCACCGCAGATCCCAATCGATTCTCAGGCGTCTTCGACCTGTCTGCGTCCGCGTAGAAGCGGCACATCCCGTCAATCGTCCAGGTAGTTTCGACGAGCGGCGACGCCAGAACTACTCACGACGAGTCGAGTCACGCCGCACTTCGACGCCGTTTCTGAACGACCCTCCTCCGCTGGCAAGCTGACGATCATGTTCGCAAGCCTCAACTGGATCGGCTTCGGGCCGATTCGTTCTCGGCGGCTTGCGATGTCAGCCGTGCTCACCGTCGCCTACTGGAATGATGAGGAATTGCCGAAGATCGTGCTGCTGATAGGCGTGGCGTGCTTCCTCCGTGCACTGATGACGGGCATACGCGATCTGAACGGGCAGCTCATTGCCCACAAGTTCCTTGGAACGTCGCCTTGGACAAGCAGGATCTGGTGTCCATGAGATTTGAAGGGCGGAGGAGCGGCAGCGACAACCACCCCAAGGCGGCGTTTGGGGCTACGGTCCGCTGGTACTGGCGTCCGCATTATTGGGCGGGCCGTGGACACCGGACATTTCAGGCCCGCGATGTTGGCGTTCCATTGCAGCACCAGTCGGCCGAAGGACTTCTATCAGGCCGTCCCGCCCGGCGACGCCCAACTTCGCTGAGGCCTGATAGAGGTGGCTCTCGACCGTTCTGACCGACACGACCAGGCGTTGTGCGATCTGGCGGTTGGACATCCCGCTCAGGGCAAGGTGGACGACTTCCCGCTCACGGTCGCTGATTGGCAGCGGTGCTTGGACCGCGCCCACCGCCGGCGTTCGGGCGCTCCCGCATCGCTCGGCCAGGGCGCGCGCCCTGCGCGCCGACGCAATGGCGTGGGATTTTCGGCCGGCCTGGCGATGCGCCGCTGCCGCGTGCGCGAAGGCGTCGGCGGCTAGCAGGTCGGCGCCCATCGCCTCAAAGTCCGCAGCGACGCCCTCGAGACTCTGTCCATCCTGCTCTGATGCGGCCCGCGCATGGCGGACAGCGATCAGAGCCATTGGCCCATCCACATCTCCCGCGAGCGCCGAGAGGTGTGGTAGTGCTTCCACGGCCTCAGTCGTACCGCCCATCCGAATCAAGGTGTGCCAGGCGTGGACCTCCACCGCGGCGGTCCCCTGGCTTTCAGCCAAGGCCGCTGCGGCACGGACATGGTCGCAAGCCTGGCTGAGGACGCCTTCGGCGGCGGCGGCCCACGCCTGCGCCAGCAGGTCATCGGCCTGGTAGACGATGAGCGACGGGTGATGAGCATGCGCCGATGCCTCCATCGCCCGACGTGCTCCTTCGGCGTCACCGGCCATGCCGAGAGCCTGGGTGGCGTAGATGTGACCCAACCACTTCCATGCCGCGGCATCGTGTGTTGCCGGGGCGGCCATGACCTCACGGAACCATGCGGAGGCGTTCGTGAGGTCGCCTCGGGAGAGGGCCACTGCTCCCATCCCCACTGCGCCAATGGCGCTGGCGCTGCTCGGTAGCGCCTGCCCGAACCGTTGCTGGCAAAGGAAGGCTTTCTCTGCGGCCTCCGCCAGTCTGCCGCTGAGCAGCTCGCCCATCAGGTCTCCCCATGCCAGGGCCCCTTCGAGGACACTGGCTTCAGGGGCACGGCGCACAGCGTCGGCTCCCGCAATCGCCGCGTGGCGAGTGCGGTCGCATGCGCCCATGCGGGCCCACGCACACGCGGCTGCGGCCGCAGCCCATGCCCGGGCCATGTCCGATGCCTCCGGGGACGTGAGCACTTCGTCGGCGGCGTTCACGGCATCCCGCGATTGACCGGCATGGAAGAGGAGGGCCGCCCGCAACCCGCGCAACTCGAGACTCGCGGCCCTGCTTCCACGGG
>JBOGID010000581.1:0-13270 GCA_050742295.1 Acidimicrobiales bacterium | reverse complement strand
CGGTGATGGTGCGCTCGGGGCTTGGCCGGCTGCCCCTCGGCGACCTCGACCTGCTGGTCATCGAGAATGTCGGGAACCTGGTGTGCCCGGCCGAGTTCCAGGTGGGCGAGGACGCCAAGGCCATGGTGTACGCCATCACCGAGGGCGAGGAGAAGCCGCTCAAGTACCCGGTGATGTTCCGGGCCGTGGACGTTGTGGTCGTCAACAAGATCGACCTCCTCCCCCACCTCGACTTCGACCTCGACCGCTTCCTGGGCTACCTGCGGGACGTCAACCCCCGCGCCCGCGTCATCCAGGCCAGCGCCCGTACGGGCGAGGGTGTCGCCGAGTGGTGCTCCTGGCTCCTTTCGCAGGACTAACCCTGGTCTAGAGTAGAGAGCGATTCTCATTTCCGCTCTCAACAGGGGACTCGGATGCGCGGTGCAGCACTGGCGGCGAGCGTGGTCCTCAGCATCGCCGCCACGACCGCCTGCGGCGGCAATGACGCCGGTGGAGGCGACGGCACGGTCGGCGTGGTGGCCAGCTTCTACCCCCTGGCCGAGGTGGCCCAGCGGGTCGGAGGCGACCGCGTGAAGGTCACCAACCTGACTCCGGCGGGTGGGGAGCCGCACGACCTCGAGCTCACCTCACGTGACCTCGACCGCATCGAGACGGCCGATGTCGTCGTGCACCTGGGTGGGGGCTTCCAGCCCGCCGTGGAGAAGGTGCTGGGGCGGGCCGACGGCGAGGTAATCGACGTCCTCAGCCCCGACCTGGCCGTGCTCGATGCAGCTGACGACCATGACCATGGCACCGATCCCCATGTGTGGCTCGACCCCTCCATCCTGAGGCAGATCGCGGGCCGGGTCGAGGCGGCGCTGGCCGCGGCGGACCCCGCCGGCGCGCCCGTGTTCGCGGCCAATACCAAGGCGTACGGCAACGAGCTCGTGGCCCTCGACCGCGAGTTCCAGCAGGGGCTGGCCCAGTGCGACCGCCGGCTCATCGTGACGACCCACGCATCGTTCGGGTACCTGGCCCGCCGGTACAACCTGACGCAGGAGCCCATCAGCGGGCTCGCCCCCGAGGCCGAGCCCGACCCCAAGCGGCTCGCCGACCTGGCCCGCCTGGTGCGCAGCGGAGGCACCACCACCGTCTTCTACGAGACGCTCGTCTCCCCCCGGGTGGCGCAGACCCTCGCTCGCGAGACGGGCGCACAGACAGCCGTGCTCGACCCCATCGAGGGCCTGAGCAAGGACGACCAGCGGGCGGGCAAGTCCTACGCCTCGATCATGCGGGAAAACCTGGCCGCCCTCCGTACGGCGCTGGCCTGCCGGTGAGTGGCAACGATCAGCCGAATGCCGCGGCGCTGGCCGTCGACGGCGTCACGTTCTCCTATGGGCGCCAGCGCATCCTCGGCGGCGTCACGTTCCGGGTCGATCGCGGCGAGTTCGTGGCCCTGGTCGGCCCCAACGGCTCGGGCAAGTCCACGCTGCTGCGGACGATCCTCGGCCTCCTCCGGCCCGAGGGAGGCGACGTCCGCCTGTTCGGTGACTCCCCGGCCGAGCTGCAAGACCGGTGGCGGGTCGGGTACGTGCCCCAACGCGCCCACGTGGCCGATCAGATGCCGGTCACGGTCGAAGAGGTGGTGGCGTCGGGGCGGCTGGCTCACGGCGGCTGGGCCCGGCGCCTGACCGGCACCGACCGCACCGAGGTCGACCACGCCCTCGCGTCGGTCGCCCTCACCGACCTCCGCCACGCCAAGATGACCGAGCTGAGCGGTGGCCAGGAGCAGCGGGCGTTCATCGCCCGCGGCCTGGTCAACCGGCCCGAACTGCTCATCCTCGACGAGCCTGTGGCCGGGGTGGACGTGGAGTCGCAGGAGTTGTTCCGCGACTCGCTCGTCCACATGGTGCGCGACCACGGGGCCGCCGTCCTGCTGGTCTCCCACGAGCTGGGGGCGGTGGCAGGCGACCTCGACCGTCTGCTCGTCCTGCGGCATGGGGCCATCGTGTTCGACGGGCCGCCAGCGGAGCTGGCGTCCAAGGGTGTGAGCCTGGGCGTTCACCGCGACGACCTGCCGCTGTGGCTCGAGGGGCCGGGGCCGGGGCTGAGCTGATGCTGCCGCTGCCGTGGCCGTTCGACCGCGAGTACATGCAGCTGGCCCTGGCCGCCGGCCTCGTGGTCGGGGTGTGCGCGCCCCTCGTCGGCGCCTTCCTGGTGCAGAAGCGGCTCTCGCTGATGGGTGACGGGATCGGCCACGTGGCCTTCGCCGGGGTGGCAGCCGGGTTGCTGGCCGGCACCAGCCCCATCTGGACCGCCCTGGTCGCGGCCGTGGCCGGCGCCCTCGCCATCGAGTGGCTTCGGCTGCGAAAGCGGGCGTCGGGCGACCTGGCGCTGGCCGTCTTCTTCTACTCCGGCATCGCCGGGGGGGTCGTCCTCACGGGGCTGGCCGACTCGCTGAACGGCGGCGTCCTGACCTACCTGTTCGGCTCCATCCTGACCGTGTCCCCGTCCGACACCGTCACCATCGTGGCGCTCGGCGTCGTGATCCTGGCCGCCATCGGCCTCACGTGGCGGGCCCTGTTCTCGGTGATCCTCGACGAGGAGGCGGCGCGGGTGGCGGGCCTGCCCGTCGACGCCCTGAGCCTGGGCCTGGCCGCCCTCGCCGCCGTCACCGTGGTGGCCGCCATGCGGGTCGTCGGGATCCTGCTGGTGGCGGCGCTCATGGTCCTGCCCGTCGGCACGGCCCAGCGGATCGCCCGCTCATTCCACGCCACCCTCCTGTGGTCGGTCGCGGTGGGCGCCGCGTCGGTGGTGATCGGCCTCACCCTGGCCCGGGCCGCCGCCCTCGCCCCCGGTGCGACCATCGTGCTGGTGGCAGCGGCCGCCTTCCTCGTCACCGCCGCCGTCGACAGCCTGCGTACCCGCACCGCCTGACGTCCGTTGCGCCCGCCTCACCGGGGCGCGAGGATGCCCGCAGGTTCGTCGGCTGGGAGGAAGGTGGGTCCCATGGCTCGTCGTCACCTGGCGGTCGTCCTGCTTGCGTTCGTCACCGCGCTGTCCACGGCTTCAATGTCGTCGGCGGCCCCGCGCACCGGTCCGCCCAGCATCGACAACGCGGTGCAGGTCACCGGCGACCCGGGGGCGTCGCGCGCCCACACCGCGCCGGTGCTGGCCGTCGACCCCCGCGACTCCAAGGTGATCGCACTGGCCGAGGCCGACGTCTACTCGTCGCAGTGCTCGGTGCACATCTCCACCAACGGCGGCCTGAGCTGGTCGCCGGCGGCCCGGCCCACGCTGCCGGCCGAGTACCCAAACTGCTCGTTCGTCTACTTCGGGCCCGTCGTCGACATCACGTTCGCGTCCGACGGCACCCTGTTCTATGCACTCAGCGGCTACAACCCGGTAACGAAGAAGGGCCGCGTCTACCTGGCCCGCTCCAGCGACCTGGGCTCGACGTGGGACACCGCGGCGCTGCCGTGGATCGCCCCGAACGCCGACAAGGGCGAGCTGGGCATCGACGCCGGCCCGTCCGTCGCCGTGGACCCCAACGACCCCAAGCGCGTGGCCGTGGGCTGGGGGTCGAACTGGGCCAGCTACACCCTCACGCCCGAGGTCATGGGCGGCAAGCTCTACTACTGGGACGTGATCGAGCGGGTCTACGCGTCGGTGTCGGCGGACGGTGGGCGCACGTTCGGCGACGCCGTCAACCTCGGCGACGGGCTGCGGATCAGTCCCGCGGCCGAGGGCGTGAAGCCGCCGCCCCAGGTCATGTTCGGGAACGACGGTCAGGTGTACGGCGTGTTCGGCGAGTACTCCCGGGCCGGCACACGCGACGACCGCACGGGCCAGGCCCCGCCCGCCAAGGTGTACTTCGCCACATCGACCGACGGCGGCAAGACGTACGAGAAGAAGGCCATCTTCACCGGTCCCCAGCCGACCGCCACTTCCGACTGGACGTGGGTGCCCCGGGGCGTCGTCGACCGCAAGACGGGCAACATCGTGGTGGCGTGGGAGAACATGTCCGCCGCCGACGACGCAGTCGAGATCTCGGCGATCCGTTCCGCCGACGGCGGCAAGACGTGGAGCACGCCGGTCAAGGCCAGCGACGACACGCCCAAGCGGAAGTGGAACTACCCCGAGGCCTACCCCTCGATCGCCATGGCCCCCGACGGCCGCGTCGACCTGGTGTGGTACGACGGCCGCAACGACCCGACGTTCGTCGACGGCGCCCGGAGCTACAAGTTCCAGGACGTGTACTACAGCTACTCGACCGACGGCGGCGCCACGTGGGCCCCCAACCTGCGGGTCAACGACCGGGCCATCGACCGCCGCTTCGGGCCGTCGACCCAGGGCGGGATCCGGGGGCCGGCGGGGCTGGCCTCGCTCGACTCGGGCGCCTACCTGGCGTGGGACGACTCTCGCAACGGCACGCCCGAGAACGCCAGCCAGGACATCTACTTCACCCGGGCCCGCATCGCCCCGGTGACCGAGTTCTTCGGCGCCTCGTCGGGCGGGGGGACGTCGTCGCTGGCCTGGGCCTTCCTGGGCGCCGCCATCGCCCTGGCCGTGGGCGGGCTGGCCCTGGTGGCCGTGGTCGGCACCAACAGGCGCCGGCAGGCGGCCGCCGCGCCCGCGAAGCCGCAGGTGGGAGCGGGCGTCGGGTAATCGGGGGCTGCTGGCCGAGGTCGGCCGCACCCCGGGCGTGATCGGCGACGAGGTCGAGCCCGCGAAGGGCGCACCGCCGAAGGACCGGACGGACCGGACGGCCGCGTCCCTCGGCCGGCGGCCGTAGGAACAAGTTTTCCACCTACGAGTCAGAAGATGTCCACTCTGTTTCCACAATGTCCAGTCTGTTTCCACAATGTCCACTCTGTTTCCACCAATGAGGAGCGGCACCACCTCCTGAATTTGAGCAGGAAGCCCATCACCTCCGAGGGTCATTGTGTGGGGTCGGTGGCGTCGCTAGTGTGAGGAAATCAGGGGTTGGCGAGGTCTCCTAGCGAGTCACCACGTGCAATCGCGCGTTGCCATCCCCGTTCCGCAAGGGGGCCTGCCGTGACCGCAGCGCAGCCCACGGTGGGCTGGGCACAAGCGCACGTGGACGCGCCGTTGGCCCTGGGGCTCGGCGCACCGGAGCGCAAACCGGCCCAAAGAGTGCCGCATCCAACGACCGAGCCTCGCCCCGTTCGCCTGCCCGTGACCGCGTCTGACCAAGAAGGCATCTACGAAGGGCTGCAGTGGGCGCTGCGGGCCCTCGACAAGTGCGGACGGGCCTTCACCCGACTGGCCGGCAGGACGACCAAGGTGGAGTGCCGCCTTGGCGCGATCGAGAGCACGGTCGCGGCGCGTACGGAACGACCAGACGACTCCCCGCTGGCCACGAGCCCCGATGTCGTCCACGGACTGGCCGCCTTTGACGAGCGGCTCCGGAAGCTGGAAGCCGGGGCGGGAAGGACGCCGACCGCGGTCGTTCCCCTCCGCGTGGACGCCCAGCTCTCGATACTCCGCAAAGACCTTGCCGCCACTCAGCTCCGGCTCGCCCGGCTCGAGGAGGTCGAACGCCGGCACTCCGCCGAGCCGACCCCACCTCCGGCTGCCACGCCTGCGCCGATGGACTCGACGCCGCCGACAGTGGCGTTGGCGGCGCGGGTCGGGTCGCTCGAGGCCGACATCCAGGGCCTGTACCGGGAGCTGGACACGGTGGCCGAGTTGGTCGCCGACCGCTTCGCCACCCTCGGCGAGCGGATCGAGGGCATCGTGGCGACCCGGGAGCTGAACGGATCGCCCCCGGCTGCCCCGCCGGCTGCGGCGCCGGCGCCCGCTGACGTCTCCCCCGACCTCGCAACCAGCACGGTCCGGGCCAAGGCCGCCACGGTCCTCATCGGCGAGCTGGAACGGATCTGTCACGCCCTCGGCGTCCTCTCCGAGGTCGCCGATCCAGCGGGTTAAGGGACGACCGAAGCTGGGGAGTGTGGCGCGGTTATGCGACCTGGTCGCGCTAGGGTCGTACAAATGTTGCGATCGGGTCGCATTTCGACGGCCCTCCTCGCCTTTGCCGCCCTTTTCGCCGTCGCCACTGCGTGCACGGCCGGGAGCGGCGGCGGGGGCGGTGAGCCGTCGGTACTCGCCGCCGGCAAGCGGCTGCAGGTGGTCACCACCGTGGCGCCCATCACCAGCATCGTGGCCAATGTGGGCGGCGACCTCATCGACCTGTCCGGCGTCGTGCCCGAGGGCACCAACTCCCACACCTTCGAGCCTCCGCCCAGCGCGGCCCGGGTGCTGTCCCAGGCCGACGTGATCTTCCTCAACGGCCTGCAGCTGGAGGACCCCACCCAGGAGCTGGCCGAGGAGAACGGCAAGCGGGGCTCGGAGATCGTGCACCTGGGCGACCGCACCGTCGCCCCCGACGAGTACCTGTACGACTTCTCCTTCCCCCGCAGTGGCGGCAAGCCCAACCCCCACGCGTGGACCAACCCGCCCATGGCCAAGCAGTACGCCCGCATCGCGGCCGACACGTTCTCCCGGCGGGACCCCACCAACGCCGGCGCCTACCGGGCCAACTACGACCGCTTCGCGGTCAGGGTCGACGAGCTCGACCGGGCCATGGCGACCGCCACCGCCACCCTCGCCCCCGAGCGGCGCAAGCTGCTCACCTACCACGACGCTTACGCCTACTTCGCCCGCCACTACGGCTGGACGGTTATCGGCGCCATCCAGCCGTCCAGCTTCGAGGAGCCGACGGCCCGGGAGGTCGCCGACCTGATCACGCAGGTCAGGAGGGAGGGCGTGCCGGCCATCTTCGGGTCCGAGGTCTTCCCCAGCCCGGTGCTGGCCCAGATCGGCCGGGAGGCCGGGGTGCGCTACGTGGACGTGCTGCGCGACGACGACCTGCCCGGCAAGCCCGGGGACCCCGACCACTCGTGGCTCGGCCTCATGCGCTTCGACTACGTCACGATGGTCGAGGCGCTGGGCGGCGACGCCTCCGCCCTCAAAGCCGTGGGGGTCGAGGACACCGCCCCCGACCGTGCCCGCTACCCGCAGTGACGTCGCTGGTCCGGGTCGACGGCGTCACGTGCCACTACGGCGGCGAGCCGGTGCTGGTCGACGCCTCGCTGGACGTCCGGCCCGGCGCCTTCACCGGCATCGTGGGACCGTCGGGGTCGGGCAAGACCACCCTGCTGCGCTGCATCCTGGGGACGGTCAAGCCCGCCCGCGGGACGGTGTGGAGGGCGGCGGACGTGCAGATCGCCTACGTGCCCCAGGTCGAGACCGTGAACTGGAACTTCCCGGTCACCGTGGCCGAGACGGTGCTCATGGCCCGCACGAGGGGCCGGCGGCTCCCGTGGCCCAGCGCCGGCGAACGGTGTGACGCCGAGGCCGTGCTCGACCGGCTGGGGCTGGGCGGGCTGGGCCGGCGCCACATCAGGGAGCTGTCGGGTGGCCAGCAGCAGCGGGTGTTCCTGGCCCGGGCCCTGGTCAGCGAGCCCCAGCTGATCCTGCTCGACGAGCCCACCGCAGGCGTCGACGTGCGGACCCGCCACGAGGTTCTGCACGTGCTGGCGGACCTCAACTCGGCGGGCCTGGCCATCGTCCTCACCACCCACGACCTGAACGGCATGGCCGCCCACCTCCCCCACCTCGTCTGCCTGAACCGGGTGGTGACGGGCAAGGGCAGCCCCCGGGAGGTGCTGACCCCGGCCGTGCTGGAACGGACCTACGGCGCGCCCATGGAAGTCCTCGAGCACGGCGGGATGCCGGTGGTCGTGGACCGGCACTCGGCCCACGTGGTGGCCAGATGAGCACGCTGCTGGAGCCGTTCCAGTTCGCCTTCTTCCGCAACGGGCTGATCGTGGCCACGCTGGCGGGCGCCCTGTGCGGGCTGGTGGGCGTGTACGTGACCCTGCGGGGTATGAGCTACATCGGCCACGGCCTGTCGCACGCCATCTTCGGAGGCGCCGCGGCCAGCGCCGTGATCTCCTTCAACTTCTACGTGGGCGCCGGGCTGTGGGGCCTGGCCTCGGCCCTGATGATCGGGCGGGTGACCCGCCGGCGCATCATCGGGGCCGACGCCGCCATCGGTGTGGTGACGACCGCGTCGTTCGCCCTCGGGCTCGCCCTCGTCAACCGCTTCGGGCAGGTGAAGAAGAGTGTCGACGCGGCCCTGTTCGGCAGCATCCTGGGTGTGTCGGCGACCGACGTCTGGGTCGTGGTCGGCGTGTCGGTGCTCGCCGCCGCCGTCGTGTTCCTCGGCTACCGGTCGCTGCTGTTCACGACGTTCGACCCCGAGGTGGCCGACGCGTCGGGGGTGCGCACGGGGCGGGTCGACGCCCTCCTCATGGCCGTCCTGGCCGTGTCGATCCTGGCCACCATGAAGGTCCTGGGCGTGGTGCTGATCGCGGCCACCCTGGTCATCCCGTCCGTTGTCGCCCGCATGCTGACCAACAGCTTCGCCACCATGCTGTGGCTGTCGGTCGCCATCGGTGCGGGCTGCGGGTTCGTGGGGATGATGGCCAGCTACCACTTCGACGTGTCGTCCGGCGCGTCGATCGTGCTGGTTGGGGCGACCCTCTTCTGCGCCGTCTTCGCGGCCACGGGGTCGCGGGGCCTGCGCCGGGCCGCGGCCGCCTGACAGCTAATCCAGCGCAACGGCCGGCGGGGCGCACGCGTGGCAGCGGCCCAGGACGGCGAAGTGGTAGGGCCGCATGACGAACCCCCGCTCGTCCTGCAGCCGGCCGGCGACGGCGGACAGCAGGTCGGAGGGCGCCTCCTCGACCGACCCGCACACCTCGCACACCAGGTGCTGATGGATGTCGTCGGCCAAGTGGTACACCGAGCGGCCGTGGCCGAGGTGGACGTGCTCCACCAGGCCCGCCGTCTCCAGGGCCTCGAGGGTGCGGTACACGGTGGCCCGGTGCACGCCCGGACTGGACCGGCGAACGGCAGCCGCCAGGTCGTCGGCCGACATGTGGCCGGTGGCGGCGACGAGGGCCTCGACCACGGCCCGGCGGCCGGCGGTGATGCGGCGCCCCTCCTGCCCGAGCGTGGTGAGGATGAGGCTCAGTCTGTCCGAGGCCACGTTGGCGAGAGTACCGGGCCACCCGCCTGCCCGAGGCCCGGGTCAGCCCAACACCTCGGCGGCGCGGGAAGGGGCCACGCCGAACCGCGAGCCGCCGACGAGGGCGTAGAGCGAGGAGCCGACGGCGTTGAGGGCCAGGCCGTGGCGGGGCACGGGCATCGACGGGAGCGTCGACCACGTCCCCGTGGCGACGTCGAACGCCTCCACCTGCGGGTACACGTCCGAGGAGTCCTCGCCGCCGGCGGCCACGAGCCTGCCGCTGAGGAAGGCGGCGCCCAGGCCGCCCCTGGGCGTGGGCATGGCGGGCAAGGTCTCCCACGCGTCGCGCACGGGGTCGTACCGTTCGAGGGCGCCGGTGGTGCGCCCGGGGCTGAGGAACCGTCCGCCCACGGCGTAGAGGGCGCGGCCGTCGGAGTCGGTGGCCACGTGGTCACGGAGGGTCGGGATGGGCGCCCGGTCCTGCCACCCACCTCCGTCGTAGGCCTCGGACGGGCCGATCAACAGTCCCGCGTCGCGCCCGCCGACGACGACGATCCGGTCGTCAACGATGGCCGCCGCGGCCGCGCCCCGAGGCCGGCGCAGGGGAGCCATGTCGGTCCACGCGCCGTTGCGAAGGGCGAAGACACGGTCGGTGGGCCGGCTGTAGAGGTCGCCGGCAACCAGGAACCCGCCGATGACGAACAGCACGCCCCGGAAGTTGACCGTGGCATGGTGGTGCAGGGCTACGGGCAGGTCGGGGCCCGCTGTCCACCGGTCGGCGACGGGGTCGTAGGACTCGACGGTCGCCACCGCCGCGCCGGCGGCGTTCAGCCCGCCGACCACCCAGACCTTGCCGCACCCGCCACCTCCTGGCGGGCCACCGGCGCCGAGGCCGCCGTCCGCCACCGGAGCCGGTCGAGGGCCACGGTTGTGGTTGTGGCCGCGGCCGCCGTCGTGGTGGTTGCACCAGGGGCCGAGGCGGTGGTCGTCGTCGTCGACGGGCCAGGGAGGGCCACTCCGCCGTCACCGGCGCAGGCGGCGATGAACAGGACAACCGCCACAGCCGCCGGCCCGCAAACCTGGCGGGCGGCACCGGGCGCAGGCATCGGTGCGAGCGTAGGCTCGCGTCGCCGAGGCGGCACACACGTCAACCCGGCAGGGGGTTCGGCGACATGGGGTTCCTGGTTCAGAGCACGCACGGCAGCGCCGGCAACTTCGAACTGGTCCTCCCCCGGGGCGCGGGTGGAGGGGCGTGGTTCTGGTCACGGGACAACGACGCGCCAGGCTTGCCGTGGCGTGGACCGTCGACGGCATTCGGGTCGCCCGGCCACCTCGGCGCCGCGAGCCTCATCCAGAGCAACTTCGGGCCGCTCGGCAACCTGGAGGTAGTGGCGCGGGAGGGCGGCAAGCTCGTCCACGCGCCCCGCGACGACGGCGGTACGTGGCGGTGGAAGACCCCCGCGCCCCTCCCCGGGACGACCAGCACCACCGGCTTCCCGGCCTTCGTGCAGCGCCGCCCGGCGGGCGCCAGCAAGGGCAACTTCGAGGTGGTGGCGCCGCTCCCGTCGGGCGGCGGCCTCGGGCACTGGTTCCGCGACAACGACGCTCCGGGCCTGCCGTGGACCGGCCCGACCCCGTTCGCGGACGGCCCCTTCGCCGGCGCGGCCATGGTGCACGGGACCGCCAGCGGCCACCTCGAGGTAGTGGCTCGTGTCGACGACCGGCTGGAGCACTGGTGGCAGGACGACCAGTGGGCGTGGCATGGCGGCGCCGTCATCGGGACCGGGGTCATGGGCAACCACGACCTGTGCCAGACGAGCTACACGTTCGCCGAGGCGGGCCACTACGAGGTGGTGGCGCCGCTAGCAGCGGGCGGGCTGGGCCACTGGTGGGCCGACCCCGCCGCGCCCGGGCTGGCGTGGCACGGGCCGGAGCAGTTCGGGGCGGGCGACGTGCTCGCCGTGGGGCTCATCCAGTCCCGGCACTGGAACCTCGAAGTCGTCGCCCGGTTCGCCGACCGGCTGGAACACTGGTGGCGCGATGGCACCGCCCCGTGGGCCTGGCACGGCCCGACCGTGTTCTGGGACAAGCCGGTGTTCGTCGACGCCCAGCACGGCCGGTGTGACCTGCCCTACGAGACGGGGGCCGTCGCCATCCACGCCGCCCTCCTGCGCACCGGCAAGGTCGCGGTGTGGGGGTTCCAGGACTGGAACGACGGGGCGGGAGACGCCCGCGTGATCGACCCCGTCACCGGTGACCTGGAACAGCCCCACCACGCCCATCACCTGTTCTGCAGCGGCCACGCCTTCCTCCCCGACGGCCGCGTCGCCATCGCCGGCGGCCACCACGACGACGTCAAGTCGTGGACCACGTTCGACCCCGAGACCCTCGACTGGGCCCACCACCCGCCCATGTCCCAGGGGCGCTGGTACCCGACGTGCACGGCCATGCCCGACGGCACCGTCCTCACCATCTCGGGTAGCACCAAGGGCGGTCCCCTCGATCCCGGCAACCCCGCCAACAACACCATCCAGTTCTTCCATCCCGTGGACGGGCCCGGCCCTGAGTCGGACCTGCCCGTGCCGTGGTGCGACCACTTCCCGGCCCACCTGCCCACCATCGACCTGTACCCGTTCGTGTTCGTGCTGCCGTCCGGGAAGCTGTTCGTGCATGCCCGGCACGTGACCCGCTTCTACGACCCCGCCACCGCGACATGGGAGGCCCATCAGGCCCTCACCCACTCCCCCATCTCCCGGACCTACCCGGTGCAGGGCACGGCCGTGCTGCTCCCGCTCCTGCCGCCCGACTACGAGGCGCGGGTCCTGGTCGTCGGCGGCGGGGGCGCCAACCCCGAGGACGTGAAGGTCGAGACGCCGGCCACGGCGACCGCCGAGGTCATGGGCTTCGACGTGGAGTCACCGGGCTGGCGACAGGTAGCCTCGATGGCGGCGGCCCGGGTCATGCTCGACGCCACCCTGCTCCCGGACGGGACGGTGGCGGTCATCGGCGGCAGCTCGAGCGGGAAGGCCGACAACGGGCTGGAGCCGGTGTACGTGGTCGAGCGCTTCGACCCCGCGACCGAGACGTGGACATCGCTGTGCGACACCGCCGTGCCCCGCCTCTACCACTCGACCGCCGTGCTGCTCCCCGACGGGCGCGTGCTGGTGATGGGGAAGGACGCCATCAACAACCCCGACCCGTTCCACTACCCAGAGCACCGGGCCGAGGTGTTCAGCCCGCCGTATCTGTTCGCCGGCCCACGGCCCGTGGCCACGACGGTACCCGGCCAGGTGACCTACGACGAGGTGTTCGACGTGCTGACGCCGGACGGGGCCCGCATCGACGCCGTCAACCTGGTGCGGCCGTCGTCGGTGACCCACTCGTTCAACATGGAGCAGCGGCTGGTCGGCCTGCCGATCCTCGCCAGCGACGGCGGGTCGGTGACGGTGCGGACGCCGGCCAAGTGGGAGGTGGCGCCCCCCGGCTACTACCTGCTGTTCCTTCTCGCCGCCGGTGTGCCTTCAGGCGGCCGGTTCATCCGCCTCGTGCACTGACGCGCCGGACGGCGGCAACCGCCGGTACGGTGCGCCGGCTGTGGGTGCCATCGGTTCCATCTGCGTGTATTGCGGGTCGTCGGCAGGGGTCGATGGCCGGCACGCCGGCGCGGCCCGCGAGCTGGGCGCCCTCCTCGCTCAACAGGGGGTGCCGTTAAGGAACGTGGCACCAGGGGACAAGTAGTCGGCACCGCGAGCCACCCGCTCGCCGGCAGAAGGTTCGTCCTCACGGGGGTCCTCGGGCTAAACGCCCGGAGACCCGTCGCGGGCAACCCGAACCGCGAACCGTCAACGGGACCGCGAGATTTCCGTTCAAGTGCGCTGCACGCCGCGCCGATGCAACGACCAGGAGAAGCGGCGGCTGCTCGTTCTCGGCGTTCGACCGGACTTGTGGCGGCTACGGGGTCAGCCCGCAGAGAGAGGACGGTCATCGGCATGGCGACAGCATTCGACCCAGGTGGGCGCCAACGCCTGCCACTCACCGGGCGGTGGGTCATGATGGCGGTGACCGTGGTGATCCTGGTGTTGCCGGACACGTTGAATGAGCACGGCGACGACGTTCAACGTGAGCATGCTGGGCCGGCGACGACCGAACGACCAAAGTCGAGGTCACCACGAAGCACGGCGCGAACAGGCCCGGCAGCAGAGAGCTGCCGGGCGAAGGCCATGGTGGGGTCGC
>JBOGID010000580.1:0-6890 GCA_050742295.1 Acidimicrobiales bacterium | reverse complement strand
GCCTGTGGACCGCGACTACGAGCAGCTCCGCATCACCATGCACAAGCTCTTCGCCGACCTCGCGATCACCAGCCCTACCCTGGCCGCATAGCCAACGAATTGTCGATCCCGCTTCGCAAGTCCCTAGAAGGGTCGGCTGATACAGGTAGTCTCGATGGCCGTGAGTCGAACCTACGGCCAGCTCTGCCCGGTGGCGGCGGCGCTGGACGCCTTGGGTGACCGCTGGACGCCTTGGGTGACCGCTGGACGATCCTGCTGCTGCGCGACCTCCTGTGGCACGGCCCCCAGCGGTTCAGCGAGCTAGAGAGGGGACCGCAACACCGGGTTGTCGCCCAGCCTCCTCGCTCAGCGCCTGCGCGAGCTGGCCGGTGCGGGCTTGATCGAGCGGGTGGGGCGGCGTCCACGGGTCACTACCGGCTCACGGCCTCCGGCGCACGGATCAAGATCGTGCTCGACGCCCTCGACAACTTCGGCGGGCCCCTCCTAGTGCAGGCGCGCTGGACGGAGGAGAACTCGACTACTTCCTGGCCTCAGCCGCTCGCCAGCGCCGGCCGGAGCTGCTCCGCCTCGACCGGACGGCTTCGGTGCACCTTTCGATCGAGGGCCTGGAGGCAACGATCTCGGTCGGTCCCGGCCAACTCGGCCGCAGCGCCGGCGGGGCGGCCGACGGTTTCCTCTCCTGCTCGCAGGCCACCTTCGTCGGCCTCGTCGGGGGGACGACGACCCTGGCCGAGGCAGTGGGCGTCGGTGAGGCCGAGGTGTCGGGAGACGGCGAGGCCGTGGCTCTCGTCACGGGTCTGCTGGCCAGGCCCCCGACGGTCGTTACCTGAGGCCGGCTTCCAGCCTGGCCCCTCACCGGGGTCCGTATGGCCGTAAACCGAAGCCTCGGGCGGGACCATCAGCTGGCATGTCGACACCCGGGGGAACGGGCCGCCAACAGGCGTCGCGATCACCGATCCCCCGTCGGGGCGCGCGGCACGCGCGTCCCGGGAGCCGATCCGCTTGCGGGTCGGCGCTCCGTGTATCGCGTGCTGGACGCCCTGGAGCCCGGTTGCGGCTACAAACCTGCGAGCACCTGGATGAGCGACTCGAGCGCGATGGCTCGGCCGCCAGCGAACAGACCGAGCCACACGGCGGCCCGCATCGGAGGCGGCGAGACGAGCCAGGCTACGCTGCGTGGAGTTCAATGCACATCAAAGTGAGGAACTGCAGGCAACGCGGTGGCGCGGGACGAACGAATGACTCGACGGGCTGAATGTTCTCGGTGGGTAGCGGCAGGGGACTCTCCGGACGCGGAAGAAGCGACCCACGCCGACCTCCGGCCCATACCACAAGGGCGAACAAGCCGGCAGCACCGCTGTTGGCCTGGCTGGCAGGCCCCCGCCCGCCGTGACCGCCTCCGTGCCGCGTGACCCCAAGTCCGGCTCGGTGGTGCTGGGGGCCCGGCTCTACGACCCCACCACCCAGCGGGTTCATTACCGCCGACGCGTTCGTGGCCGCCGGGCTGGAAGTGGCCCTCGGCACCGACCCGCTGACCGGCAACCGCTACCTCTACGCCGCCGCCAACCCCGTCGACTTCTACGACGGCGGCACTGGCCCTCCCCCGGCAAGCTGCTCAAGAAGGTGGCCAAGATCGCCCTGCCGGCGATCTCGATGGTCCCCTACGTCGGAGCCGGCATCGAGGTCATCTCCCTCGCCACCGGCCGGGACCTGCTCGACGGCGGTCGCAAGATGGAGGCAAGGAGCGCCTCATCCGCACCGGCATGCTCGTCGGCGTGGGCGCTCCTCGGCGTCGCCGGCAGCAAGTCCGTGGCAAGGTCCTCGACTAGGTCGGCGGGGCCAAAAATGCCAAGAAGGGCCGCCGAAGCCGTGGAAACCGTCGCCAAGGCGGAGACGGATATCGCCGAGGGGGACTATCGAGGGGGACTATCAAGCTAGGGACGGCCTCGTCGTCGCGTTCGCCGCCGAATCGCACCAGTAGTAGGGGTGAACGGGACGTTCCCGGGCGAAATGGAGGTGCTTCAGTCATGGCTCGAACCGACAAGGTGACCCGGCAGATGCTCAAAACGGAGGAGGCAGCCGCCAGGCAGCCGCCTACCTCGGTACGACCGTCCGGCACCTCCGCCGGCTGGTCTCCGATCACGAGCTCAGCCGGTACAAGGTCGGCGGGCGGAACCGTTTCGCCGACGTCGACCTGGACGCGTGGCTCCAGAGCCGGAGGGTCGTCAGCGCGCCTCGCACGTCGGCCGTGGTGACTCGGGGCCGCGCCGTCCCGGGCCGGCGTCGTACCCGCGTGGGATCCTGACGACTTCGGCTGCTGATCGTCGGAGGAGGCTCGGCGAATGCGATCAGTCCGCAAGGCGCCACGCACAGGCCACTGGGAGGCCCGCTACCGCGATCCTGGAGGTCGGCAGCGCACAGCGACCTTCGCCCGCAAGGGTGAGGCCCTGGCCTTCGTGGCGGCCACCGAGACGGAGATCGGCCGGGGCGGGTGGATCGATCCCACCCTCGCCCGCCGGGAGTTCGGCGACTGGGCTCGCGAATGGCGATCGACGATCGTCCACCAGGAGCCCAACACCATCGCCTTCTACGACACGATGCTCCGGTGCCACGTGTTGCCGGCGCTGGCCGACACCTCCGCTGGGTCGCTGGACAAGCCCTCGGTTCGCCGGTTCGTCGCCGACCTCGTCGCCGCCGGCGCCGGGCCCCGCACCGTCCAAGGCGCGTTCCAGACCATGCGCCACGTGCTGGCCACCGCGGTCGAGGCGGGCGCTCTCCGCGCCAATCCGTGCGACGGCGTGAAGGTCCCGAGGCTGGCACAGCGAGAGTGCGTGTTCCTCACCGCCGACCAGGTGGGGGTGCTCTCGCGGGCCCTAACCTGATCCGTACGGCCTACTCGTCACCTTCGCCGCCTACACGGGCCTTCGTGCCGGCGAGATCGGGGGCCTGCGCGTCGGCCGGCTCGACCTGTTGCGCGGCCGGGTCGACGTCGTCGAGGCACTCAAGGACACCAACGGTCGGCTCACCTTCGGGCCGACCAAAACCACGCCAACCGCACCGTCCGCCTTCCCGACTTCCTCTGCGGGCAGCTGGGGGCTCACCTCGCGAACCGGCCGCACTCCCCGACCGACCTCGTGTTCACCGCACCCAAGGGCGGGCCGCTCCAGCACCGGACGTTCTACCGGCGCTACTTCCGTCCGGCTGTCGCCGCCACCGGGCTACCGGAGGCCCTCCGGTTCCACGACCTCCGACACACCGCCGCCGCGCTCCTCATCGCCCAGGGCGCGCACCCACGGGCGATCATGGAGCGCCTCGGTCACTCGTCGACCACGATCACGATGAACGTGTACGGGCACCTGTTTCCGAACCTCGACGAGGCCCTGACCCGACGCCCTGGAGGCGACGTACCGGCAGGCCGCAGAGGCCACTCTCGCCGCGAAAAGTTCGCGCTCCTGTGGTGCAGATGTGGTGCATGGCTTGCACGCCGTTCTGCCCTGAGGGGTCCGCACCCCCCTGACCAGGACTTTTACGGGTGGGCCGTAGAGGACTCGAACCTCTGACCCCTTGCGCGTCATGCAAGTGCGCTACCAACTGCGCCAACGGCCCGTGGGGATCACCCTAGCGCGCAGGGTGCGGCGGCCGGTCCGGGTTTGCTGGGTCAGGCCGGACCGGCGCTCGCATCGCTGCGCTACTTGGTGACCTTCGCCACCTCAGCGTCCTCGTCTTCCCCGCAAAGCCCGGGGAACCCCGGGCATGCGAAGACGCGGGCGGTGACGAGCGCGTCGCCCGTCTTGAACGCCCCGGAGCTGGCCTGCACGAGCACATCCACGATGTGCGGCAGTCCGTCACACCAGAGCGCCGACGTTCCGCCGAATCCCGTGGCCAGGTGGCTCCCGCGCGCCTGGTTGACGCGCACGCTCAGGCCCGCGAAGGCGACCCCCGGCCCGCAGGTCACTTCGACGGGAACGCTGACCGCCGCCCCCTTGGCCACCAGCGTCACCGGCCCTTCGACTTCCACCTCATGGTGAAACCCGGCCGGCGAGTGGGTCGCCACCGCCGCTTGGAAGGGGATCGCCAGTGCCGTCGCGCCTCCAACCGCAACCGCCGCGACGATCTGGCTCCACTGACGCTTCTTCATGCTGCCTCCTGTTGTTCGGGGCTATGGAGATGCCGACCAGCAGGGCGCCGGTCAGCGCAACGGCCGGCACGTGCCAGCCGAAGTCAAAGGCGGCGTGCACCGCCACGGCCACCAGGCCGGCCGCCGCGCCTGGCCAGTCCACCCCGGCGCGCGCACGGGGGGCGGCGACGAGGCGCCCTCCGCAGACCAGCAGGTAGACGAGGAGGCCGGCGCCGATGAAGCCCAGCTCGGCCGCGATCTGGAGGTACTCGTTGTGGGCGAACTCGGCGCGCCGCGGCCGTCCGTCCTCGTCCGTCCACACGAACTCGGCGAACGACGGGCCGACACCGAACACGGGATGCTCGACGGCCAGCCGGACCGCGGCGGCGGTCTCCCCGTGCCGCTCGGAGGACGTCACGTTCAGCCGCCGGTCGGCGACGCGCCCGAGGGCGCCCGAAGCGACCACAGTCCCGGCCGCGAGCACGACCAGACCCGCCGCCACGCCCCCCAGCCTTCGGGGCGACGCCGAACTCCAGGTCGCCACCGCCACGCCGGCGGCCAGGCCGGCAGCCGCCGGCAGCGGATAAGCCGGCCCCGACTCGGGCAGGGAAGGCACCAGTGCTCCCCACGCGACGGCGGCGCCGATGAACACCGGCGCCCCCGCCCGTAGCACCGTGCGGGCCCTGGCGAGCCAAAGCAGCACCACGAGACCCAACACGAACGACAGCGCGCCGCCCCGGCTTTAGCGTCGCGCCCAAACCCGTCAGCAGGACGACGGCCGCCACCCGCACCGTCGCCGCAGGCGCCCTGGCCAGCCGACCCAGGGCCAGCAGCGTGAGCGGGGCCAGGACGCCGGCCAGCGCGTTCGGATAGGTCACCGTCCCCGATGCGCGCCACAGTTTCAGGTCCGGCAGGCCCCACGGCGTGTGGTGCCAGGCGACGCCGGCCCATCCGGCCAGGGCGGCGACGGCACCCACGGCGATGGCTGCGGCAGCCAGCGCCTCCCGCTCGCCCCCGGTGCTGCGCCTGCCCGCGTCCACGACCACCCCCAGCCCGCTGAGCAGGGCGACCGTCGACAGCGCCCGGGTCACGTCCCCCGCGACGGCAGCACAAACGACCGCCCACCCCGCCAGACCAGCAGCTGCGACCAAGACGGGCCTGAGCCGGCCGGCCCTCGTTGGAACCGGCCCTCGGCGCAGCCCGGCAGCCAGAGCAATGACCAGGACGACCGCAACCAGCAGCTGTCCCGTCCGGTAGAAGGCGCCTTGGACCGCGATCGCGACGGCCAGGGCGATGACGACCAGCAGCCCGTTCAACGAGAGGCCGGGCGCGTCCGCAGAAACGTCTGGGATGACATGAGTCTGGAGTCGCCGTACCGCCATGGCTGCCATGCCTCCCGGTCAGCTGGCAGCTTGCCCGCCCTCCCGGGCGGGCGCAAGGGGCTACGGCGCCTTTTCAGTCCTCGGCGGCACTGGGGGCGAACCCCTGGCGCAGGGTGTTCTCGCTCACCGCTCGCGGGTCGACGAACTGGAGCAGGTAGTCCGGCCCGCCGGCTTTGGACCCGACACCGGACAGGCCGTAGCCACCGAAGGGCTGGCGTCCGACCACCGCCCCGGTGATGGTGCGGTTGATGTAGACGTTGCCGGCCCGAAGCTCGTCGGTGGCCAGGCGGATGTGGGACGGCGACCGCGAGACCACTCCGGCGGTCAGGGCGTAGTCGGTGTCGCTGGCCATGGCGACGGCCTCCCCGAACGACGATGCCCGCGAGACGGTCAGCACGGGGCCGAAGATCTCCTCCGTCGCCAGCCGGCTGTCGGCAGCGGCGCCCAGGACGATCACCGGGCCGACGAAGTAGCCGGCGTCGGGGACGTCCTCCCTGGCCAGCGCCACCTCGCCCTCCGACGGCGCCAGCTCGACGTAGCCCCGCACCCGCTTGTGGGCGTCGGCGTCGATGAGCGGTCCCACGTCGACGCCCATCGCCCGCGGGTGGCCGACACGCAGCTCACGGGCCGCTCCGACCAGCCGTTCGACCAGCGCGTCGTGGACGGGGTCGAGCACGATCAACCGCGACGCGGCCGAGCACTTCTGGCCCGAGTACCCGAACGCCGACTGGAGCACGATGGGCACGGCCTGGTCGAGGTCGGCGTCGGCGTCGACGATCAGGGCGTTCTTGCCGCCCATCTCGGCGATGACCCGCTTGACGTGCCGCTGCCCCCGCCGGTGCACGGCCGCCGTCTCGACGATCCCCAGCCCGACCGCCTTGGAACCGGTGAAGGCGACGAACGACACGTCGGGGTGCTCGACCAGGTAGGCGCCGACCTCCTCCCCCATCCCGGGCAGGAAGGCCAGGACCCCGTCGGGCAGCCCCCCCGCCCGCAGCGCCTCCACCAGCTTCGATGCGACGGCCGGCGTCTGTTCCGCGGGCTTGAACAGCACGGCGTTGCCTGTCACGAGCCCGGCGACCACCATGCCCGTGGGGATGGCCAGTGGGAAGTTCCAGGGCGCGATCACGGCGCCGATGCCCCGGGCCTGGTAGCGCAGCGTGTTGCGCTCCCCCGGCGGCGACTCGACCACACCGCCTGCGTCGAGCCGCAGGGCGGCCCGCCCGTAGTACTCGCAGAAGTCGATGGCCTCGCAGACGTCGGCGTCCGCTTCCTTCCACGGTTTGCCCGCCTCGAACACCTCGAGGGCGGCGACCTCGGCCCGCCGGGCGCGGAGCCACTCGGCCGCCCGGAACAGCACGGCAGCCCGGTCGCGGGCCGGGGCCCGGCGC
>JBOGID010000579.1:0-11106 GCA_050742295.1 Acidimicrobiales bacterium | reverse complement strand
CCAAAATTGATGCAAGGCTCTGGTCCGTCTCGCGGGCAGGCGGAAGGTCGTGACCAGCGTGCTCACGGTTGCCGTGCCGGCTCCCGGTAGGAACGAGGTTGCAGGGTTTCTGCGTCTGGGTCAGGAGGTCTGGAATCGCACGTCGTCCCCGGCGAGCTTCGACGGTACTCCGTGGCCGCTGGACCGTACCTCGGAGCGCCATGGCAGGATGTGCCCTACCTGCTCGACCGGCTCTGCGAATGGCTCGAGTCGATGAAGCCGAGCGACGACGCCGACCGGATACCCACAGCGTTCATCAAGGCCGTTCTGGCCCACGTCTACATCGAGTGGATCCATCCCTTCGGCAACGGCAACGGGCGCCTTGGCCGGCTCGTTGAGTTCCTCATCCTCGTTGAGTCGGGCGTCCCGCTCCCAGCAGCCCACGTCCTGACGTCGCACTACAACGACACCCGGACCGAGTATTACCGCCAGCTCGGCGAAGCGAGCCGAAACGGCGGTGATCTGCGCCGGTTTCTCCTCTACGCGGCGCAGGGCCTCGTCGATGGGTTGGTCGAGGCGATCAAGCAGCTTCACCGACAGCAGGAGGAGCTGATGTGGAGGGCTCTCGTCGACGAGGAGTTCATCGACAGGCACACACCAGCCGCACACCGCCAGCGCCTGGTTGCGATAGAGCTCGGCCGGGTCCGTGGGTGGGTGAAACGCGCAGAACTTCGACGACTGACTCATGGCTTGATGGAGGCGTACTACGGCAAGACATCAAAGACGCTCACCCGGGACGTCAACCGGCTCCACGAGCTCTCCCTCGTACAAGGGGTCGCTGGGCCACAGGTGCGTGCTCGACTGGAACGAGTGCGAGGAATGCGCCCGTTCGCTCTCGGGGGCGAAGCGGCGAGTCCGTGACCAAACGGTGACCACGACCCCGCCTCCGGTCCTCCCATCCAGGGGCGAGGCCTATCTGCACCTTGCCGAGAGCACGCCGTGCCGACGGCGAGATTCGAACTCGCACTGACGACGACCTAAACGTCGTGCCTCTGCCAGTTGGGCTACGTCGGCGGGGTAACGACCGGGATCGAACTACCCTCAGCGACCATGATGCCCGATCTGACCGTCCCCCCGTTCACGGCCCAGGTGGGCCCGGCCGACCGCTACTTCGACGTGTACGCCCGGCTCCTCAAGGAGCGCATCGTGTTCCTCGGCTCCCAGGTCGACGACGCCGTTGCCAACGACATCTGCGCCAAGTTCATCCTGCTGGAGAGCGAGGACGCCGAGCGGGACATCTTCCTGTACATCAACTCCCCGGGCGGCTCGGTCTCGGCGGGTATGGCCATCTACGACACCATGCAGTACGTCGCCTGCGACGTGGGCACCATCTGCCTGGGGATGGCCGCCTCGATGGGCCAGTTCCTGCTGTGCGCAGGCGAGCCGGGCAAGCGCTACGCCCTGCCCCACTCACGAGTCCTGATGCACCAGCCATCGGCCCGTATGGAGGGGGCGGCGGTCGACATCGCCATCCACGCCGAGCAGATCATGTACACCAAGCGGATCATGGCCGAACGCATCGCCCAGCACACGGGCCAGAAGGTCGAGCAGATCGAGCTCGACTTCGACCGCGACCGGTGGTTCACGGCCGTCCAGGCCAAGGACTACGGGATCATCGACCACGTCATCCATAAGTCGCGGCAGGTGGCTGCGGCGTAGGTCTGCCATGCGGGTCATCGTGACCGGCTCGCACGGTCTCATCGCCGGAGCCGTCGCCACCAGCCTGGGAGGGGATGGGCACCACGTGACCAGGCTGGTCCGAGGGCTGCCGCGGCCGGGGGCCAGCGAGGCGGGGTGGGACATCAAGGAGGGGACGGTCGACGCCGCCGCCCTCGAAGGCCACGACGCCGTCGTCCACATGGCGGGTGCCGGTATCGGCGACCAGCGGTGGACGGCCAAGCGCAAGCAGGAGGTGCTGTCCAGCCGGGTAGACGGCACGACCCTGCTGGCCCGCACCCTCGCCGGGCTCACGGACAAGCCCAAGGTTTTCGTGTCCGGATCGGCCGTCGGGTACTACGGCGACCGGGGCGACGAGGAGCTCACCGAGGCGAGCGGGCCGGGCACCGGGTTCCTGGCCGATGTCGTCCGCCAGTGGGAGGAGGCGACGGCGCCGGCTCAGGCCGCGGGCATCCGCGTGGTCACGCTTCGATCCGGGATCATCCAGGCCGGCAGCGGCGGCGCTCTGGAGCGGCTCATGCTCCCGTTCAAGCTCGGCTTCGGCGGGCGGTGGGGCAGCGGCAAGCAGTGGCTCAGCTGGGTCCACCTCCAAGACGAGGTGGGCGCCATCCGCCACGTGATCGACACCGACAACCTGTCGGGGCCGGTCAATGCGACGGCGCCCAACCCGGTGACCGTCGCCGACTACGCCGACGCCCTGGGCAAGGCCCTGCACCGCCCGACCGTGCTGCCCACCCCGACGCTCGCCCTCAAGGCCATCCTGGGCAGCGAGCTGGTGAGGGAGATGATGCTGGGCGGGCAACGGGTCCTGCCCGCCAAGCTGCAGGCGAGCGGGTACGCCTTCCGCCATCCCGACCTCGCCGGCGCTCTGGCCGATGCCGTCGCTCGCTGAGTACCGCCGCAAGCGCGACTTCTCGGTCACGCCCGAGCCGGAGCCCGAGCCAAACGACGCCCCGTCCGCGCCCGAGACGGCCGGTACGGGCAAGCCCCGGTTCGTCGTCCAGGAGCACCACGCCCGCCGGCTGCACTGGGACTTCCGGCTGGAGCACGACGGGGTGCTCGTCCCGTGGGCCGTGCCCAAGGGGCTCCCACCCGACCCCAGGGTCAACCATCTGGCCGTCCACACCGAGGACCACCCGCTGTCGTACTTCGACTTCGAGGGCGAGATCCCCAAGGGCAACTACGGCGCCGGCGTCGTCGAGCTGTGGGACCAGGGGACGTACCACCTGGAGAAGTGGCGGCCGGGCGAGATCATCGTCGTCCTGCACGGCCGCCAGGTCCAAGGGCGCTACATCCTGTTCCAGACGAACGAGGACCACTGGATGGTCCACCGCATGGACCCGCCCCAGGACCCGACCCGAGAGCCCATGCCATACCGGATCGAGCCCATGTGGCCGGTGGAGGGCGAGCTGCCCCCACCCGCCCACGACGGCGACTACGGCTACGAGATCGCCTGGAACGGGCTGCGGACGGTCGTGTTCGGCGAGGGCGGGTCGGTCCGGGTCCAGGACGAGTCGAGCACGTCGCGGTGGCCGGAGCTGGTCCGGCTGGGCCGGGCTCTGGGGTCGCACGAGGCGATCCTCGACGGCGAACTGGTGGCGCTCGGTGAGGACGGCCAGCCCCACCGGGAACGGCTCGACCGGCGCCTCGCCGGTGCCGCGCCCGAGTCGGTGCCCCTCACCTACATGGTCTACGACCTGCTGTACCTGGACGGCCATCCCCTGCTGGACGAGCCCTACACCGAGCGCCGCAACGCCCTCGCCGCGCTGGAGCTGTCCGGGTTCCACTGGCAGGCACCCGCCCACCATGTGGGGGACGGGGCGGCGCTGCTCGACCTGGCCCGCCAGCGCGGCCTGGCCGGCATCGTGGCCAAGCGGCTCGACAGCCCCTACCGGCCCGGGCAGCAGTCGCCGGACTGGATCGGGGTCGCGTCCGGGTGAGGCAGCGGATCAGCTCGGGATCGCCGTGGGAGCCGGTGATCGGGTTCAGCCGGGCCGTGCGGGTGGGAGATCGGGTGCTGGTGGCCGGGACGGCCCCGGTGTGGCCGGATGGGTCGTGCGACCCCGACCCCGCCGTCCAGGCCCGCCGGTGCATGGAGATCATCGGGGCGGCACTGGCCGAGGCCGGTGCGGCGTTCGCCGACGTGGTGCGGACCCGCATGTTCCTCACCGACCCCGACGACGTGGTGAGGGTCGGTGAGGCGCACGGGCAGGTGTTCGGCGAGATCCGGCCGGCGGCGACGATCGTGGTGGTGGCCGCCCTCGCCGACCCACGGTGGAAGGTCGAGATCGAGGCGGAAGCGATCCTCGGCGCCTGAGCCGTTAGGCCCCGGGCAGGGGGACCTCGAGACCGTCGACGAGGCGGGTGCTCTGAGCGGTGAGCTCTGCCATGGTGAGTGGACCTCCGTGGGAGCGTGGAGCGATTTACTTACTAAAGACTAGCCACTATTAAAAACAGTAAGTCATGTGCAATCACGGCGACCTTGTCGCAGACACCTCGCGAAGTCGTACGCTGGGGGGGAGATGGAAGGAACTTGTGAGTTCAGCGGGTTCTGTCCGCTCTACCACCGCGCCATCGAGATCATCGGACGGCGCTGGACGGGCGCCATCGTGCGGGCCCTGCTGGCCGGGAACACCCGGTTCTGTCAGATCCGATCCACGATCCCTGGCCTGTCCGACCGGTTGCTCTCGGAGCGGCTGAAAGAGCTGGAAGGCGAGGGCATCGTCGAGCGCCACGTGCAGCCCGACACACCGGTGCGCATCGAGTACCACCTCACGGCCAAGGGCGAGGCCCTGGCGACGGTGGTGCAGACGGCCTCGGCTTGGGCCGAGGAGTGGCTGGTCCCGGGCGGCCGCGCGCCGGTTCAGGTGGGGATCGAGTCGAGCGCCTGACGCAGGTCGGCCACGAGGTCGTCGGCGTCCTCGATGCCGACCGAGAGGCGGATCATGGCGGGGTCCACCGCCAGCGGTGACCCCACGACCGAGGCGTGGGTCATGCGGGCCGGGTGCTCGATCAGGGACTCCACGCCACCTAGCGACTCGGCCAGGGTGAACACGCGGGTGGCGGCCACCACCGCCAGGGCCGCCTCCTCGCCGCCCCGCACCGAGAAGGCGATCATGGCCCCGTAGTGGCGCATCTGGCGGGTGGCCACGTCGTAGCCGGCGTGGGTGGGCAGTCCCGGGTAGCGGATGTTGGTCACGGCCCGGTGCGACGTCAGCAGGGCCACGATGGCCTCGGCGTTGGCGCAGTGGCGGGCCATGCGCACCGACAGGGTCTTGACGCCCCGCAGGACGAGGAAGCAGTCGAAAGGGCTGGGCACGGCGCCCGCCGCCTTCTGCACGAAGGCGATGGACTCGGCCAGGTCGAGGTCGTTGGTGGCCACGAACCCGCCCACCACGTCGGAGTGGCCCCCGAGGTACTTGGTGGCGGAGTGCACCACGACGTCGGCGCCCAGGGCCAGCGGCTGCTGCAGCCAGGGCGTGGCGAACGTGTTGTCCACCACGCACACGGCCCCCCGCTCGTGGGCGAACGAGGCGATTTCGGCGATGTCGACGATGCCGAGCAGCGGGTTGGTGGGGGTCTCGACCCAGACCAGGGCCGTCTCCGGCCGCCACGCCGCCTCCACGGCGGCCAGGTCGGACAGGTCGACGGTGCTGAGGTCGGCGTGCAGCACCCGGGCCAGCAGGCGGTACGTCCCGCCGTAGGCGTCGTGGGGGAGGAGCAGGTGCTGGCCGGGCTCGAGCCGGCGCAGGATGGCGTCCTCGGCGGCCATGCCACTGGCGAAGCAGCTGCCGTAGCGGGCGCCCTCCAGCGAGGCCAGGCACTGCTCGAGGGCGGCGCGGGTCGGGTTCTGGGACCGCGAGTACTCGTAGCCCTTGTGCTTGCCGACGCCCTCGTGGGCGTAGGTCGAGGTGGCGTAGATGGGCGTGACGACGGCGCCCGTGGTGGGGTCGGGGGGCTGGCCCACGTGGATGGCCCGGGTGTCGAATCCCAGGTGTGCGAACCCGTCGTCCCCCGGCACTTCGCTCACTGCGCCCGCTGGCTGAGGAAGCCGAGGATGTCGGAGCGGGTGAGGATGCCGACGGGGTGGCCGGCGTCGACCACCAGCACGGCCGAGGACGACCCCAGCTGCCCGACTGCCTGGTCGATGTGCTCGCCCGAACCGACCGCCGGCAGGGGCGGGCTCATGGCCTTGGCCACCGGCCAGTCAAGGGCGGATTTGTCGCGAAAGACCAGGTCGAGCAGGTCGCGGTCGTGGACGGCGCCCATGACCTCGGCCATGGCCAGCGGCAATTCGGCCTTCACGACCGGCGCCTGGGACACCTCGTACTCCCGCAGGATGTCGACCGCGGTGCGGACCGTCTCATCGGGGTGGACGTGGACCAGTGCGGGCAGGTCGCCGGTCTTGCGGGTCAGCAGGTCGGCCACCGTCTGGCCACCGGCCCGGAGGAACCCGAAGTCGGCCATCCACTCGTCGTTGTAGAGCTTGGACAGGTAGCCGCGGCCCGAGTCGGGGATGATCACGACCACGACGTCGTCAGGGCCCAGCCCGGCGCCCACCCGGAGGGCGGCCCACACCGCCGTGCCGCCCGAGCCGCCGATGAGGATGCCCTCCTCGCGGGTTACCCGCCGGGCAGTGAGGAACGAGTCGCGGTCGCTGACCATGACCGTCCGGTCCACGGCCGCAGGGTCGAACGTGTCGGGCCAGAAGTCCTCCCCGATGCCTTCGACCAGGTAGGGACGGCCGGCGCCACCCGAGTACACCGACCCCTCGGGGTCGGCGCCCACGATCTGGATGGCCGGGTTGAGCGCCTTCAGGGCCCGGGACACGCCGGTGATCGTGCCGCCCGTGCCGATGCCGGCCACCACGTGGGTGACCCGGCCCGCGGTCTGGCGCCAGATCTCGGGCCCGGTGGTGTGCTCGTGGGCGAGGGGGTTCTCGGCGTTGTGGTACTGGTTGGGCTGGAAGGCGCCGGGGATCTCGGCCGCCAGCCGGTTGGCCACCGAGTAGTACGACTCGGGGTGTTCGGGCGGCACCGCCGTGGGGCACACGACGACCTCGGCCCCGTAAGCCCGCAGCAGGTCGACCTTCTCCCGGCTCATCTTGTCGGGCATGACGAACACGCACCGGTAGCGGCGCCGGGCGGCGATGATGGCCAGGCCCACACCCGTGTTGCCCGAGGTCGGCTCCACGATGGTGCCGCCCTTGCGCAGCAGGCCGGCCCGCTCGGCGGCCTCGACCATGGCGATGGCGGGCCGGTCCTTGACCGATCCACCGGGGTTGAGCAGTTCGAGCTTCGCCAGCAGGTGGCAGGCCAGGTCCCGGCCGGTGCGATCGAGGCGCACGAGGGGCGTGTTCCCCACGAGGCCGAGAAGCGAGTCGGCGACCTCCATGGGGGCGCCGGCGTCGGTCAGGCGCCTGACCCCGATGTCGTGGGGCGGGGGCGCGGGGTCGTCGGTGATGAGGGTGACCGGCAGTCCGGCGTGGTGCAGGACGATGGCGGCGCGCCGCGAGTCGGGCCCAACGACGCCGACCTCGCGCGGGATACGGGTGCGCAGCTCGGCGATCAGCTCCGGGCTCAGGTCGGCCGAGGCGGCATGGACCACGTGCGCGGCACGGGCAGCCAACCTCTCGGGTGGCTGCCCGTCACCAAGTACCACAAGAATGTCCACGAAGGGCAGGCTAGGCCTGCCACCCGCCTACCAGCCGCCGCCGACGACCTTGCTCTTGCTCCACCCACCGGTGGGGAGGCCGATGAAGTACTGGCCGGGGGGCGCGATCCCGCCCCGGGCCGCGACCAGCTCTTGACGGACGGCGAAGGCCTGGCGGGCCATCACGTACATCTCGTCGGGCAGGTTGCGCTTGATCACCGGGAAAATGTTCTTCTCCTCCCGGCTGGTGTGGAGGAAGAACTGCTTCTGCAGGCGCTTGACCAAGCGGGCCTCGTCGGGGTCGCCCGGATCCAGGTTCTGGATGTCGGCCGACAGGTCCTTGAGCCGGTCGTGGCTCTCCTGCTGGGCCTCGACGAGCGTTGGCGCGAAGTCGTTGAGCACGGGGAAGACGACCTCGTCCTCCACCGCCCCGTAGACCTCGATCTCCTCCAGGATGGCGCCAAGGAGCTGCGTCTCGCCCAACGTGTAGCGGTTGAGCAGGTTTTCGATCTTCTTGTGGTAGTCCCACAAGACCTTCCAGATCATGACGCCCCCCATGTGGCGGCACCTCCCTGTAACCAGTCGACGGAAGCCCCCATCTTGGCCGACTCCGGCGGTAAGTGCCAGACACACTTTCCGAAAGATTCTCGAATCCAGGAAAAGTTGATCGGACATGTCAGGAATTGGTACGGTGTGGGTACCTCTTCCGGGACCGAGGAGGCCGCCATGGCCGTGACTCGCGAGATCAGCGCAGCTGCGCTCGCCGACATCCAAAAGTTCGATCAGCAACTGGCCCTCTACCTCGCGGGCGAGGTGGAGGAAGACGTGTTCCGCGTCTTCCGGCTGAACAACGGTATCTACGGCCAGCGCCAGGGCGGGCACAACCAGATGGTCCGGGTGAAGGTCCCCTACGGGTCGCTCACGCCCGACCAGCTGGAGATGATGGCCCACGTCGCCGACACCTACAGCCGGGGCTGGGGCCACATCACGACGAGGCAGAACATCCAGTTCCACTTCGTCCCCCTGGAGCGGATCCCCGACGTCCTCCGTGACCTCGCCTCGGTGGGCCTGACGACACGGGAGGCGTGCGGCGACACCGTGCGCAACGTCCAGGGCTGCCACCTGGCCGGCGCCTGCCCGTTCGAAGTCCTCGACATCAGCCCGTGGGCGGAGGCCGCGTTCCAGCACTTCCTGCGTTCTCCCATCGCCCAGCGGCTGCCCCGCAAGTTCAAGATCAATTTCTCGGGGTGCGCCACCGACTGCGGCCAGGCCATGTTCAACGACGTGGGCGTGGTGGCGGTGGCCCGTCCCAAGGAGGACGGCACCGTCGAGCCCGGCTTCCGGGTGTTCATCGCCGGAGGCCTGGGGGCCAACCCCCACCCGGCCCTGGCCCTGGAGGAGTTCACGTCCCGGGAAGACCTGCTGCCGACCATCGAGGCCGTCCTGCGGGTCTTCGACCGCACCGGCAACCGCGACAACAAGCTGCGGGCCCGGCTGAAGTGGGTCGTCGACACCCTCGGCATCGAGGAGCTGCGAGCCCGGGTCGTCAAGGAGCGCCGGTTCCTGCGGGCCAGCGCCACGTGGCCCGGCCCGGGCGTGCCCGAGGTGGTGCGGGAGCGGGGCGACGCCCCCGCCGGCATCTCGACGACGATCGACGCCACCCCCGTGGGCACGCCCGTGACCCTGCGGCCGACCCGCGACGGGCGCGACACCTATGCCGTCTGGGAGCAGACCAACGTGGTGCGGGGCGTGGCCAAGGGCACCGTCTCCGCTCTCGCCTTCTGCCGCCTGGGCGACATCACGTCGGCCCAGTTCCGGGCCCTGGCCCAGATCCAGCGCGACCTCGGGGCCGAGGTGCGGGTCACCAACCGGCAGAACGTGGTGTTCCGGGGCCTCCGCGAAGACCAGCTGCTCGACCTCCACTTCCGGCTGCTGGCCCTGGGCATGGCCGATCCGGGCGCCGAGCTGGCCCGTGACGTCGTGGCCTGCCCCGGCGCCGACACCTGCAACCTGGCCGTGACCCAGAGCCGGGGCCTGGCCGACGACATCGGGCGGGCCCTCGAGGAGGCGGGCCTGGCCGAGGTGGGCGGCATCCGCATCAACATCTCCGGCTGCACCAACTCGTGCGGCCAGCACCACACCTCCGACATCGGGTTCTTCGGGGCCGAGCGGCGGGCCCACGGCACGTCCGCCCCCGGCTACCAGATGCTGCTGGGGGGACACGTGGGCCAGACCCAGATCGAGTTCGGCCAGAAGGCCATGCGCCTGCCGGCCAAGAACGTGAGCAAGGCAGTGGTGGCGGTCGTGGGCCGCTTCGCCGCCGAGCGGGAGGCGGGCGAGGTCTTCCAGGACTGGCTGGGCCGGGCGGGCGGGGCCAAGGCGGTGGGCTCCACCCTGGCCGAGCTCGACGTCTTCCCCACCCCCGAGGAGAACCCCGACTTCTACGTCGACTACGGCGAGACCGGGCCTTACGCAGCCGTGATCGGCGCTTCGGAGTGCGCAACATGACTGGCCCGGGAGGCCGGTCCATCGAGCATTCACTGGGGCGCCCTTCAAAGAAGGTGGCCCAGTGACCGACCTGATGGAGCTCAGCTCCGTGTCCCACGACTTCGAGCGCGCCGCGCCGAGCACGATCATCGCCTGGGCCGTCGACCGCTTCGGCGACGAGATCACCCTCGCCTCGTCGTTCGAAGACATCGTGCTCATCGACATCGCGGTGTCGGTGAAGCCCGACATCGAGGTCCTCTTCCTCGACACCCAGTACCACTTCGCCGAGACGCTGTGGTTCGTCGAGGAGGTGCGCAGGCGCTACGACCTCAACCTCAGGGTCATGGAGCCGCTGGTCGAGCCCGACAACCGCTGGCAGCTCGACGTGGCCGGGTGTTGCGGCGTTCGGAAGGTGGAGCCCCTCAACCGGGGCCTGGCCGGCAAGCTGGCCTGGCTCACCGGGTTGAAGCGGGCGGACGCCCCCACCCGGGCCGCCGCCCCCATCGTGTCGTGGGACCTCGGGCGCGAGATGGTCAAGGTCAACCCCCTGGCGAACTGGACTGACCTCGACCTGGCGTCCTACACCCTGGAGCGGGAGCTGCCGGTCAACCCGCTGGTGGAGCGCGGTTTCCCCTCGATCGGCTGCTGGCCCTGCACCAAGCAGGTCGCCCCCGGTGAAGACCCCCGTTCGGGCCGCTGGGCCGGCCTCGACAAGACGGAGTGCGGCCTCCACAGCTGAGCGCTCACGAGCCGTCGCAGCCGATGCAGATGAAGGCGGACTGGGGTCCGGCGCCCGCCAGGGCCTCCGCCGGACGTTGGCCCGCCCGCAGCCGCCGGTGGAGCGCGACCATCAGCGACGCCGTCGCCTCATCGGGCACAACCGTCACCGGCGCGATCACCGTGCGCACGCCCAGGCCCAGCAGGGCGGTGGCCGTCCCCAGCAGTTCGTCGCCGGCCCGGACGGCAGCCACCGCCGCATCGCAGGCCGGTAGCACGACGACCTCGGGCACGGCCTTCAGCCGTTCCAGGTCGTAGACGGTCAGAGGCCCGTCGGCCAGCAGCACCGACGAGAACAGGGGGCTGTCGGCCCGGAAGCTGCCGTGGGCGGCCAGGTGCACGAGGTCGGCCCCCTCCAGGGCGGCCAGCACGTTGGCCGCCGTCGCCTTCCGCCCGGTGAGGACCTCCGCCGTGCCGTACAGCCGGCCCAGCTGGCGGACCTCGGCCTCAGCGCCCGGAAGCTCGGGCCCGGCG
>JBOGID010000578.1:0-12684 GCA_050742295.1 Acidimicrobiales bacterium | reverse complement strand
GAAGGAGGCGGAGCACGTCGAGGGCTTCAGCCCCGAGCTGGCCGTCGTCACCCACGCCGGCGGCAAGGAGCTGGACGAGCCCGCGGTCGTGCGCCCCACCAGCGAGACGATTATCGACGTGTTCCTGGCCAAGTGGGTGCAGAGCCACCGTGACCTGCCCATGCTCATCAACCAGTGGGCCAACGTCGTGCGGTGGGAGCTGCGGCCCCGCCTGTTCCTGCGCACCACCGAGTTCCTGTGGCAGGAGGGCCACACGGCCCACGCCACCCAGGACGACGCCCGCCAGTACGCCCTCCGCATCCTCAACGAGGTCTACGAGGACTTCGCCGTCAACGTCCTGGGCATCCCTGTGGTCGTCGGGCGAAAGACCGAGCTCGAGCGGTTCGCGGGCGCCGACGCCACCTACACCATCGAAGCGATGATGGGCGACGGCAAGGCCCTGCAGATGGGCACGAGCCACGAGCTGGGGCAGAACTTCGCCAAGGTGTTCGGCATCCAGTTCCAGGACGAGGCGGGCCAGAACGAGTTCGCCTGGCAGACGTCGTGGGGTGTGACCACCCGGCTGGTGGGTGCCGTCATCATGGCCCACGGCGACGACAACGGGCTCCGGCTCCCCCCCCACCTGGCGCCCGTGCAGGCCGTCGTGCTGCTCGTCCGCGGCGAGGACGGGGCCGGTGAGAAGGCGGCCGCCATTGCCGCCGAGCTGAAGGCCACCGGCATCCGGGTCGAGCTGGACGACCGGCTCGGCACGTCGTTCGGCCGCCGGGCGGTGGACTGGGAGCTGAAGGGCGTCCCCGTGCGCGTCGAGGTCGGGCCCCGGGACCTGGCGACGGGCCTGGTCACCCTCGTGCGCCGCGACACGAACACCAAGGAACAAGTGGGGCTCGACGGGCTGGCGGCCCGCATCGCGTCAACGCTGGACGACGTGCAGGCGACGCTTTACCGGCAGGCCCTGGAACGGCGCGAGGCCCGCACGACCGACACCGCCTCCATCGACGAGGTGGCGGACGCCACCCAGCAGGGCTTCGCCCGTGTGCCCTGGGACGTGGCGCGCGACGCCGAGGCCAAGCTCAACGAGGCGGGCCAGTCGGTCCGCTGCCTCCAGCGCGCCGACGGCGGCCTTCCCGGGTCCTCCTCCGAACCCGACCTGGTCGCCACCGTGGCGAAGGCGTACTGACGAGCCCGGCTCAGGCGCCGTAGCAGAGGAACGACGAGGCCGACGCCCGGGCCCGCACGTCGTCGCCCCCGCACAGAGACTGGGCCTGGGCGAGGGCGGCCGGGGCTTGCACCCCCCTCGCCAGGAGCCGGTGGAACTCGACCATGAGCCGGCGGGTCTGGTCGTCGCCGACGAGCAGCACGCTGGCCACCAGCGTGGTGGTCCCCAGTGCGAAGAACGCCGATGACAGGCCGAGCAGCTCGTTGCCGGGCCGTACGGCGGCCATCCCCGCGTTGCACGAGGACAGCACCACGCACCGGGGGGCCTGCGACAGCCGCTCCAACTCGTAGACCGTGAGCGGGCCGTCGGCCATGCGCATGGACGAGAACAGCGGGTTGTCGGCCCGGAACGACCCGTGGGCCGCCACGTGCGCCAGCCCGGCGCCGTCGAGGGCGGCGGTCACGGCCTTCGCGGTGGCCGCCGGTCCGTCGAGGCGGGTCACGGCGTCGGCGCCGTAGATCGAGGTCAGCTGATCGAGCTCCTCGATCGCCTGTGGCACGGCGGGACCGGCCACCAGCACGACCGGGCCCGGCGACGAGCGGGGTCGGGCCACCGCCTGGAGCCACACCGCGGCCGACGGGGCGATCGAGAGGGGACGGTCGCGGCAGGACGGCAGGGCGTGCCACGGCAGCAGGTGGAGGACGCCGGTCGGGACGAGCACGAGAGGCCGGTCCCCGATCGCCCGCCGCATCTCGCCGAATAGCATCCCGTCGAGCCGGTCGGCGCTGCGGACGAACGCCTGCTCCATGACCTCTTGTGAGCCACGCGCCCCCCGGGCCGACGCCAGCCGGTCGAGGCTGAAGCGCAGCGACTCGACCTCGCGCTCGATGTCGGCCAGCGTGCCGATCCGCCACAGCTGGCTCCGGCCGTCGCGCACCAGCACGGCGTGGAGCACGCCGTCGCTCTCGACGTACTCGACCAGCACCCGGCGGTCGAGGGGCCGGCGGAGCTCCTTGACCGAGGGAGGCGGCGATCCTACCGTCCGGAAGCCGGTCGCATGCCAGGTCGTGCGGCGGATGAGGTCCTCCAGTGCCGCCTTTTCGCGCAGCAGCCCGGTCGTGTCGTCCATCGCGTGCGCCGCCTCGTCCACCCGCTCGTTCAACGCCCTCAGTTCGACAAGACGAAGGGCCAGCTCGTCGTCGGCCGGCGGGCGCACGGGCGTGAGCCGCACGGTGGCCGCCCGGCTGCGTTCCGCCCACGTGAGCACCCGCTGGGCGTCGGCACAGTGCACGGCGATCTGCAAGGCGAGGCGCCCCAGGTCGGAGCCGTGGTGGCCGGCGTTGACCCGCAGCTCGGTCGCGCCCAACGTGGCCCGATAGCCGTCGAGGACGCGCATGCCCGCCCTCAGCGCGCTCTCGGCCCCGGGGGCGTCGCCCCGGCTCCAACGCAAGAGGGCCTCGGCGTACCAGGCCTGGATGCGGATGTCGGCGGGGGCGCGCCGCCCCCGGGCCGCGGCCGTCGCCAGCTGGGCCTCGGCCGCCGCGAGGTCGCCCCGTTCCAAGGCGATGCGGGCGGAAAGCACCCGGGCGTGGGCCGCCGAGGACGCCCACCCGGCGCGCGACAGGTCGCGGGCGATATCGCGAGCCGCGGCCATGGTCTCCTCGGTGCGGTCGCCGCGCGCCCACCGGACCCGGAGCCACGCGTACCGGGCCATGACCGCCCACGCCGACCGGCTCTGAGCGAGCAGCGCCAGCTCGGCCAGCACGGCCAGTTCCTCGGCGTCGTCGAGGTCGCCCGCCGCCAGCGAGACCTCCGCCACCAGCAACCGTGCCTCGGCCAGGTCGGTCTCCATGCCGGCCGCTTCGATCTGCTCCAGCGCGGCGCGGCCGACCTGGCGCGCCTCGGTGATGAGGTTGGCCCTCAACAGCGTCTCGCAGTAGTCGACGAGGGCAGCAGGATGGCGCACGCCGAGCCGCGCCATCGACCGGGCGGCACCCTCGTAGGCCCGCAGGGCGGAAGGTATGTCCCCTTGGCGGGCGGCGACGAAGCCCTGGTTGTGGCGTATGTACGCCGCCAGCAGGGGCTGGTGCGCTTCGCGATAGAGCCGGGCGGCCCGCCTCAGCTCGCTCTGGGCCACCTCGAACCGGCCTGCGTAGGCGTGCAGGAGCCCGCGGTTGGTCAGGACGCGGGCCTCGCCCACCCGGTCACCGTCCTGGCGCAAGGCGGCCAAGCCGCGCCGGTAGGCGTCGAGCGCCTCGTCGGTGCGGCCCAGTCGCTGCAGGATCAGCGCCCGCTGGCACTCCATCCGGGCGACGGCCGAGCCCATGTCCTCCAAGACCGTGCCGCTGCCCGCGCCCGCACCACCAGTGCCCTCGCCCGCGCCTTCGACGCTGTTGACGCGGTCCAGTTGGGCCAGCGCCGCCTCCAGCTCGCCGGCGGTGGCGAGGACGAGCGCCAGCTTGATGTCGGCCTCAACGACCCATTGGCCGAGGCCGGCCGACGCGGCGATGTCCCGGGCATCGGCGAAGTAGCGCCTGGCCATGGGCAGGTCGTGGAGCTCGGTGGCCGCCAGTCCGATGGCGAGGTGGGCGATGGCCGCCGTCGCGGGGTCCGCCGACAACGCGTCCCAGTGGCGCCCGTCCTCGGGACCGACCAGGGCCAGGAGCGCCGCGGGCTCCGTCCGCGCCCGCCGGAAGGCATCGGCTGCCTCGCTCCGGAGGTCCGCCGCGGAGCCGGTGAGGGTGTGCACGAAGGACTAGAAAACGATCCAGTCCGTGACGGTGACGACCGAACGGCCACCGTCATTCCCCCAGCACCTGAAGCTGACCGGCCCGTGTGGAACCTCGTCGGCGAAGAATCGCCCGTACTCGTCGATGTCGAGCACGTACGAGCCGGCGCCATGCCGCACCTCGACATCGCCAGGGAGGGCCGGCACCAACTGGCCGACGACACGACGGCGCTCAGGGGCGACGGACACCTCCACGCTCACGTGCGGCCCCTGGAAGCTGAGGTGGCGGTCGGTTGGCCCGCTGCGGACACCGACCGGCTCCTCGAGCACCGAGTCGTAGATGAGCTCCGCCAGCTCGGCATCGACCGATCGCCGGTTGAAGCTGGCGCGGATGGACTGCATGATGTCGAAGGGGATGGGGTCTGCCACGCTCACCACGTCGGTCAGGCCGAGCGGGATCCACGAAGCGTCATCGGACGAAATCACGATGCAGTCCTCCTGAGTGAAGCGACCTGATCACCTTGCAGACACGATTGGAGCTGGGAGTCATTGCGGAGCCGGTCGAGGCAGCGCCCGCGCGTCGGCCCGATGCTCCCGACCGGGATCTCGAGGCTGGCGCTGACCTCCTCATAGCTGAGAGCCGGGTCGGACGTGAGCATGAGCAGCAAGACCCGGCAGTTCGGAGGAAGAGACTTGAACGCCCGCCATAGCGCCTGGTCCCGTTCCTCGGTGAGCAGGCCGCAGTCGACCTCGCCGCCGCCCACCGGGCGGCGCACGTCGACGGTGGGGTCGAACGGCACGTCGCGCCGAGCCCTCCGGACCTGGCGGAGCGACTCGTTGCGGGCCGTGACCGCCAGCCAGGCGCCCACGCGCTCGGGGTCACGGAGCTTGTCGAGATGCTCGGAGAGCCGCAGCCACGTCGTCTGGGTGACGTCGTCGGCATCGGCCACCGACAGGCCGTGGCTGCGGGCGATGGCCCAGATGAGCCCCGCGAACCGGTCGATCAGGCGGCCCCACGCGAGCGCGTCGCCGCCGGCCGCCGCCCGGACCATCGCCCCCACGCTGGTCACGCAGAGCATTTTAGAGGAACTTGTATCAGACGCCGACATGTGCGCTCTTACGCTCCGGCAAAAGACGGCTGGGACCGACAACAACAACAAAGGACTGGGATATATGCAGCCTCTTCGAGTTCTTCGCCGGCGGGCAAGGCTCACTCTGACCACACTGGGCGTCTTGGCCGGTGTGTGGGTTGTGTCGGGGGCGCCGATCTACGTCGGCTTCTGAGCCCCTGCCGATTACGCGCCGCGGCCCGCCCTGACCCTGGCCCCCGTCGGCCTGTGCACACCCGATCATCCCGAGACCCTCCGTGTTGATTGTAGTCATGCCGGTCCTGGCCGGCGTGATCCTCGGGTGGGGGCGCGGCGGGCGGCTCGAAGGGCTGGAGCGACTGCGGCTGCGGGCCTCCGGGCTCGTCATGGCGGCGCTCGGCGTTCAACTCGTGTTGCACCGTCTCCCGGAGCATTGGCGCGTCCCGCTGGTACTCGCCTCCTACGCCGCCGTCGGCCTGTGGATCGCCCGGAACCTCGGGGGTCGACCATGGTTCCTCCGCGCCGGGCTGGCCCTCCTCGCCGTCGGGTGGGCGCTCAACCTGGCCGCCATCGTGCCCAACGGAGGCATGCCCGTCTCCGAGTCGGCCCTGGGCGCGGTTGGAGTGGCGCCCGGCTACGACGTGGCGGACGGGCATCTCTCGAAACACGTTTCGGCTCACGGCGGCGTCGTGGACGCGGTGTTGGGCGACTCGATCCCGGTGCCTCCCCTTGGCGCCGTGATCAGCCTGGGGGACATCCTGCTGGCCGGCGGCATCGCCCTGACCCTGTCGGGCGCCATGACCCTCGGCCGGGAGCGCGAGGCCGCCTTCGCCGCCTGATCAGGCGGCGGCGAGGTGTTCGAGGAGGAGCCGGGTGAGTTTGTCGGGCGCGTCCTCCGGCACCCAGTGGCTCACGCCGTCCAGTTCGACGAACCGGTACGGCCCGTCCATGTGGCTCGCCGTGGCCTCGGCCGCTTCCCGGCCCAGGGCCGGGTCGTCGGTGCTCCACACGTAGAGCGTGGGGACCCGCACGGGGTCCGGCCGAAAGGCGTCGCCGGTGTCGAGGTCGAGGGCCCGGTACCAGTTCAGGGCGGCGGTCAGCGCCCCGGGCTGGGACAGGAGCGCCACGTACTCGTCGACGGCGCTTGGCTCCACACCGCCCGTCCAGGCGAACAGGGCACGGAGACCGGCACCACCCGCCGCCAGGAGGACCAGCTCAGGAAGGGCCCTCGTCTGGAGGAACTTGACGTAGGCCGAGCGGGCCGCCTGATCGGTCGACGGGGAGCGCAGGGCGTCGAGCAGGGCCGCCGGGTGGGGCGTGGACACGGCCGTGAGCGAGATCAGGCGGTCGGGATGGCGGGTGGCGACGAGCCACGCCACGATGCCGCCCCAGTCGTGGCCGACGAGGTGAAACCGGTCGGCGCCCAGGACGCCGGCCAGAGCGAGCACGTCGGCGACGAGGCGGTCCACGGCGTAGTCGGCCACGTCGGGGGGGCGGCTACGCGGCGAATAGCCGCGCTGGTCGGGTGCCACAGCCCGGTAGCCGGCCTCGCCCAACGCCGGCAGCTGGTGGCGCCACTGGTGGGACGACTGTGGGAAGCCATGGAGCAGCAGCACCAGCGGCCCATCGGGCGGACCGGCGGCGAGGGCGTCGAAGACCAGCCCCCCGGCCGCAAGTTCGAGGCGGTCGGGCGCGGTGCAGCCTCAGCCGGCGGCGCCGACGAGCGTCTTCCACTCGCTGAGGCGGCTCCGCACCTCGTCGGGCTTCATCCGCAGTGTCAACTCCGGGATCAGGTCGACGATCTGGCGCTGCTCCCAGTAGTCGTGGTGGGCGCCCCTGAACACCCGCTTGCGCCACTCGACCAGGTCCTCGGGCACGTTGTCGTCGAGGAACCCGAACAGGCTGAAGGCCAGCGCCAGGTCGTCCCTGACCGGCGCCCGCCCGAAGAGCGACGCCCGGCCCAGGGCGACGGCGACCGCTCCCGCCACCACGTCCTTGTGCTCGCCCTCGGTCAGACTGAGGTTGTCCTCGAAGAGCCGCGCCAGCCGGTAGGCGTAGCCCTGGTCGGGGCCGGGCGAGCCCAGTCCCCGGCCGAGCGGTTGGGCGCCCCGGAAGTCGCCGGGCCGGTTCGCCGTCCACCGGCGATTGGGCGGCAGCGGGAGCGAGGCCCGGGGTTGGTCGGCGTAGGACGGCGGGACGTACTCGGGGGCGGCCATGTGGCGGCCGACGCTACCCCATGCCTTATCGCCGGACGTGCTCCAGCCAGTCCTTGTACCGGTCGACCTCGCCTCGGACGGTGCCGAAGTAGGTGTCCTGGATGGCCCGGGTGATCGGCCCCGGGTCGCCGATCTCGCGGTCGTCGACGGAGCGGATGGGGACGACCTCGGCCGCCGTCCCCGTCAGGAACGCCTCCTCGGCCAGGTACAGGTCGGTGCGCAGGAGGTTGGCCTCCGCCACCTCGTAGCCGAGGTCCCGGGCGATGGTCGTCACCGAGTGCTGGGTGATGCCCTCGAGGGCACCGGCCGCCGTCGGTGGGGTCAAGACCCGGCCGTGCTTCACGATGAACAGGTTCTCGCCTGTGCACTCGCTCACGTAGCCCTGCGGTGACAGCAGGATGGCCTCGTCGTAGCCCGCCTTCAACGCCTCGACCTTGGCCATCGACGAGTTGGCGTACATCCCCGTCCCCTTGGCCGCCACCGGGACGGCGTTGGGGTCGTGGCGCTGCCACGTGGAGATCTTGCAGCGGACCCCGCGCTTGATCCCCTCGTCCCCGAGGTAGGTGCCCCAGGGCCACACCGCGATCGACACGTTCACGGGGCAGGGCAGCGGGTTGAGCCCCATCTCGCCGTACCCCAGGTAGACGATGGGCCGGATGTAGCAGGCGTCGAGGTTGTTGACCCGCACCGTTTCCTTGACGCCCTCGATGAGCTGCTCGGGCGTGAAAGGGACGTCGATCAGGTACACCTTGGCGCTGTTGAACAACCGGTGGATGTGGTCCGTGAGGCGGAAAACGGCCGGACCCTGGCTCGTCGAGTAGGCCCGGATGCCCTCGAACACACCGCTCCCGTAGTGCAACGAATGGGTGAGGATGTGGACCTTGGCGTCCCGCCACGGCACCAGTTCCCCGTCCATCCAGATCTTGTCGACGGTCTGGATCGGCATTGCCTACGGCTCCTTGGTCACTCGGTGTGCGATGGCGTCGCCGATCTCAGCTGTCGTCATGGTGACAGCGCTGGCGCCGGGCGACGGCGGCGCCTCCGAACAGGCGGCGGCGATGCGGGCAGCTACGTCCGTCTCGCCGAGGAACTCCAACATCATTGCCGCCGAACCGATGGCTGCGAGGGGATTGGCCTTCCCGGTCCCCACGATGTCGGGGGCGGACCCGTGGACGGGCTCGAACAGCGACGGCCCCGTGCGCAGCGGGTTGAGGTTGGCGGAGGCGGCCTGGCCGATCCCGCCCGTCACCGCGCCGGCCAGGTCGGTGAGGATGTCGCCGAACAGGTTGTCGGTCACGATCACGTCGTAGCGGTCGGGCGACTCGACCAGGTGGACGCAGGCGGCGTCGACGTGGGAGTAGCCGGTGGTGACCTGCGGGAACTCGGCCGCGACCTCATTGATCGTCCGCTGCCACAGGTCGCCGGCGAAGGTCAGGACGTTCGTCTTGTGGACGAGGGTGAGGTGGCGGCGGGGACGGACGGCGGCCAGGTCGAAGGCGAAGCGGACGCAGCGCTCGACCCCCATCCTGGTGTTGACCGAGCCCTGGGTGGCGACCTCTTGGGGTGTGCCCTTGCGCAGGAACCCGCCCTCCCCGGCGTAGCTGCCCTCGGTGTTCTCCCGGACGACCACGAAGCCGGGGAACGGGCGGAGGTTGACGAACAGGTCGAGCTCGAACCGCAAGCGCAGCAGCAGCCCCCGTTCGATGATGCCGGGCGGCACGTCGGGACGTCCGACGGCGCCGAGCAGGATGGCGTCAAGGGTGCGCAGCTCGTCGAGGACGTCGTCGGGGAGGATGGCCCCGTCGTGGAGGTAGCGGCCGCCGCCCAGGTCGAAGTCGACGGTGTCGAGGTCGATGCCCGAGGCGCGCACGACCTTGAGTGCCTCGGCCACCACTTCCGGCCCGATCCCGTCCCCGCCGATGACCCCGATCCTGTATCCCATGTCCCCTCTGAAATGCGAAACCGCCCACCACCCGGTGGACGGTCATCGGCGCACACGCTGGTCGGTGCTGGCGTGCGTGCTACGGAATTACGATGATGCCGGAGGGCTTCACAGCGACCTCTAGTGTCCGTGACCAGCCCCGTCGTCGTCAACCCATATGGGGGACCCCACCCATGGCCAATCAGGAAACCCGCCTCTCCCGGACTGCCTACGAGCGTCTGCACGAAGAGCTGTCCGACCTCGAGACCCGGGGGCGGGTCGACATCGCCCGCATCATCGAGCGGGCCCGTGATCTGGGCGACCTCTCCGAGAACGCCGACTACCACGCCGCCAAGGACGACCAGGGCCGCATGGAGGCCCGGATCCGCCAGCTCCAGGCCATCCTCCAGAACGCCGTCGTGCTCGACGACAACGCCGTGGGCGCCGCGGGCGAGACGGTCGCCACGGGCACGGTGGTCGAGCTGCGGTACGAGGGCGACGACGACACCGAGCGGTACCTCATCGGCTCGATCGAGGAACGGCGGGACGACGTGGCCGTCATCTCCCCCGCCTCCCCCCTGGGCCTGGCCCTCCTCGGCAAGTCCCCGGGCGACACGGTGGCCTACGAGGCGCCCAGCGGCAGCATGCGGGTCGAGATCGTCGCCGTCGGGGCGTAACAGCGAACAGCCGCCCGATATCGATATCGCGCAATTGGGGGTTATGGACACCATTCGCGCGGAGAGTTCCCCATGCTCGCTCGAGTTCTCCGCGCGGTTGGTGGCTCTGACCCCCACTTGCGCGATACCGGCCATTGGTTAGGCGGTTTCGATGACCTCGTGGGTCGTGCTGACGAACAGGCCCGGTTGGGGGCCGCCGGCGATGACGTGGAGCTTGGTGCCGAGGCCGGCGACGGCGAGCCCGTGACGGGGCGAGCCGAGGGACGGGGCCCGGGCCCACCGGCCCTGGCCTGGGGCGAAGCACTCGATCGTGGCGATGGTGCCGTTGGTCGCCTCGCCGCCGGCGACGCAGATCTTGCCCGCCACCTCGGCCGCTGACGTGCCGCCGCGGGTGTCGTTGAGCTGGGCCTCGGCCCGCCACGCCGCCTCCCGGCCGTCCCACGACTCGACCGAGCGCAGGTTGCTGTCGAACCCGCCGAGCCGGCCGCCGATGACGTAGACCCGCCCGGCGACGGCGGCCATGGCCAGGTGCTCGCGGGCCTGGGCCAGCGGTGGCCCCACGCGCCACGAGGCCTCGCCCGGCGCCCACGACTCGGTGGTGTCGGTCAGGCCGCCCGTCACGCCGCCGGCCACGACCAGCCTGCCGCCGACCGCGGCCAGGCCGTGGGCGCCACGGGGCCTGGTCATCGAGGGCTCCTGGCGCCACGACGACTCGCCCAGGCCGAGGCTGTGCACCGACGCGACTGCCTGCCACTCGCCGCCGGGCCCGTCGGTGTAGCCCCCGGCCACGTAGAGGCGCTCGCCCAGCACCGCCATGCCGAGATGGTGGAGGCCCTGCGGCAATTGGGGCCGTGCCGTCCAGCGGTTGGCGGCGGGCAGGTAGGCGTCGACCCGGCGGTTGGCACGCCCGTCGGCGGTGAGGCCGCCGGCCACGACGACGTCGCCGTCCCAGGTTGCCCCCGCCACCTCGGTGCGGGCCTCGGGCACCGCTGCGGCCTGGCCCGCCGCCACCGTGGACGTCACGCCGGCGGCTGACGAGTTGGGCGCGGCCGGGTCGTCGCCGTCCGAGGAACAGCCACCAGCCAGGAGTGCGACGGCGAAGGCGGCCGCCCCCACCGCGGACCTACGCACCGGCCAGGGCCTCGGCGATCTCGCTGGCGGCGGCGGTCACGGCGGCGGTGTAGCGGCGGCCGGGCTGGCGGGTCGTGCGTTCGATGGGGCCGGACACGGACACGGCCGCCACCGTGGCCCCGGCGCCGTCACGAACGCTGGCGCTGACCGACGCTACGCCCCTCTGGCGCTCCTCGATGCTCTCGGCGACCTCGACGCCGTCCCGCAGGACCCGGCCCCCCGAACCCTGGTCGAGCGGCAGGAAGGCTCCCACGGCGACGATGGTACGGAGGCCGTGGGGCGATTCCAGCGCGGCTACGCACACCCGCTGATCTCCCCGGCGGACGTAGAGCTGGACGCTCTCGCCCGTGGCGTCCCGCAGGCGTTCCATGGCCGGACGGGCGAGGTCGGCCAGGGCAGGTGTGGCCAGGCGCGGCCCCCTCTGGAAGCGGCCGTCGCCAGCTCGCCCGACGAAGCCGTGGACTTCGAGGGCGCTGGCCAGCCGGTGGGCGGTCGCCCGGGACAGGCCCGTCGCCTCCACGAGGCCGCGGAGCGAGAGGGGACCGCGCTCCAGCGCGTCGAGCACAGCGACCGCCTTGTCCAGTACGCCGACACCCGATACGCTTCCCACATGGCAAGACTAGCGTCTCAACATGTGGGACACCAGACGCTGAGCGAGAAGGTGTGGGACCGGCACGTGGTGCGGTCGGCCGCGGGCGAGCCCGACCTGCTCTACATCGACCTCCATCTCGTCCATGAGGTGACGTCGCCGCAGGCGTTCGACGGGCTGCGGATGGCGGGCAGGCCCGTGCGCCGTCCCGACCTGACGATTGCCACCATGGACCACAACGTCCCCACGGTCGATATCGACAAGCCCATCACCGACCCCGTCTCCGCCCGCCAGATCGAGGCCCTGCGGACCAACTGCGCCGAGTTCGGCGTCCGCCTCTACCCCATGGGCCACGCCCGCCAGGGCATCGTGCACGTCATCGGGCCCGACCTCGGCCTGACCCAGCCGGGCATGACGATCGTGTGCGGGGACAGCCACACGTCGACCCACGGGGCGTTCGGGGCCCTCGCCTTCGGGATCGGCAGCAGCGAGGTCGAGCACGTGCTGGCGACCCAGACCCTGCCCCAGGCGGCGCCCGGCACCATGGCCGTCACCGTCGACGGCGACCTGCCCGCGGGCGTCACTGCCAAGGACGTGATCCTCGCCATCATCGGCCGCATCGGCACGGGCGGCGGCATCGGGCACGTCATCGAGTACCGGGGCTCGACCATCCGGGCGCTCTCCATGGAGGGCCGCATGACGATCTGCAACATGTCGATCGAAGGCGGGGCCCGGGCCGGGATGGTGCAGCCCGACGACACCACGTTGGCCTACCTGGAGGGCCGGCCCCACGCACCCCGAGGCGCGGCGTGGGAGGCCGCCCTCGACGACTGGCGCTCGCTGGCCACCGACGACGGGGTAACGTTCGACAGGGAAGTGACGATCGACGCCGCCACGCTGCGGCCCCACGTCTCCTGGGGCACCAACCCGTCCCAGGTCGTCCCCATCGATGCCGCTGTCCCTGAACCCGCAGACGACTCCGCCCGCCGGGCCCTCGCCTACATGGGCCTCGCCCCCGGCACGCCCATGCGGGACATCGCCGTCGACGCCGTCTTCATCGGCTCGTGCACGAACTCCCGCCTGGAAGACCTGCGCGCCGCGGCGGCCGTGGTCGCCGGCCGCAACGTCCGCGACGGCGTGAGGGCCATGGTCGTGCCCGGCTCCATGCAGGTCCGGGC
>JBOGID010000577.1:0-3513 GCA_050742295.1 Acidimicrobiales bacterium | reverse complement strand
GCATTGTCGTGATTGACGGGCTCTCGAAGCCTGTTCGAGAAGCAGCGGACCCCCGGGACTACCGACGGGCCATCCGGTATCGGAGCGAGTTCCTGAAGCGCCGCACCGTGCTGAATGACTGAACGCTCAGGCGCTAGTGCCCTGGCCACAAAGGTTCGCGCGTTTGAAATGACATGAAATGACGAACCTGCAGTTGCAGTCCGGTTGAGGCTCCCCTGAGCGGTGTCGCGGCTCGCGGTCGGGGGCGGCGACATAGCTGGCGAGGTGTCGACAGAGCTGGCTGGAGCGGCGGAGGACGCGTCGCGTCAGGGCGGTGGGGCGGAGGAGCTGCGTCGAGGCTGGTTCAGGCGGCTTCGGAGGCCGGTCGTTGGGCCGGCCTCCCCCAGCGTCGCTGGCGCTCGGAGCGGAGCCGGGCCCGCTCCCGGCGCAGGCGCTCGCGCAGGGCGGGGTCGCTGCCGTGCTCGTTGCGCCACGCCAGGTAGGCGTGCAGCCGGCGGGTCAGCACGCTGTGGTTGGGGTGGTCGGAGTTGTTGAGCACGAAATCACGCAACGGGCCGAAGTGACATTCGATGGGATTCGCCCATGACGAATAGGTCGGCGTGAAGCACAGCTCGACGTTGCTCCTGGCGCACCATTCCTTGATCTTGTTGGCCTTGTGCGCCGAAAGGTTGTCCAAGATGACGTAGATCCTCTCGCCGTCGGGCCGGGCCTTGCGGCATGACTTGATGGCGGCCAGGGAGTTGTCCGTCCCCTTCTTGGGCTTGACGACTCCCCACATCGTGTCGTCGCCCACCGAGTAGCAGCCGTGGAACTGCCGCACGCCGCAGTGCTTGTGGTAGTTGGCCCGCAGGCGCTGCGGCTTCTTCACCGCCGCCCAGCAGCAGCCGCCGACGGGGTGGACGGCGAGGGGGCCGAACTCGTCGAAGGCGAACACCCGGGATGGGAACTTCGTGATCACCTCCTCGATGCGGTCGAGCTTCTCCTCCTTCTTCGGGTCGTTGGACTGCTTCCACGTCTTGGTCTTCTGGAACGTCACCTCGTGGCGGTCGAGGAGCTGGCGCAGCCGCTCCCTGCCGATCTTGACCCGGCGGACAGGGTTGTCGGCGAGGTACTGGCGCAGCTTGCGGACGCTCCAATGCGTGAAGGGCCGCCCGGCCTTTTCCGGGCGAGCCTTGGCCGTCTTGACGATGAAGGCCTCGTCCTCAGTCGTTATCCGGCGGGGACGGCCACCCGCCCACTGAGGGTCCAGCGAGGCCATCCCCATGTCGTTGAAGCGGTGGATCATCTCCCGCACCCGGTCGGGGGAGGTCTGCACCAAGCGGGCGATCACCTCGACGTTGTTGCCCCCGGCCGAGGCCAGGACCACCATGGCCCGCCGGTAGCGGACCACGCTGACTTGGGCCTTGCCCCCTCCCCGCCGCACGATCCGCTGTAGCTGTCGCCCTTCCTCGTCATCGAGGCGACGGACCTTCACCCGTTGGCTCATGCCCCAAACGGTGGCCTCACCGTCGTCAGAAGTGGTGGACCCTGACCGAGCGAAGGATGCCGGCCAGGGCACTAGCCGGCACGGCGGACCGGGTCGTCGACGAAGGCGCCCCACAGGGCGGCGTAGTAGCCGCCCCGGGCGATGAGCTCGTCGTGGGTGCCGACCTCGGCGATGCGCCCCCGGTCGACAACGACAATGCGGTCGGCCGAGCGGGCCGTCTGGAGCCGGTGGGCGATGAGCAGGGTCGTACGACCCGCCGACAGGACGCCCATGGCCTCGATCACCCGGGCTTCTGTGCCGAGGTCGAGGGTGGCTGTGGCCTCGTCCAGCAGGAGGACGGCGGGGTCGACGAGGAAGGCCCGGGCCAGGGCGATGAGCTGGCGCTGGCCCGCCGACAGGGACCGGCCCCGCTCGGTGACGGGGTGCAGGTAGCCCCCCGACAGCCGCACGATGAAGGCGTGGGCGCCGACGGCCCTTGCCGCGGCCTCAACGTCGAGATCGGACGCCCCCGGTCGCCCGTAGGCGATGTTGTCCCGGATCGTCCCCGAGAACAGGAACGCCTCCTGGGGGACGTACCCCAGCTGGTGGCGGTAGGCGGCCAGGTCGAGGTCGGGCAACGGCCGCCCGTCCACCAGCACCCGGCCCGCCGTCGGGTCGTAGAACCGGGCCGCCAGCTTCACGATCGTCGACTTGCCGGCGCCCGTCTCGCCCACCAGCGCCACCGTCTCGCCCGGCGCGATGTCGAGGTCGACGCCGGACAGGGCGTCATCGCCCGCCCCCGTGTACCGGAAGCGCACGCCCTCGAACCGGATGCCGCCCTGCAACCGGCCCGGGTCAACTGGCGTGGACAACTCCACGACGCCAGGCGGCGTGGCCAGCAGCTCGGTGATCTTCTCCAGGGAGACCCGGGCCTGCTGGTACTGGTCGAACACCTGCGACAGCTGCTGGATGGGCGAGAACAGCAGGCTCAGGTACAGCAGGAAGGCCACCAGCTCGCCCGGCGTCACCGCGCCCGACGACGACAGGCGGGACCCGACGCCGAGGACGACCGCCGCGGCCAGGACCGACAGCAGCTCGACGAACGGGAAGTACGTCGCCACCAGCCGCTGTGCGTCCATGCGGGCGTTCAAGTGGTCCTTGGCCACCCGCTGGAACCCCTCGATGTTCCGGCCCTCGCGCACATAGGCCTGTGCCACCCGTACGCCCGAGACGCTCTCCTGGAGGTTGGCGTTGACGATGGCCACCCGTTCCCGGGCCGTGCCGTAGGCCTGGTCGGAGCGCCGCCGGAACACCAGCGTGGCCGCCACCAGGGGGATGAGGGTGGCCAGCGTGGCCAGCGACAGCTCGGGGTTCATGACGACCAGCACGACGGCCACGCCCGCCAGCGTGAGGACGCTGACCACGGCGTTGACCAGGCCCGTCTGCAGCAGCTGGGACAGGGCCTCCACGTCGGTCGTCATGCGGGTCATGATCCGGCCCGCCAGCTCCCGCTCGTAGAAGTCGAGGCCGAGCCGCTGGAGGTGGGCGAAGAGGCGGATGCGGAGGGCGAACAGCAGCCGTTCGGCGGTACGGCCCGTCTGGCGCTGCTGGGCCCAGAGGATGGCCCAGTCAGCCACGGTGACGGCCAGGAACAGGGCGGTGACGGCCCACAGGAGCGACTGCGAGCCCCCTACGACGCCCCGGTCGAGGCCGAACCGGATGAGGGCGGGGCCGGCCAGGGTGGCGATCGCGTCGAGGACCACGAGGGCCATGCCCAGGCCGAGCGCCCGCCGGTAGGGCCGCAGGAAGCGGCGCAGGCTGAAATCGGGGTCCGCCCGGCTCTCACGCACGACGTCGACGCCCGGCGCCTCGTCGGCGGCCGGGAGGGCGGCGACGGCGGCCCGCAGCGCGGGCGTCTCGGCCACCATGGCCAGGCGGCTGCCCATGTCCACGCCCCGGGAGCCGGGGCCCATGCCGTGCCCACCCATGCCGAGGGCGCGCATGCCCAGCATGCCGTCCGACGCCGGTGCGGCCGTGGCCTTGGCCCG
>JBOGID010000576.1:0-8524 GCA_050742295.1 Acidimicrobiales bacterium | reverse complement strand
CGTGCGTCGCGACTGCCGCGAGGGGCGACGCCCGGGCGTGGGAGATGCAGGACAAGGCGGGCAGCGCGGTGGCGCGGGCCGTGACGTCCAAGGCGGCGCTGGCCGACGTCTTCTCCAACGTCGCCGGCGCCCCCTTTCAGGACGTCATCGGCACCGGCCAGGGCATCTCCGCCGTGACCACGGACACCCGCATGGGAGGCCAGCTCCTGGCGTCGCGGCCTGGCGACGAGCGGCGGTTCGTGGCCGACTTCCCCTACGACGGCCCACCAAGGGACGGGGACCGGCCGTGGCCCGGGCCGTGGCTGGCGGGCAAGTTCGGCCTGTCGACGATGGCGGCCCCTGCGTTCCGGGGCGCCGGGCCCGTCCCGCGCCTGCTGCCCATGGGCTACGTCCGCTGTGCCGGGCCGGTGGCGGCCCACGCCAACCCCTTCGACGGGACGCGCACGACGTACTGCGACCGGGCCGGCCGGGTGATCGCCGTCCAGAACTGGCTTCCGACGCCGCCCTACGGCATTCTGCCGACATCCGAGTTCGCCCGGGTGGACATGACCCAGAAGGTGGAGGTCAGCGAGCACCGGCGGGTGCTCACCGCGCCGACGCCGCAGGGGACCATCACTCTCGACGTCCCTCGCAGCATCGACGAAGCTGCCCTGCGCAGGATGGCCGGCACCATCGCCGCCCTCGACCCCCGGGTGTGGCGGGCGCCGGCGCCCGACCGCGTCGACCTGCGGGACCGGTTCTCGGTCGACTGGGTCCGCGGGGCTCTGGGCGCCGCCGGTGCCCGCGACGTGCTGGCCGACGACGCCGACCGGACAGTGGACGGAGGGATGGGGCTCGGATGCGCGGGAGGCCGCCCGTGCGAGCATTCCAAGCCGCTCCCCATCGAGGTCAACCTGACCCTCGCCAACGGCCACCGGGTGGAGGGCTGGGCTGCGGTCGAGCGAAAGCCGCCGGAGCCGTCGCCCCCGAACGGGGTCACCGAACTGCGCACGGTCGGCGGCGTGGATATCCGTATCGCCGAGGAGATCCGCAGCAATCGCGTGGAGTTCCGGTGCGGTTGGGTCCGGGTCAGCCTGCGGACGCTCGGGATCGGCCGCGGCACGCCGCCCGGTCCGGTGGGCGCCATCGCCGACTTCGCCGGCGCCCTCGTTCCCGCCCTCGGGTGCTGAGCAAGACTGGCGCCTGAGCGAAAGGGGTCCCAGTGGGACGGCCGGTGGTGCATTTCGAGATCATGGGCAAGGACGACGTGGCGCTGCAGACGTACTACGGGGCGTTGTTCAGCGCTGCCACGACACGTACACCGAGGAGCTGAACGACCTCATCGAGACGCCAAGGCCAAGGGCAAGACGATCACGGTGGAGGCCGAACCGAAGGCCCGAGGGCAAGGTCATCGACCTCATGACGCACTGGAGGCGAGCCTGGCTGCGGCCCGCAAGGGCGGTGGCAAGAAGATGACCTCGGAGGTGGCCAAGGCGGCCGAGAAGCTGGCCGAGGAGGCGGAGGACTCGGCGCGACGGCGACGGCGACGGCGACGACGGCGGCGACGGCGGTCGCACGCGGGCGCCGTCCAAGCGGGGCCGGCCAAGAAGACTGCGGCCCGCAAGTCGGCGGCCAAGCCCAAGGCGAAGGCCCGCAAGAGCGCCTGAGGGGTGATCGGTACAGTTGGCCGCGTGACCGACGCGGCCCGATCCGACTTCATCCGGGAGATCATCGAGGACGACCTCCGCACCGGGAAGCACGGCGGCCGCGTCCTGACCCGGTTCCCGCCCGAGCCCAACGGCTACCTCCACATCGGCCACGCCAAGTCCATCTGCCTCAACTTCGGCATCGGCCGCCAGTTCGGGTCCCAGACCAACCTGCGCTTCGACGACACCAACCCCGAGGCCGAGGACGTGGAGTACGTCGACTCCATCCAGCGCGACGTCGCGTGGCTCGGGTTCTCGTTCGGCGACGGGGCCCTGTACGCCTCGGACTACTTCGGCGAGATGTACGACCTGGCCGAGGGCCTCATCGGCAGCGGCGACGCCTACGTCGACCACCTCAACGAGGAGGAGATCAGGAAGTACCGCGGCTCGTTGACCGAGGACGGCACGCCGTCGCCCTACCGCGACCGCAGCGTCGAGGAGAACCTGACCTGGTTCCGCCGCATGCGGTCGGGCGAGCTACCCGACGGCGAGTGCGTGCTGCGGGCCCGCATCGACCTGACCGCGTCGAACATGAAGATGCGCGACCCGCTCCTGTACCGCATCCGCCATGTCCACCACTACCGCACCGGTGACCAGTGGCCGACCTACCCGATGTACGACTACGCCCACCCGATCTCCGACGCCATCGAGGGCATCACCCACTCCATCTGCACCATGGAGTTCGAGAACAACCGCCCGCTGTACGACTGGGTCATCGACCGCACCGGCGTGTCCGAGCGCCACGGGTTCAGCCGGCCCCAGCAGATCGAGTTCGCCCGGCTGAACCTCGACTACACGGTGGTCCACAAGCGCAAGTTGCTCCCCCTGGTCGAGGCTGGCCTGGTGTCGGGGTGGGACGACCCCCGCATGCCCACGCTCGCCGGCATGCGCAGGCGGGGCTACCGGCCCGAGGCCATCCGGGCCTTCGCCGACCTCATCGGCGTGGCCAAGGTCAACTCGGTGGTCGACATCGGCAAGCTCGAGTTCTGCGTGCGCGACGACCTGAACTGGACGGCGCCGCGCGTCCTGGGCGTGCTGCGGCCGCTCCCGGTGACGATCACGTCGTGGCCCGAGGGCGAGATCGAGGACCTGACGGCGCCCTCCTTCCCGGCCGACGTGGGCAAGCCGGGGGAGCGGACGGTGCCCTTCGCCCGCGAGATCGTCATCGACCGGGACGACTTCGTGCTGGACCCGCCCGCCGGCTACCAGCGCCTGGCCCCGGGGCGGACCGTCCGGCTGCGCCACGGGTACTGCATCACCTGCGACGAGGTGGTCGAGGAGAACGGTGAGGTGGTGCGCCTGCTCGCGCACCACATTCCCGGGTCGGTGGGCCAGAACCCGCCGGGCGTGAAGGTGTCGGGCGTCGTCCACTGGGTGGCGGCCGAGCAGGGCGTGCCCGCCGAGGTCCGGCTGTACGACCGGCTATTCAAGGCTGCGCTCCCCGACATCGACGACCTCAACCCCGACTCGTTGCAGGTCGTGGGCGGCGCCCTGGTGGAAGCCAGCCTGCGCGACGCCGAGCTCGGCAGCCGCTGGCAGCTGGAGCGCGTCGGGTACTTCATCGTCGACACCGAGGACTCGCGGCCGGGCGCGCCGGTCCTGAACCGGATCGTGACGCTGAGGGACTCGTGGCAGGTGCCTGCGCCGGGTGCGGACCGACGGGAGGGAGAGCGGGAGAAGTCGGCCAAGGCCCAGACCCGCCCGCCCAAGCGGAGCCGGGCCGACTACCGGGCCGAGGCCCGGGTGCGGAACCCCGAGTTGGCAGAGCGGTTCGCAGCGTGGCCGTCCGCCCACGGCATCTCCGAGCCGGACGCCGACCTGCTGACCGGCGACCTGGCAACTGGCGACCTGTTCGTCGCGGCGGCCGCCCGTGCGCCCGCGCCGGTCGTGGCCCGCTGGATCGTCAACGAACTGCCGCCCGCCCTCGGGGACCGGGACCTGGCCGACACCGCCCTGACCGGAGACGCGCTGGGCCGGCTCGTCGCCTCGGCGGAGGCGGGCGCCATCTCCGGGCCCGCGGCCAAGGAGGTCTTTGCCGAACTGGTCGAGCGGGGCGGCGACCCCGACCGCATCATCGCCGACCGCGGGATGGCCCAGGTCAGCGACGAGGAGGTTGTGGCCGGCTTCGTCGACGGTGTGCTGGCCGCCAACCCCGACAAGGTCGAGGCCTACCGGGCGGGCCGGACCCAGCTACTCGGCTTCTTCGTGGGCCAGACGGTGCGGGCCTCGCAGGGGAAGGCCAACCCCCAGGTCGTCCAGAAGGTGCTGGCCGAGCGCCTCACTTAGCGATGAGGCAGCCGGCCGCGAGGCCAGCGAGGATCGGGACCAGCCAGATGGCGGCAGTCGCCTCGCCCGCCACGATGTAGACGGCGCCCCAGGCCAGTTCGGCCGCGGTCAGAGCGCCGAGCACCCCTCCGGCCGTGCGGAAGGCGCGGGTCGGGTGGCGGCGCACCACCAGATAGAGAGCGGGCAGGGTGACCGGTGCGGCGACGATGCCTGCGCCTCCGATGGACGTCAGCAGCACCGCGGCCACAACGAAGACCGCGACCCCGAGGGCCGTCACCGTTGCTGCGCCAGGTAGACGGCGAAGCCGAGCACGACCAGGATGGCGCCCCCGACCAGCCACGGCACGGGGTCCAACCCGCCGCAGGAGTAGGACGAGGTCGCTGCCCCCGGCCCGACGGAGGCGGAGCCGCTCGACGGGCACGGCGACGAGCCGAGGTTGACGAGGCCCACGAACAAGCCGGCCCCCGTGCCGAGCCCGGGAAGGAAGCCGGCCACTTCGGGCCAGGGCCGCGCCCGCCGGCCGGCGGCGATCAGGGCGACGACGGCCAGGGGCAGGATCAGCAGGCCGACGGAAGCAAGGCTGACGCCCGCGAAACCGCAGAGGGCGCCAGCACCGGCCCACGCCGCAAACCCTGCCCATCCCGCCAGTTCGCTGCGCACCCTCCTATCATACGTACGTATGATTGAAACGCGCCAGCGGTTGCTGGAGGCAACAAGGAACGTGCTCGGGCGGAAAGGCCTGGCCGGCACGACGTCTCGCGACATCACCGGGTCAGCGGGCGTGAACCTGGCCGCAATCACGTACCACTTCGGATCCAAGGACGAACTGGTAGCGGCGGCGCTGCTGCAAAGTGTCCGGGAGTGGCTGGCCCCGACCCTTGAGGTCCTCCAGGGTCCGGGGGACCCTGCACTCCGCACCGGCCTGGCCATCCGGACGCTTGTGGCGACCTTCGACCGGCATCGGGCCGAGGCGCCGGTCTACCTCGAAGCCCTGCTCCAGGCCTCACGCCTGCCGGCGCTGCACCGGGGCCTGCTCGACCTCTGGGCGGGGCTGCGGCGGCTCCTCGCCGATCAGATGGCGACTCTGATCGACGCCGGCAGCCTCCCAGGCTGGGTGGCGCCCCAGCCCATGGCCGCGCTCCTGGTGGCGGTGGCCAACGGGCTGGTGATCCAGGTGACGATCGACCCCGACGGGCCAGGGCTCGATGCCATGGCCGCCCAGTTCGGGGCGCTACTGATCGCCGCGCGCGAAGGCGTGTGACGCCCGCAGGGTTGTCGGCGTGGTCCGCGGTCTCGGTCCGGCTCGCGGCTCCATCACGCCTCCGGCACGATCTCATAGGCGCAGCTGTGGGCGCCCGCGATCATGTGGCTGACCCGTTCGATGCGGGCGTCGTCGAGGGCCTCCCGCAGGAACGAGATCTCGCTGGAGCACGCCTTGCCGTAGCGCTCGGCCACGTCCAGGACGGCGCAGTTGTGCTCGGTGATGCGGAACGTCCCGTCGGGCATGGCCGTGAAGTCGGCCAGGTAGCCGTCCTCGTCGAGGATGCGGGCCAGCTCGGCCACCCGTTCGGCGAACGGCCGGCCGGCCAGGCGGGCCCGCGCCTGCTCGACCCGGCGCTGGCGGCGACGTTCGAAGATCTGGTCCACCAAGTCGGGGTCGGCGTCGGTGACGTAGCCCAGCAGTTCGTTGGTCAGCCCCCCGTAGGCCTTCGGGAAGAACCCTTCGGCCGCCCGGGTGAGCAGGAAGTAGTGCTTGGGACGGCCCCGGCCGCCCCGCTCCTCCCGCCGGGTGACGAGGCCCTCCCGCTCCAGCCCATCGAGCTGCTGGCGGACGGCGCTCACGGTCACGCCCAGGCTCACGGCCAGGTCCTCGGCCCGAGCCTCGCCCGCCTTCTTGAGGGCCAGCAGCAGGTCCTGCCGCGAGGCGGAGAGGGCGGTGAGGGTCCCGGGCTCGACGTCAGGCGGTGCCGGCTGGGACCGGCCTCCCGGGCCGGTCACGGCAAGATCAGGTGCAGGTCGCCGAACTCGTGCCAGAGGTACCCGCGGGCCAGGGCGGCCCGGTAGGCGTCCTCCAGCATGGCCCGGCCGGCGAGGGCCTCGAGGATGAGCAGGTGCGAGGCCCGGGGCTCGTGCCAGCCCGTGAGCAGGCCGTCGACGACCCGCACGCCCCGCGCCGGCGTGACGATGGTCCCGGCCCAGCCCTCGCCCGGGTGGGCGATGCCGCGCTCGTCGGCCACCGTCTCCAAGGCCCGCACGACGGTCGTTCCCACGGCCACTACTCTGCCTCCTGCGGCGCGGGTGGCGTTCACGCGCCACGCCGTCTCCGCCGGGACACGGTAGGGCTCGGGCGGCGGCGCCTCGTGGTCCTCGAGCGAGGACACGCCTGCGTGCAGCACGACGGGCGTGATGGCGACGCCCCGGGCGGCCAGGTCGGTGATGATCCGGGTGGACAGGGGCCGGCCCGCGCTGGGCATCTCGGCGCTGCCCGGTCCGGTGGCGTAGACGGTCTGGTAGGCGGAGATGGGCCAGTCCCGGCCCACATGGCTGTAGCGGATGGGGCGGCCGAACTCGGCCAGGTAGGGCAGCAGGGGGCCACCCAGGGTCACGGTCGCCACCCACAGCCGTTGGGACTCGGGGTAGCGGGCCAGCAGCTCGACCCGCCCGCCGCCCCGCAGCAGCAGGGTCTCGCCCGTCAGGTCCCCGCGGAACGGGGCGGTGGCCGCCTCCGCTGGCTGTCGCAGCTCGACCAGCCAGAGACCGGCGGGAAGCCGGGTTGACAGGTGCAGCTCCAGGCCCGGTCCCTCGGCCCGGAACGCGTCAACCGCCGCGGCCAGGGTGCCGGACGTGTTGATGACCAGGAGGTCGCCCGGCTCCAGCAGGGCGGGGAGGTCCCGGGCCACGTGGTCGGTCGGCTCCGAGAACGGTTGGGACGCCATCAGCCGCACCTCGTCACGAGCCAACCCCCGTGCTTCGGGGGGCTCGTGGGCCTGGCGTTCGGGGGGGAGGTCGAAGTCGAGCGACGTCGACTCGAGCGTGGCGGTCATGGCCGGGCGAGATCGCTGGTGCGGTAGCGGCCGCTGGGACGGTCGCCTTCGATCAGCTCCAGGAGGCCGGGGACACTCGCCTCCGGCGCGGCCCGGTCGGAGATGTCCTCGCCTGGGAACGCCTCCTGGTGCAGCTGGGTGTTCATGTCGCCGGGGTCGACCCAGTAGACCCGCAACTCCGGCTCCTCGGCCGCCAGCACGTTGCTCAGCTGTTCCAGCGCGGCCTTGGACGACCCGTAGCCGCCCCACCCCTCGTACCCCTCGACGCCGGCATCAGACGTGATGTTGAGGATCCGGCCGCCCGACCGGCGCAGCAGGGGCAGGGCCCGCTGAACCAGCCCGAGGGGCGCCACCGTGTTCACCCGGTAGACCTGCTCCAGCACGCCGAGGGGGTAGTCGGCGAGCCGGGGCAGGGGGCTCGGGCCCAGGACGCTGGCGTTGTTGACCAGCAGGTCGACGCCGCCCAGGCGTTCGGCGGCCTCCACCAGCTCGGCCCGGTGGCCGTCGTAGACGACGTCGCCGGCGATGGCCACGACCTTGGTCTTGACCGACAGCTCGTCGGCCACCAGGCCCAACGCCGCCCCGCCCCGGGCGTCGAGGACCAGGCTCCACCCCCGCTCGGCGAGGGCCCGGGCGAGGGCGCGCCCCAGGCCACGAGAGGCTCCAGTCACGATGGCAACGCTCATGTCGCTGCCTCCCCTCCGGACCGTCACGTTCGTCTGGTCCTGTCGCCAGGTTATACCAAGTCTGAACTGTGTTTATTCGGATTCGCGCCGGCCCTCCATCTCCCAGGCGTGGTCGAGGACGTGCCAGGCGATGCGACGGGCGGCGTAGCGGGGCGGCCACACCTTGCCGCTGACCTCGCGAGGGTGCACCAAGGCGTCCTCGATGTCCGACCGCAGGGCCTCGACGGCGGCGGTGTCGCCCATGGCCGGCTCCTTGTGCTTCACGCCGAGGGTGCGGGCGTAGTTCACCTCGGCGTCCAGCACGTGGCCGATCATCTTGTCCCGGTCCCGCCCGCCGCCCCTCGGTCCCTTGCGCAGCGAGGCCGGCGACGCCGCCGCCACCTGGTCGAAGACCGTCCACGAGGCCCGCAGCAGCGTTGCGTACCGCGTCGCCTTGGCCGGCGTCAGCGCCGCCTCGTCCTCTTTGCACGCCACCCCGGGCGCCCCGAAGTCGGTCGTGGCGTTGCCCTTCACCCGCTCGACCACGTCGAACGAGTCTCCCGCCGACGTGGGGAACCGCAGCCCCGCTTCCTCGGCCACGACCGCGTACCGGGGTCATCTGAGTAACGGCGTCAAAGTGGCCAGCAATTCGTCCACAGTGTGTCCTGAAAGGAGAGTGTGGGCGAGGTAGAAGATCGCCAGCACGATCCGTGCTGTGCCAGTGATGGGGGCAGACCCCCCGGGCTCGCCGTGCAGGCGGGGAGCCCAAACCGCCGCAGTGTCATGTCGGTCAAGAGCCGGGGTGGGAAGCGACTGTGGAAAAGGCCCGCCACCAGCGGGTCAG
>JBOGID010000575.1:0-2126 GCA_050742295.1 Acidimicrobiales bacterium | reverse complement strand
CGCCCTGACTACCCAGGGCATCGCCTTGGCGGACCTGACTCCCGAGGCGCTCCTCCACTACGCCAAGCAGTGCCGGGAGCTGCTCGTCGGCGTGGCCAACACCCACACCACCCGCTTCAGCGGCCATCTGGCCTGGGAGGTGCTCCACGCCATGGGGCACTTTCCGCCCCGGGCCGCGCGCACCCTGCGGGAGGCGATGCGGACAGGGCGCCTCACCGTCCCCGAGATGGTGCGCCGCTACCCGGTGGCCAACGCCACGGTGGCCCAGCTGTTCGTCGACTACCTCACCCGGCGGCAGCCGGGCCTGGACTACGGGTCGCTCGAGCAGCTCTCCCGCCTGTTGGTCAGCACCTTCGGTGCCGAGTCGAGCAGATCAACCCCGGGCAGGCCGATCTACGGCTGTCGACCGAGACCTATCAGCAGTGGCGCGCCGAGCTGCGCCTCAAGCCCGACGGAAGCCCGCGCCTCGACCAGGACGGCGCCCTGATGGCGCTGCGGGCCTTCTACTACGACCTCCAGGCCTGGGCCGCCGAGGAGCCTGAGGTGTGGGCCCTCTGGGTAGCCCCCTGCCCCATCCGGGACCCCGAGACCCGGGGCAAGGCGGCCCGCCGGCGACGGGCCTCGGAGCGGATCGCCGACCGAACGCGCCGCCGCCAGCCTCTACTGCCGGCCCTGGCCGAGCATGTCGAGACCAAGTACGCCCGCCTCGCCGAACTGCTGGCCGCCGGCGAGGCCACGGGCCCGGATGCAACAATCACAGTCCAGAGCCAAGCCTACCGACGCCTGTTCACTGAGACCGACCGTCGTCGGCAGCAGGACTTCGGGTCGGCTCATGTGCGGCTGCGTGACGAGGCGACCGGCGACGTCGTCAACGTCACGCTCCTGGAGGACGCCGCCTTCTGGGAATGGGCGATCGTCGAGACCCTCCGCCACACCGGCGTGCGTATCGAGGAGCTGCTCGAGCTGACCCACATGAGCATCCGCCAATACCAGCGCCCAAACGGCGAGGTCGTTGCTCTCCTCGTCATCGCCCCCCTCCAAGACCGACCGCGAGCGGGTCATCCCCATGTCCGCCGAGCTGTTCCACGTCATGGCCGCCGTCCTCCGCCGGCACACCAAACACCGGCCCGCCGTCCCCCTCGTCACTCGGTTCGACACCCACGACAAGGAGACGAGCAGCCCCCAACCCTTCCTGTTCCAGCGTTTCGTCGGCTCGACGCGGGCCGTGTTCAGCTACACCGTGGTGCTGCACATGCTGTGGCGGCTCTGTGACGAGCTCGCCCAGGATCGCCCGGCGTTCGCGCAGGCCCGTTTCGCCCCCCACGACTTCCGCAGGCTGTTCGCCACCGACCTCATCAATAGCGGCCTGCCGATCCACATCGGCGCCGCCCTCCTCGGGCACTTGGACCTGGGGACCACGCGGGGCTATGTGGCGGTGTTCGAGGAGGACGTCGTTCGTCACTACCAGGCCTACCTGGCCAGGCGCCGCCATGTGCGACCCGAGCACGAGTACCGACCGGCGACGAGCGCGGAGTGGACCGAGTTCGAGGAGCACTTCGACAAACGCAAGGTCGAGCTCGGCAACTGCGGCCGCCCCTACGGCACCCCGTGCAGCCACGAGCACGCCTGTGTCCGCTGCCCCATGCTGCGCGTCGACCCCCGGATGCTGCCCCGGTTGGACGAGCTCGAGAGGGACCTGCATGTGCGCCGGGACCGGGCGGTTCACGAGGGCTGGCTCGGTGAGGTCGAAGGAATCGACCTCACCCTCACCTTCCTCCGCCAAAAACGTGATGAGGCCGAACGACACAGCACCACCACCGTGCTCCTCCGGCCGCCGACCAAGGCTCGGCCGGATGGCGCCCGTGCCGACTCCGCCATCGGCGAGCGCCCGCGGCCCAGAGCATGAATGGGAGACTTGGACGCGTGGGAGCCCTCCTAGACGCGGCCGATCTGACCAGGGTCGCCGACCTGTCGTGGGCTCCGAAGTGCAGTGAATACGGCAAGGCCAGCGAGCTGACCGGCGCGGACAAGGAGGACCAGGAGGTGACGATGCTGGCGCTCCACCTCCTGCAGTCGGCGCTGGTCTACGTCAACACGATCTTCCTCCAGCGGGTGCTCGCCCGCCC
>JBOGID010000574.1:0-2332 GCA_050742295.1 Acidimicrobiales bacterium | reverse complement strand
CCTGACCCACCTCGGGATGGACGTCCACAAGGACAGCATCTCGGTGGGGATCCTCCGCCCCGACGAAGTGTCGCCCGACGTCGAGCGGATCTTCAACGACGAGCCGTCCGTGCGGCGGTTCCTCGGTCGCTTCCCCGACCGTCGGAGGCTTTCGACGTGCTACGAGGCCGGTCCCACCGGCTACGAGCTGCACCGCCTCCTGACGACCATGGGAGTCCGCTGCCAGGTGATCGCCCCGTCGCTGATCCCCAAGTCGCCGGGCGACCGGGTGAAGACCGACAAGCGCGACTGCCGCAAGCTGGCCCGCCTGCACCGAGCCGGCGAGCTGGTCGCCATCCGGGTGCCGACGCGGGAGGAGGAGGCCGTGCGGGACCTGTGCCGGGCGCGGGCCGACATGGTCGAGGACCTCGACCGGGCCCGCAAGCGCCTGGGGGGCGTTCCTGCTGCGCCACGGCGAGGTGTGGCGGGGCGGCTCGGCGTGGGCCCTCAAGCACGAGGCGTGGCTGCGGTCCCTCCGCTTCGAGGACGTGGCCCTGGCCTCGGCCTTCGGCTACTACCGGGCCGTGGTCGAGGAGCGCTCGGCGACCCTCGACGCCGTCGAGTCCGACCTTTCGGTGCATTACGGCCGCCCGCTGTTCGCCGACGCCGTCGCCCGTCTCTCCGCCTACCGGGGAATCGCCCGCCTGGGCGCGCTGACGCTGGCGTGCGAGGTGTGCGACTGGCGCCGCTTCGGGCAGGCCAGCGCCTTCATGGGCTTCACCGGCTTGGTGCCGTCCGAGTACTCGAGCGGGGGCCGGACCCACCGGGGCCGGATCACCAAGGCCGGCAACTGGCACCTGCGCAAGCAGCTGATCGAGTCGGCGTGGGCCTACCAGCACGTGCCCCGCCGTGGGCGTCGAGCTGCGCCGGCGCCAGGAGGGCGTCCCGCCCGAGACCGTGGCCCGGGCGTGGGCCGCCCAGGCCCGGCTGTGCGGGCGGTTCCGGCGCCTGGCCCAGAAGAAGAACTCGAAGAACGTCGTCGCCGCCGCCGTAGCGGGAATGATCCCCGTTCTAACTATGCCCAGCGGCCCTGCCGCCAACCGGGCGCGTTTAGTCAGGGGCAACATCCCGCGGAAGACAGACATGCGTGTTCCGATCCGCGTACAACAGAGTGGCGGCAAGCCGATCCACCCCGCCCCGACGCGTCGCCGAGCCCCGCGAACCCGCCCACCACCATGAATTTCGGGCTGCCGGCCGGGTGGTGTAGCAGCCGCCACCCCAGCGTCAAGACCGTTCGTCCTCGCTTCGCTGCGGGCGCTCCGTCTTGACCCCGGGGCCCCCGTCGCCTGCTCATTGGCATGCAACGACCAAGCCACTTTGGCTTGGTCGCGCCCGAAAAGGAGCTTCGCACTCATCCTTGACAGGCCGTTCCACAACAGTTAGCTGGTGTTAGTCGCGATCGGCGCTTCGCGCCGAGGCGGCTGACCTACCCCTGACCAGCCCTTTTTGCGTTACAGCCGAAGCTCCAACTGGGCGGTCGGCCGCCGAACGAGCGCTTTGACACCCCCACCTCGCAGCGGCGCATCGCGCCTACCACTCCACCCCAACAGGGCGTAGACTTCGCACAGCCATGCAGGTTCGTCGTCGCCTCGCCCATGTCGGAGTCGCCATCGTGGCGGCGTCTGCCGGGCTGACGGTGTGGTCGGGCTTGGCGTCGGCCGGTGACACCGGCGACAAACGGGTCTTCGTCTCCCAGACCGATGGTTCCGGGCACGGGCCCGGCGGTTGCAACGAAGACGGCGGCGTGGGCTCGGCGCCCGCCCGCGACTCCTCCCTCTGAGTTTCGCGCCCCGAGCACGGGCGCAACGACGCGGACCCGCTACAACGAGGACGCGATGCCGGAGATCGACCCTGAAACCGGCGAACCGCTGACCGACGACCTCGATCAGGCCGACGACAGCCTGCGCGGCTCCAAGGTCGAAGGCGACCCGGCGCTGAAGGGGGCCTCAGAGACCGGCGGGGCCAACGTCGCCGAAGAGAAGGAGTAGCCGGCCGCCGGCGTCACGCCAGCGGGCGAACGACGCGGACCGTCCGACGCGCCGCAACCGTGGTTGAAAGTCGGCCTGTTTCGATGACCAAAATGACCAAATAGGGGACGTGGAGCGCATCCCTATCGCGTCTGACGCTATTGTCGTCGTTCGATGGGCCGGCCGTCTGCGGGACGGAAGGAACCCAGCCACCTTCGCGTGCCGACAGTTGGTCGGCCCATCCACTTCGGCGGCCGCGGAGGTTGGCGGAGAGGGAGGGATTTGAACCCTCGAGGAGGCTTTACACCCCCTAATCGCTTAGCAGG
>JBOGID010000573.1:0-4026 GCA_050742295.1 Acidimicrobiales bacterium | reverse complement strand
ACATCCCCGTGCCCGGCGACTACAACGCCAACGGCACGACCGACATCGCCGTCTACCGGCCCTCGACCGGACAGTGGTTCATCCAGGGCGGCGCCTCGCCCTTCTTCGGCACCTCGGGCGACATCCCCTTGCCGTTGCCGGCGTCCATCCGCCTCGCCTTCTTCCCGTGATCGGCGACGTGCTCGTGAAACGCCGCAGTAGTTGTTTGACCGCGCTGGGCGGACACCATCGATCAGTTTCGAGTTCGCCCCGACCGCAGCGGGCGCCTGGGCCCCGAGCACCTTCCTGACGCGCTGCGACCGTCATGGTTGACATAGCCGACGAAGCTGCATCGATCTCGAAGCACCCGGAAAGCATCGTCTTCGAGCAGTCGGAGGGCTGCGGCGGGGTGGCCGGCGAGGTGGCAGCCCGCCGCCAGGCTACGGGGTGTGCCCGCTGGTCGAGGAGTCGGAGAAGGCCCAGGCCAGAGGAATGAACGGAAGCTCGTTGCAACCGCCCGAGGGGGCGGCACCCCTTCCGACTCCAAGGACCGGGTTGCGCACGGTCAAGGGTCCGGACGGACGCGTGTACGCGGTCGGCGGAGCGACAGACACCGATGGACACGTGACAACAGTCGAGGTCTACGACCCGGAGGCCGACGAATGGGCGCCGAGATCCTCGATGGTCCGCGGTCGTCGAGCTCCGGGTGTGACGATGGCGAATGACGGCAGGATCCTTGCGATCGGTGGGCACGGCGGATCGGACAACCTCATTGCGACGGTCGAGGCCTACGACTCCGCGGCCGACGAATGGACCGAGGTCGCCCCTCTGACGGGTCTCGCGCTCAACGAGACCGCAGCGGCGACGGGCGCCGACGGACGGGTCTACGCGATGGCGCCTAGCGCGAAGAACGGCGCCCACACCTTCGAGGCGTACGACGCCGGTGCCGACGCCTGGCTACCGCTCGCACCTCCGCGAGCGTCTTACAGCATCGGCGCGTACGCACACCTCGTCGCGCACTCCGACGGCCGTATCATCGCGTTCGGCGCCAACCGGGTGCTTGTCGAGGCGTACGACCCGTTGGCCGACAGGTGGCACTACGTCAGCCACCTGATGCAGGGCCGCTGGGGATATGCCGCGACGGCAGCCGCAGACGGCCTCATTTACGCGATCGGCGGTGACGATGGGGCGCGGTGGCCCCAGGCGGTTGCGGCCGTGGAGGTGTACGAATCGAACCGGTGGAAGGCCAAGGCGCCTATCGCAGTTCCGCGCGCCCTCCACGCCTGTGTCGGACTGGACGGCGGAGGCATCCTCGTGGTGGGCGGGTACGCGCGCAACGGCGGGTCGAGCCACCTCGTCGACGCCGTCGAGCGCTACCAGCCCGATTGAACCCCTCTGGCAGCTTTAGGCGTCGACGCAGGCGAGCATGCGTCAAGCCGCTCTTGGTATCATGAGCCCAATGCTCGGCGGTTCGCTGTGGAGTGACCCTGCCAGGGTCCGTCGCCATTCAGCGGGTGATGCTCCCAGCGGAGGGTCAATTCTGGGCGCCAGTGCCATGAGGTGGCAGGATGCCGTCGGCCTCACCTCTTTGCGGGACTGTCGGAGGCAGGTCCTGAGCCTCCTTTCGCGCTGCGACCATGATGGTTGACGTAGCCGACGAAGCTGCATCACGGATATCGGAGCACCCGGGAAGCATCGTCCTCGAGATCACGGCGTCATCTGGTCCCGATGCCGTTTTCGATGCCCTGGAAGAGGCAGCGGCAGAGGTTCGCACCTTGGATGGCCCATTGATCGCCGACGCCTATCGCCGGGACGGCCCGGCGTCGGTGCTGCTGGTGCTGCGTACTCTGACGGGCGGGGTAATCGTCGTGGACGGAGGATCTGTCGCCACGAGCGTCCTCCTCACGATTCCGGACATCGTCGGGCGGAGCCTCGAGCGCCACCGCATCGAGGACGCCCGTATCGTCGCCTTGGACCCGCTCGGGCCCCTATATCACCAAGGGGCCGCTCCTTCCCCAAACGCCACGAGCGGCGATTCTCCGCCTCTACGCACGAGACGCACCCGGCCACGAAGAACTACGAGCCGACATGCCGCCGCACTGGCTCCAAGAGACGATCGACTGGGTGAGCGAACTCCCGCCTCGACTAGTAGACGAGAGCTTGACGCTTCTAGTCACGAGGGCGCAGCTCTCCGTGTCGCGGCAGGGCGCGCTCTACGTTGCCGAGCAGTGTCGCCAGCTAGGGCGTCAGTCGGTTGCACATGCCTCTGTGTCGTTGATCGTGGGCCAGCTCGATGAGCGCCTGCGCGCAGCCCGGGCAAGCTTCAGCGGCCGCCAGCGGTGCAGTATGGGTGGGGGCGGGCCGGCAGCGACTCATGGCGAGCTGTTGCAGACCTTCGAGTCCCTGACGTCGCTTGCCCTCCGGCTGAGTTCGGACGTCGCCTACGCCTACGTGACCTTTCGAGCACTCGTTCCTGCAGGTCGCAAGCTATGCCGGTACCGATCTTTCCTGGCAAGGAGGTATCAAGCCGACGGAGGTGGAACGACGCGCCAATGATTGCGTACTCGATGCCTTTCCTTTCCAGATTCTGGGCGCCAGACATGTGGAGCGTCTGCGCAGCGCCAATTCGTCGAAACCGGTTCTCGACGATCTGATTCCTCTCGGTGGTGATCGGTTTGCCTTGCGGATCGGATCGCCCGAGGAGTGGCTCTTCACCGAGTACCCACCCGTCCCCTACTCGCAAAAGGGCTCGGACCCCTCCTTGAGGCGGAACCCGAGCATTCAGTACACGGCACGGCATCGGTTGGAGCCGTGCCTCAGGAATGCCACTTAGCGGACGCATCGACCTTTAAGTCGTTGCGATCGGCGGCCCGGAGGTGCTACCGATGCTTGTAACGTCCTCTCGACTCGCTCGACTGCGGCTACGCAGGTCTGTAGTCGTTTTGGTACTCGTGGCGATGTTTGGGTATGGTCACATCGGCGATGCTCGCGACGTCGACGCTGCTGAAATTCGGAAATACGGCCCGACGACCGGCCCGACGTGGGGAGAGACCGATGCCAACATCCCTCTCCGCACGCGTGGGTACATCGACGATGTGTGTCTAGAGTGGCTCCGGGCTTTTTGCGGCTACTTGAACGAGCCTGGTATCGCCCGCAAGGAAATGTCTGCGCAGGTAATGGCAATGTGGACGCTCGCCGCTCTTCGCATTCCACCGGACGTACCAACGCCTTTCGACGAGGGATACCGACACATTGACTGGGAAGTCGGTGCCAATAGTGACACGGAACGGGCGCTGCGGGGCGTTGAACCCCCCGGGGAAATCGATGACCCCTGCGAGTCAGGCTCGCCGCTTGGGTCTGCGCGGTGGCGCATAGACATCGTGGTCGACCAACGGTCAATCATTTGAAGTGAAGGACTGGCAGCAGGGGTTGGCCCAGGATGACGTGGATGAGCAACTGCAGTGCTACGGCGATCGCGGAGCAGCCTTATCTCCAACGGTCCGATTTGGGCTAAACAACACACTGCAACTGATCGACTGGGCCATGCCATTTTCGGTCGTAATCCCACCCGCCGGTCCAATCATCTATTGTGCCTTCGCCGGCCCTAAGAACGGCCACGTCTATTTCGCTCCTTTGGGAGACATGACGATCCCAGAAGACAAGGCCGATAAGTGCGGCGGTGAAGCGGGGCGTTCCCTCACACCCGTCGGCCTACTGCCTCGGATCATAGCGCTCAGCGTCGCTTATGGCATATATTACGCGGTCAAGGATCGCATCTCAGCGTCGGTAGTCCCCTCCTACCAGCGGACCTTGAGGACTAACGTTGCCTACGATATCCAGGTGCCAAAGATAAGCGCTTCACGTTTCTTAAGCATGGACTACGGAGATGGGTCGGCACCCGCTACGGTGAGCGTCCCGGCGTAACCAGTCAGGCGGTGGCGGCGGGTAGCCAGGCGCCAGTCGGGGTGTAGAGATCTTTGAGGTGTTGATGGACCGCCTGGGCCTGTTTTCGGTTGGTGGAGATGTAGCTGCGGATGGCAGCGAAGC
>JBOGID010000572.1:0-3106 GCA_050742295.1 Acidimicrobiales bacterium | reverse complement strand
GGGTTGTGGCCGCCGCCCGCCGGCGGGCCTCGGCGACCATGGCGACCATGGCCCGGCGGACGTCGTCGGGCGTGGCGCACGGCTCGGGGAAGCCGAGACGGACGGCGGCCCGGCCCGACGGGCCGGTGGCGATCATCTCGAACCCGTAGCGGTCGACGGCCGACATGGTGGCCTCGGCGGTGTCGGGCCGCCCGGCAAGGTGCCGGCAGTACAGGACCTGGGCCTCGCCGTGGTCGGCGTTCATGTGGCCGAGGATGGCGGCCGCCGGCGAACCGGCCAGCGGGTCGGGCTCGGCCGTGGCGTAGCGCGCCACGTCGACCCAGCTCATCCGCCCGTAGCCGCCGACATAGCGGATACTTCGGACATCGAGCCGGAGGAACACAAAGTCGCCGAAGTCGACGTAGTAGGCGGCGGTGGGGTTGGACTCCAGGTAGCGGTCGCGCACCGTCTGGCGTGCGCCGTCGGGGACAGCCGTCAGGTCGCCCAGCAGCGAGACCCGACCGGTGGCGAGGGGGTCGCCGCCCTCGGGAACCGGTTCGGCCACGAGAAGGCTGGCCCGAGAGTCGCGGCCCGCGTTCTGGGTGTGCTCGGCCATGGTGCTGACGAACAGCAGGGGATTGCCGCCGTCGTCGAGGGCGTACGTCGCCACCGAGCCGTAGGGGTAGCCCGCGAGCTCGACGGCGAGCGTGCTCAGCGACCCGCGGTTGGTGGACGCCATGAGGGTGCGGCACCGCTCGGCGTGGGACGGCTCGGGCGGCGGCGGCCCGGGCGGCGACGCCGCGTCGCCGTCCCCGGTCGAGAACGGGACCTGATGCTGGGTCGGTCGCTGGTCCATGCCCGCACGCTACGGCGGCCGTGAGACGGTCACCGCCAGCCGGTCGTCGGCGTGCTCGATGTGCAGGGTGAGGGCCCCGACGTGGACGTCGCTGCCGTCGGGCGGCACGACCGCGCCCAGCACCTTGGACTTGGGCGGGCCGAGGACCACGCCGGCCGGAAAGCGCCGCTGCAGCACCTCGGCGGCCCGGGCCTCGTTGGTGCCCGGGCGGCTCGCCACCAGGACGTCGAGGTTGCGTACGCCCACAGCCTGCAGGGCCGACATCAGGCGGTCGGGCGCACCGGCGGCGCCGTCGAGCACGACGACGGTCGCCTGGCCGTCCCGCCACAGGGTGGCGCCGCGGCCCACGGACCGTGCGTCGACAGGCGGGGGTCGGATCAGGGCCACGGTCGGGTGGACCAAGGCGCCCGCCGCCGCCAGCGCGCCCACGGCCAACAGGCGAGGGCGGTGCCGCACCACGGCCGCGGCCAACACCGCCACCGCCACCGCGAGCACGGCGACGTGGACGAGGCCCAACTGGCCCAGCGGCAGCGACCCGGTGACCCGGGCCACGCCCGCCACCCACGCCACCATGGCCCGGGTAGGCAGGTGGAGCAGGGTCGCCAGCCCACCGCCCACCACGCCTGCGGGCAGGCCTGCGGCCAGTCCCCAGACCATGAGGGGCCCGGCCGCGGGCAGGGCCACCAGGTTGGCGATGAGGGCGGCCACGGGCAGGCCGCCGAAGACGGGGACCATCACCGGCGCCACCCCCGCCTGGGCCGCGAGCGTGACGCCCAAGGCCTCGGCGATCGGCCGGGGACCGGGGACCAGGGCCGTGATCCGCTTGGAGAACAGGGCGATGCCGGTGCAGGCGCCCACCGAGAGCCGGAAGCCGACCGAGTGGACGAGGAGGGGGTCGATCAGCAGGAGCCCGGTCACGGCCAGGGCCAGGACCCGCAGGCTGGACGCGGGCCGGCCGATGGTGCCGGCGAACAGCGTGACCGCGGCCATGGCCACGGCCCGCAGCACGGAAGGCTCCCACCGGGTGAGGATCCCGAACAGGAGCAGCACGCCGCACCCCGCCACCAGCCGGCCCTGCAGGCGGAGCCGCCGCAGGAAGGGGCTGGCCACGGCCAGCACGAAGGCCACGTTTTGCCCGGACACGACGAGCAGGTGGGCGAGGCCGGAGGCGCGGAAGTCGAAGGCCACCTCCGGGGGCTGGCCCCGGTCGTCGCCCAGGACGAACCCCGAGAACAGGGCGAGCCGGGGCGGCGGCAGGGACGTGGCTCCGCTCAGCAGTGTGCGCCGCAGGCTGTTGGCCAGGAGGCTGGCGGGGTTGCCGGCCGACCACTCGCCCACCTTCGTCACCGTCAGGCGGGCGGAGAGGTGACGGGGCGCGGCCCGGGCCCGGTCGCTCTCGGGGACGGGCTGCAGCTGGCCGGTGATGCGCACCCGCTCTCCGGCCAGCCGTTGGCGGAGGCGCCCGGCGTCCCGGCCCCGGGCCCAGGCCTCGGCCCGGCGCCGTCCGACCCGGACCTCGACCCGCAAGGCGCCCGAGACGTCCTGCGGGTCGCCGACCAGGGTGAGGACGCCATCGACGGTGCGGGGCAGAGGTGGGTCGAGGCCGGCCCACGACCGGGCCGAGAGGGCCGACGCGGCCAGGGCCACGCCCAGGACCAGGACGGCCGGCCGGCGGGCGACGAGGGCGACCACGATGAGCAGGGCCGCGGGCCAGCGGGGGAGGGGATGGGGGGCGAGGGCGCCAGCCGCCGCGGCCAGGGCCATCACCAAGGCGGCGGCGTCGCTCATACCTTCACCAGCGAGCGGACGGATTCGAGCTTGGCCGGGCCGATGCCCGGCACTTCGAGCAGCTCGGTGACGGACCGGAACCGGCCGTGGCGGGTGCGGTAGGTGATGATGGCCTGGGCCGTGGCCGGGCCGACGCCGGGCAGGGTGTCGAGCTGCTCGGCGGTGGCGGTGTTGAGGTCGAGCGGCCCCGCCGGCGCAGTCCCTGCCGCGGCGGGGCTGGCGCTGCCGGCTGTGGCCTCCGCGCCCGCCTCCGCGGCCTCGCCTTTGCGCAGGACGTAGACGCGGTCGCCGTCGGCCACCCGCGCCGCCAGGTTGAGCCGGCCGAGGTCGGCTTCGGGCAGCGCGCCGCCCGCGGCCAACAGGACGTCGGCGATCCGAGCCCCCGACGGCACGGCGTAGATGCCGGGGCTGACGACCGCTCCGGCGGCGTGAACGGTGGCCATGGCCGGCGGGCCGGTTGCGGGCGTCCCCGGGGCGGTTGTC
>JBOGID010000571.1:0-2122 GCA_050742295.1 Acidimicrobiales bacterium | reverse complement strand
AGCCCGCGGCGGGCCCCGACGGCGCCCGTCCCCTTGAGACCTGGCGACGGGCCCACGCCGCGGTCGGGCTGCGTGTGGGGCCGCGACGGCGTGTGCGGGGGCTGGCCGGCGTCCTGGGTGGCGTGGCCGCGGTTGGAGCAGGCTTCCTCCTCTTCGGCACCGGTCCCGCCTCGACGGCGGCCCCGCCTCCAGAGTCCTCGACGACGCTTCCGCCTACGGCGGTGGCGGCGGGCGTGGGGTCGGGCACAACGGCGCCGCTCGCTGCGGTGACGGCCGCGGCCCCGACGACGACCACGACGGTGGCTCCGGCGGTGGCGGTGGCGGCCACGGTGCCGATCGGCGGGCGCACCGACTGCCCCGTGGTGGCGGGCCCTCTGACCGCCGATGTCGATGGCGACGGCTGCGCCGAGTCGATCCGCTACACCGCCGGGGTCGTGGAGGCGGGCGGCGCCCGGTGGGCGGTCGGCGAGCCCGACGACGTGGTAGCAGTCGGCGACTGGACATGCTCCGGCACCCGTTCGCTGGCGGTGCTCCGTCCCCGGACGGGAGAAGTGTTCACCTTCACGGGCTGGGCCACCGCCGGCCACGACGTCCAGGCGCCGCTGGCCGGGCGGGTCCCCGGGGGCCAGACGGTGCGGGCTGCCGACCTCGACGCCGACGGCTGCAACGAGGTCGTGGTGGAGCGGGCCAACGGCGCGCCCGCCGTCCTGCGGGCGCCCAGGGTGCGGACGTGACGCCGCCACGGTTTGGCCGGCTGGCCCTCGTGGGCTGGGTCGCCGTCGTCGCCGCCGTCGGCGCCGGCCTGCGGTGGGCGGGAGACGGGGCGTTGGCGCCGCCACCGCTGACCGAGCCCGGCACGTGGGGGGCGTGGCTTGGGGGTCGGGGTCCCGTCGTCGCGGCCATTGCCCTGCTCCGGCTCGGCGCCCTCGCCGGCCTGTGGTACCTGGTGGCGGCGACGTCGGTGGGGCTGATCCTTCGCATGGCCCGGTTCGACGGCCTCGTCAGGGTCGCCGACCGGCTGACGGTGGCTCCGGTCCGGCGGCTGCTGGTGGCCGTGGTGGGGCTGAGCTTCGCCTCGGGCGTGTCGCCCGCCCTCGCGGTGGCCCGGGCCACGCCTGCCCCCGCCGCCGTCGTCTACCAGCTGCCGACGAGCACCGCCACGACCACCACGACCACCACGACCGCCGCCTCGCCGCCGCCGCCACCGACGCTCACGATGCGGCTGCTCCCGTCGCCGGCGGACGACCCGCCCGTTCCCGCTGATCCGGTGGCTGCGCCCAGCCCCGCACCGGCGGTGCCGCCCCCGGCCGGGCGCGCCAACGCGACGACGTGGACGGTGCAGCCCGGCGAGTGCTTCTGGTCGATCGCCGAAGACGTGCTCACCCGTGCCTGGGGGCGAGCGCCGTCCGACGCCGAGATCGTCCCCTACTGGCGCACCCTCATCGAGCGGAACCGGTCGCTGCTGGCCGACCGCACCAACCCCGACCTCATTTTTCCGGCCCAGGTCTTCACCGTGCCGGCCCCGCCACCAGCCACATGAGCGGCGCCGTGGCCCGCCAGCCGGCGGAGGAAGGTGGGCTCACTCCGCCGGCTTGACGGCTGGGTTGATCGGGATCAGAGCCCGGGTGTGGGTGCAGCGGACAATCGCTGCCGGCGTGGGGCGGGGCCTGACCCGTGTGGCGGTGGCGTGCGCAAGATCCGGAGAAGTCGCCGGTACCGTCCGTCGCAGGCGCCGACTTCGGAGCCGGATTGCCTGCGCAGTGCCGCCGTCAAGGCGCCCCGATCTGGGGGGAAGAACGGCGCAGTGGCTACGGGGTCGGGGGTGCTCCCGGACGACGGACCGCTCATCCTTCGCCGCAGGCGCCATTGCTTGCCCTCCCCAGTCGGGTGAGCCCCTCCAGGCAGGGGTGACCCTAGATGGACGCTGATCTACTCGGTCGTGCCTGGCGGCCCGAAGCCCTGACCAGCACCTTCGCAAGCTCAGTTGCTGTTCATGGCTAATAGGTCAGCGCCCATCTAGGCGCTTGCGCCAGCGGATCGACAAATTGTCGTCGATGGCAAGCGCCTCCGACCGAGCGAGCGCCAGCCAGCCGGGCGGGGGATGGGGGAGCACGGCGAAGCC
>JBOGID010000570.1:0-3274 GCA_050742295.1 Acidimicrobiales bacterium | reverse complement strand
CTCGTGAGGTTCTCGGCGACCCGGCGGTGGTTGGCGACGAGGCGGAACTGGCCGTTGGCCTCGGCGGTGGCGATGAGTTTCCTCGTTTCCTCGCGCTGGCGGCGGTGCACGTCGAGGAACTCCGGCGTGGTCTGGAAGTCGGGGCACGTCAGACACGCGTTGACCAATGGAACGCAAACCGTCATTGCTTGACACCCCCTCCTTTGCCTGTCCGGAGCGCCGGGGCGAGCGGGCTCGCCTGCCTTGCATTGACACCACCGCTCCGTCTTCCCGGCCCGGAGTCTGATCGGGATTCTCGTCGAGGGGAAGGCGTAGCCGGAGCTCGATCTGCCAGCCTTCCACTCGCACGTCTTCGAGGACGAGGCGCAGGAGCTGCTGGCGGCCATCGAAGTCCAGCGCCTCGATGCCGGCAAGCGCCCGTTGGGCGAAGTCGCCGATGCGTCGGGCGAGTCGGGTGTGCTCGCCCAGCTCGACGTGGTGGGCGGCAAGAGCCTGGCGTTCCTCGCCCAGTCGGCGACGACGGGAGTCCAGCTCGCCGGCCCGGCGCGCCATCTCGTCGCCGTCGATCACCCCGGCCTGGTAGAGGTCGGCCACTCGGCGCCGCTCGGCATCCGCGCCCTCCAGCCGCCGATCGAGCCGGGTCAGCTGGGCCGCCACCAGCTCGGCGTCGGGAGCCGGCCCCTGCGTGCTGAGCGCGGCCTCGCCAGCGGCGAGCAGCTCGGGTCGAGCGAGCAGCAGGCGCACCTGGTCGAACACGAAGGCGTCCAGCTCGTCGGCCCGTACACGCCGCTCTGTGCAGCGGCGGTCCGTTCCTCCGGCGCGCACAGGGTCGTGGTGGGGGCAGAGGTAGTAGCGGGCCATCCCGTACTCCCGGTGGGCCCGGTGGCTGGCCAGCTTCACCCCGCAGCGGCCGCAGCGCACGAGGCGCCGCAGCAGGAAGGTGTCGGGCTCGGTCCGCCGGGGGCTGAAGGCGGCGTTGTCGCTGGCCGCGCGTTGAACGGCGTCGAAGGCGTCCTCGGCGACGATGGCGGGGATGGGGATCTCAACCCACTCGGAGCGGTCCCGGCGGCTCTGACGAACCCGTCCGGTCGAGGGGTCGCGCTCGTTGGACGTCCGGTTCCAGTAGAGGCCGCCCAGGTAGGCCTCGTTGCGCAGCAGGCGGAACAGCGTGGCCAGCGGCCAGATGGCCTTGCCCTCGGGAGAGGCGATCCCGTCCTCGGCCAGGCGCAGCGCGATGCGGCGGACGGACGTGCCGCCCGTGAACTCGGCGAAGATACGCCGCACCACGGCGGCCTCCGCTTCGTGGACGATCACATGCGCGGGGGCGTCGGCACTTCGGGGGACACGCCGGTAGCCGTAGGGCACCTTGCGGGATAGCACCTCGCCGGCCCGAGCTCGGAACATCTTGCCCCGCCGCTCCCGCTCGGCGAACTTCGCCTTCTCGTACTCGGCGATCACGCCCTGGACCTGCACCAACAGGCGGGCCTGGGGGTCGTCGAGGGGCGGGGCGTCGGTGAAGCGGACCGGGACCTGGTGGCGGGCCAGCTCGTCGAGGATCAGTACCTGGTAGGCGTAGGCCCGGGCCAAGCGGTCGGGCGACAAGCACCACACCGCCTCAACGGTCCCCGCCTCCGCCGCGTCCCGCAGGGCGTCGAGGCCGGGCCGGTCCAGGCGGGCCCCCGAGCAGCCGTCGTCGACGAACTCGGCCACCAGCTCGTCGCCCTCGGCCACCACCCGGGCGCGCAGCACCTCGAGCTGGGAGCCGATCGTCCCTCGGGCCTCCTGAGCCTCCGTCGACACCCGGGCGTAGATGCCCACCCTCATGTCTGCCTCCCCTTTCTGCTCGGCGCCCCGCCGGTCTTCGCCGGCCGAGGCGTGCTCGACCTTCCTTGACGCTGGGTGCTGCTCAAGGAGCCTTGATGGCTGGCTCCACCGCTGGCAGGTGGCCTGTAGTGTTGCTGGGCGGCCTGTGCGCTCACCCCCAGGGCGACGCCGACGGCCGGCCGTACGGGCACTTCCCACCAACGCCGCGATGGCCGCCTCTGCTCGGCCCGGCGCCGGCTCAGGGCCTCCAGGCGTCGCAGCGCGACCCGGGCGCTCACAGCCGGCCTCCTGAGACCGTCAAGGTTGCTTGATCCCGCTCGCCGCCGAGGACGAGCAGCCCGTAGGTGACGGCCAGGGCCTCGACCCGGGGGTCGGCGTAGGGCGACCACGGCGGACGGGCCGCCCCCACCACCTCGGCCACGAAGACCGGCTCCGCTTCCGGCCAAGCGATGAGCCCGGCCACACCCCTTCGCCGGAAGCGGGCCGAGGTCAAGTCGTCGGGCAGCCGCCCGGTGGCGAGCACCGTCTCCCGCAGCCGCTCGTAGTCGGCCTGAACGCCCTCGGCCGGAGGCCAGAACTTCATGCCCGCCGGGCCCGCTGGATGCTGCGGGGGTGCAGGCGGACCCCGAGCTCGCGCTGGACCGCCGCCGCCGCCTCAGCGGCCGAGCAGGGCTCGAGCCCCTCCAGGAAGCCGCGCACCTCGGCCGTCAGCTTGGTCGGCCCCTTACGGCCCCGGCGCTCGTCGAGCAGGCCTCCCATGCCGAGCTCCTCGAAGGCTGCGGCCACCAGGTAGAACTCGGCCCGGGAGTACCCGTGCGAACGGGCCGCGGCGGTGACGGTCTCGCCGTCGACGACGTGGGCCCGCATCATCTCGTACTTCACTTGGACCTTGTCGGCTGCGAAGAAGAACGGGCTCGTCCCCTGGAACAGCGTGGCGGTCACCGCCTCGCCCCGGGGGTGCACGAGCCCGGCGACCTCCAGTGCTCGGCGGCGGCTCTCGTGGCTCATCGGCGTCACCTCCGACTGCGGACAGTAGATACGAAGTACAACAATGTCAAGCATTGTGCGACGCGATAATGCTGAGGAACTCGGTCGAACTGCGCCGGACCCCTGAATTACAAGAAGTTCTCTGGATCGGTGCGGTTGGCCGGCAGACTGAGCGACAGACATCACTGACACATCGGCGGAAAGGACTAGACACTCGGCCGGTGCTTGGGCGGACGCCCACCATGCCCGGGAGCAGGACCGGGAGGCCGGTAGAGCCCGGCCCCTCGGGCGTCGATCACGCGGCTCGTGCGAAAGACGAGCTTTGCGTTCCGCAGGTGTTGGTGTAGGGGCAGGTTCCCTGCGCCGGCGTGCGGACGCAGTAGCCGCCGGCCATGCGGGCCTTGATCAGCGGGGCGGCGCGCCAGTCCGTGTTGATGGTCACCGGGGTCGCTTCGGGCATGAC
>JBOGID010000569.1:0-3640 GCA_050742295.1 Acidimicrobiales bacterium | reverse complement strand
CCTCGCTCCTCACCCCCGAGGACGGCGGGGAGGTCGAACTGGCGGCGGGCGACGCCCTCCCGCCCGACCTGCCCCTCGGCTACCACTCGCTCACCCGCCACCAGGACGGGCGCCGCACGGCGGTCATCGTCAGCCCTGGCCGGTGCCTGCTCCCGCCCCGGCCGGCGTGGGGCTGGGCCCTGCAGCTCTACGCCGCCCGCTCCGCCGAGAGCTGGGGCATCGGCGACCTGGCCGACCTGCGCCGGCTGACCGGGTGGTCGGAGCGGGACCTGGGTGCGGGCCTCGTCCTGGTCAACCCCTTGCACGCGGCCCTGCCCGGCGAGCCCCAGACGGCCAGCCCCTACTTCCCGAGCAGCCGGCGGTTCCGCAACCCTCTGTACCTGCGGGTGGAGGAGGTCCCGGGCGCCAACGAGGTCGACCTGGGCGAGGCGGCCGCCGCGGGCCGGGCCCTCAACGCCGAACGGCTCATCGATCGCGACGCCGTCTACCGGCTGAAGATGGGGGCCCTCGCAAGGCTCTGGGAACGGTTCCCCGAGGACGACCCCGCCTTTGGGGCCTACTGCACCGCCGAAGGCTCCTCCCTGGAGGACTACGGGACGTTCTGCGCGCTGGCCGAGGAGTTCGGACGTCCCTGGCTGGGGTGGCCGGCCGAGTACCGCCACCCCGCTGCGCCCGGGGTCGCCCGCTACCGCCGCGAGCACCTGCGGCGCGTCCGGTTCCACATGTGGCTCCAGTGGCTGATCGACCGCCAGCTGGACCGGGCCTCCGATTCCCTCGCCGTCCTCCACGACCTGGCCATCGGCGTCGACCTGGCCGGGGCCGACACGTGGCTGTGGCAGGACCTGGTCGTCGCGCAGATGAGGGTGGGAGCCCCGCCCGACGAGTTCAACCGGCGGGGCCAGGACTGGGGCGTCCCCCCCTTCGACCCCTGGAAGCTGCGGGCCGCCGGCTACGGCCCGTTCATCGAGACGGTGCGGTCGACCGTCCGCCACGGCGGCGGGATGCGGGCCGACCACGTCATGGGCCTGTTCCGGCTCTTCTGGGTCCCTCGGGGGGCGAGCCCGGCGGGCGGCACCTACGTCCGTTACCCGGCAGGCGACCTGCTCGACATCGTGGCCCTGGAGAGCCACCGCGCCGGCGCCTTCGTTGTGGGCGAGGACCTGGGGACGGTCGAGGAGCACGTGCGGGCCGAGCTGGCGGCCCGCAACGTCCTGTCCTACCGGCTGCTGTGGTTCGAGCGCGACGACCCCGAACGGTGGCCCGGGAAGGCCCTGGCCGCGGTCTCGACCCACGACCTGCCCACCGTCGCCGGCCTGTGGACGGGCGCCGACCTGGAGGCCCAGAAGAAGCTCGACCTCGACCCGAATCAGGACGGCGCCGCTGCCACCCGGGAGCACCTGCGCCAGGCGGCGGGGGTGGACGGCGACGCGCCAACCGACGAGGCCATGCTCGGCGCCTACGCGGCCCTGGCCCGCACGCCGTGCCTCCTGCTGGCCGCCACCCTCGACGACGCCCTGGGCGTGGAGGAACGGCCCAACATCCCCGGCATCACCGACGAGTGGCCGAACTGGTCGATCGCCCTGCCCCAGACGCTGGAGGAGATCGAACGTGACCCCCGTCCCCGGCGCGTGGCCGACCTGCTGCGACGGCCTGAGTAGCGTCGCCGGGGAGATGCTGATCGAAGGCTTGCGGCTGTGGGTCGCCAACACCAACGCATGGATCGTGGCCCCGTCGGGCCCCGGCGGGGAGTGCGTGCTCATCGACGCCCCGCCCGACCCCGAGGCCATCCTCGGGCGGTTGCGGGACAAGGGCCTGACGCTGGTCGCCCTGTTCGCCACCCACGGCCACGTCGACCACGTGGGCGGCGTGGCCGAGGTGGTGGGCGGGGTGCCCGACCTGGCCGGCGGTGGCGCAGTGCCCGTGCGCATCCACGACCACGATCGCCACATGCTGCTCGACCCCGTCGGCTCGGGCGGGACGTTGAGCGAGCTGCTTGCCTACTCCGACCTGGACGTGTCACCGCCCGAAGTGATCGTCGGGCTGGACGACGGCGAGAAGGTGTCGGGGGCGGGCATGACGTTCACCGCCATCCACACGCCGGGCCACACCCGGGGCTCGACCTGCTTCCTGCTCGAAGTCGACGGGGAGGCGCCCGTCCTGTTCAGCGGCGACCACCTTTTCGCAGGCTCGATCGGACGCACCGACCTGCCGGGCGGGTCCATGGAGCAGCTGGTCGAGTCGATGATCGCCAAGATCCTCCCGCTGCCCGACGAGGTGCGCGTGCTGCCCGGCCACGGCGACACGACGACGATCGGCAAGGAGCGGCTCACCAATCCGTTCGTGAAGGCCATGGCCGCGCCCAAGGCCTGATCGGTCGTACCATCGCCTCGTCCACGGCGGCACGTGGCAAGGAGGCGGAGTGGCCGACGAAACCGTGCGTATCTGCATCGACCGAGTCGTTCCCGACGAGTACAACCCGGCCCGGGCGGCAACGTTCCGGGGCCTGTCGCGGCGCATGGCGAACTGGGACCCCAACCAGCTCATTCGCGAGAAGCTGGCCCTGCCCGTCACCAAGATGTGGGAGGACGGCGTGGAGCTCAAGTGCCGGTTCCTCGACGGGTCGACCAAGCAGAAGCGCAAGGTCGAGGCCAAGGCCCACCTGTGGGAGCAGCACACCGGGATCACGTTCACGTTCGTGAACACCACCGATGAGGAGATCCGGATCTCGTTCTCGGCCGACCCGGGCTCGTGGTCGGCGCTGGGCACCGACGCCCTGATCGAGAGCTACTTCCCCCGCTACGAGCCGACCATGAACTACGGCTGGCTGGAGGACGACACCGAGGACGCCGAGTACAACCGGGTCGTCATCCACGAGTTCGGCCACGCCCTGGGCTGCATCCACGAGCACCAGAACCCCAAGGGAAAGCTCAAGTGGAACAAGGCCGAGGTCTACCGGGTGTTCTCGGGGCCGCCCAACTACTGGACCCGCCAGCAGATCGACCACAACATCCTGCGCCGGTACTCCATGACCAACATGAATGCCAGCGCCTACGACCCCGACTCGATCATGCTCTACCACTTCCCGGGGTCGCTGTTCACCGACGGCGTCGGCACCAAGCAGAACAACACGCTGTCGGCCCTCGACAAGTCGTTCATCGGCGAGATGTACCCGAAGGAGTCCTAGCGGCTCCCGACTTCATTATCGAAGGGGACGAGATCCGCGTCGGGCCGCGTTTCTCGGTCGCCTTCCAGCGGACCCTCCGCATCCCCGACGACGACCGTGACTACCCGCTACCGCCCGGCCTCGGCCGGCTGCCCATCGTCGAGGTGGACGGCCGGCCCGTGATCCCGCTGCGCCAGGGCGAGGCCCTGTGGCTGGCCTTCGGCGGCGAGGACTGGCACCCAAATGCCGTGCAGGTGGCCGTGGGCGGCGTCAACGCCGTGTCGGGCCAACCGTTCGAGGCAGGGCTGTCCGACGACCCGCAGAACTACCTGGTGACGCCCGAGCAGCCGTGGCTCGACGGCATCAAGACCGGGGACGGGGTGGTGCGCCAGTTGGTGGCCGCGCCCCTCGGGTCGGGCGTGACGGTCGAGGGCCAGGTCACGGGCGAGGAGTCCACCGGCGGGATCCAGCTACGGG
>JBOGID010000568.1:0-9637 GCA_050742295.1 Acidimicrobiales bacterium | reverse complement strand
GCCGATGCGCACCTTGCGAGTGTATCGCGAACGGGGTAGCGCTTGACGTAGGCGAGGACACGGCCTGCGTTACAACCGTGACCAGGGCTTTCGTGATCGCCGCCACGACCGTCCGCGAACCTTCGTTTGCGCAATGGAAGATAAGGCCGGACCCCGATCGCCCAAGAAGTTTGTCGGCGGCCTTATCTTATCGACCGTGCGCGCGCCAGGATCAAAGACATCGCGGGCGAGCTCCTCGGCCCACGGCCAGTGCTCCGGGAGCCGCAGCACGATGCGTCAACCACGGCGCACGATGCGGGCGGCCACGTGCAGCAGCCGGTAGCGCAGGGCCTTGGGTTCGGCCCGGGCCAGCGTCCCGTCGAGGCAGCCCAACCGCCAGGCCAGCAGGTCGGCGGCGGCGAGCACGAGCTCGAGCCACGCCTGGTTGGCGGCGAAGCTGCGCGGAGGGCATGCGGTCGAGCCCCGTGTCGCGCAGCGCCTTGATGGAGTTCTCCGCCCGGGGCGTGGCGGCGCTGGCGCAGCTCCAGGGCGAGGGCATCGCCGGCGGAGTTGGTGAGGGTGACCTGGTGGCGGTATCCGTCGGTGTCCCACAGCCGCAGCTGGGCACCGGGATGGGGCTTCTCGCGCCGGCAGATCACTCGCGTGCCCACCGGCCATCCCGCCAGCGTGACGTCCAGCTCCGCCACCTCTCCGGCGTGGCGGGCCTCGCCGTCGTCTCGCACCGCTCTCGCCCAGGCGTCGGTCGGCACGGCCCTGATCGCCGCGCTGAGCTGGTCGTTCACTCGGGCGTACACCGAGAACTCCACGTTGCGGGCGACGAGGCCATCGACCAACTCGCGCACGGCCGCCATGTCGGTCAGGCAGCACCCCCCGCCGGCCAGCATCACCGCCACCTGGGCGAACAGGCGGCCCCGGTCCTGCCCCGGCGCCCGCTCGCCGGCCCAGGGGACGGCCGCCGAATACGCCGAAGACAGACCGGCCCGATCGGCGAGATCACCCAGAAGGTGAAGCCCGACCTGCGAGGCGACCTGATGGTCGCCCTCGGTCACCACAACCCGCTCGACCGCCCGTGTAGCGTTCACCTTGGAAGTGCCTTCCTCGTTGGGTTACCTGCACTCTCGACAAGCGCAGTTTCCCTTGCGGGGAGGGCGTTTTTCGCGGACTCAGCCGATCAGGTGGCGGGAAAGATCGGAGTTAGGGGCTCGATGGTGTTCTCGCCACATAATGCTGGCCGCACAGAGGGCTGAGGCAACGACCGCAGCCACCAACTGCCCATACAGACCAGCGGCGGAGGACCGCGCGCAGTACCCCTCGAGGGACACGGTAGACACAAAAAACTCGAGGAGACCGCCAAAGGCCACACACCCGCAAAGTGCTGCTGCGACACTCGTCGCGCTTGCAGAATCCAGGCCAGCGATGACGTAGAGCCGACGAACAAGAACGGCCCATGCTAAGAGGCCAAGCCCTCCCAGCACCAGCGCGACCGGGCTGTGATGAGGCACGTGCGTGCCCTCACCGGAACAGGTCGCATAGACGCCGGTCAGAAGCGGAATAGCTGGTAAGGCCAAGGGGACCGGCCCTAGCAGCCCCAGAGGAAGAGACGAACTCCCATGACGCCGCCCCACGGCCGCCAGGTGCACTCCAGAGAACGTCGCAGCTGCTGCGAGGGTGACGGGCCAGTAGAACCAGAGCGGGTCTCCAAGCATTACTCGAACCTCGCGTAAGTCGATAAGTGGTCGGATAGAGATGCATCGTCGTCAACGGTCATTGACTTTGGCGAGATACCAGTGTCGCGAGCCACAAATATGTAGTCGATTCTACACGTGGGCTGAGTGCCGTCCAGGCAGCCAGTCAGCCCGCCGTTAGGGCCGTGAACCTTAACCCAGGCGTCATCGAACATCGCGGCCATCGTCTCAGCAATGGCGACGTGGTCCGGCCGCTCATTGAATTCACCCGTGACAATGGCAGTCGCATTCGCGGGGTTGCCCTCGCCGAGGTCCTCCTGGACGTGACCGATTACTTCCGTCACCTGCTGGATCTTTTCAGCGTCGGTGGAGTCAGCTGCAACACTGAGGTGTGTCGTGTAGAAGAAGACTGGTCGTGAGCCGAATATCACTGTGGTACGCAACACCTTGCGGGCGATGGTCTGCTCACCCGCCGGGAAACTGAGGTCCCATGACGTCGCGTTGGTGAACGGCAGCCGGCTCAAGATCGCGTTCCCATAGGCATGGCAGTCGGGTGGAAGAGGAGGTGCGATGAGACAAGGCCGGTCAGTCTGGACGTAGTACGAGGACGTCCAGCCCAGCCCAATTCGTCGGCAATGGCCGATGCCAGTTCGGCCGTCACTTCCTGAAGCCCGACGATGTCGGGCCCGTAGCTCGCGATCTTGGCTCCGAGGAGTGCGGGATCGCCCTCCGTCATTCCTCGCTCGATGTTCCACGTCATGACCTTCACCGGAGGATTGGGCCGTACCGTGATCCCGGGTTGCGGCGCGTACGCACTAGGGCCAGCATTGCTGCGAGCTTGAATCTGAAACGTATAAAGCTGCCCGTTTTCCAATCCGGTCACGACGCTCGACGTGGCCCCGGGGTCAGTGATGTTCAACCCGTCGCAAGTGCATGCCGGAAGCACTGATATCCCAAATCCGGAGAGAGTGGAGCCGTGCAGAGCATCGCCAGTTGGCGCGGTCCAGGTGACCGTCGCTTGACCGTCGCCTGCCGACACCCGAACGTCAGTCGGAGGATCGGGAGCTGCGGGAGCAGGGATCGTCGTGCTCGTGGTGCTTGTCGAGGTCGTCGTGCTCGTTGATGTCGTGGTGCTTGTCGACGTCGTCGTGCTCGATGTTGTGTCGATGACGACGGCGGTGGTGGTGAGCCCACCGTGAACACGTTCGGCCCCACCTGCGCCGAGTACAGCCCGTCGTACGCCATGGCGTAGACCCGGTAGGTGCCAGCGCTCAGCGTCGGAAGGGTGAACGTGGCCGTCCCGCCGTTGGGCGTCGCCACGCCGGTGAGCGTCTTGTCGTCCCAACCCTCCTTGATGATCTGGAGGGGAGAGCCGACGGCCGGGTTGTTGGTGAGCCAGAAGTAGACGGAGCCGGCCATCCCGTAGGGCTCGGTGTAGACGGCCGTCGCCTTGGTGGGCGCAGCTCCGCTGGAGCCGTTGGCGGGCGTGAGCGATGTCGGGCTGTTGGGCTTGAGGGTGTCCACGAGGAACCACTGGCTGGCCGGCGACCAGTCGACCGAGTTGAGCTGGCCGTCGGTGGCGATGGCCCGGAGGTAGTACCAGTAGTCGGGCTGGCTCGGGAGGGGCACCGTCACCCAGCTGTTGTTGGGCACCACGGGGCTCCAGCCGCCCCAGACCACGTCGGCGGTCGAGGTCCCCGGGTGCTTGTACAGCCAGAAGGCCACCGCGCCCGCGTTGCCGTCGGGGTCGGAGTAGAACGCCGAGGCGGTCGGCATGGAGGTCCACTGCCGCTCCAGGTAGCCGGGGCGGACGTTCGTGGGGATGGCGGGCGGGCGGTTGGCCGGCGGGGGCGGGGGGGCCGTCGTGTACCAGACGTGGAGCACGGCGGCGTTGCCCCCCTCGGTCGAGGCGTAGCGCTTGTACATGCTGTTGTTGCCCTCGTCGGTGGCCCGCAGCGAAAGGCCCCAGCTCTCGCCGGGGTGGGCGGCCCAGTACTGGGCGGCGGCGGTGACGTTCCAGCTGGCGGTGCGGTTCGGGCAGGTGCCCCTGACCCAGGTCCCGCCCGACAGGGGGCCGGCCTCGGTCGGCGGCTGGTTGGACCAGTCGGGCATGTTGTGCCCGTCCCACGGCCCGGTGATACGCCACACCGGCTCGGGCCAGTAGTTGCAGTCCCAGGAGTGGCGCTCGGTGGCCTCCAGCGTCGCCTGCTGCACGGTGGCGCCGTTGATGGGGCCGGTGAAGAACGGCAGGAATGTGCGGCAAACGTGGCCGTTCGTACCCGCGCCGTCGTAAGTGCCGACCTTCACCTCGGGGTCGGTCGAGTTGTCCCGGAAGAAGTTCGACATGACGTAGGTGTCGCCGTCGGTGGCGTTGTGGACGATCTCGGGATCCATGGTGACCGGGTAGACACGTGCGGGGTCGTCGAGCCAGGCCCGGTCCAGCTTGACCTCGAGCGCCGTGCCGCCGCTACCCCAGGGGATGAGGGCGTAGGTCACGCCCAGGGAGATGGGGGGCCTCGCCCGAGCGGGGGTCGACCTTGGCGCCGGTCATGAAGCCGTGGGGCGTACGGGCACGCACGGCCCCCGCCTCGTCGCGGTAGAGCACGTTGCCGGCGGCGTCCAGGGAGGCGGTGAGGCCCTTGAGCTGGAGCGGGAAGACGTAGCGGTCGGGGGCTGCCTTGGTGGCCAGGATCAGCTCCTCCTTGAGGCCCTTTGCCTTGGAGGTGAGCCGCATGTCGGTGTCCTTCTTCACCTTGGCGTAGGTGACGCTCTTGGCGTCGGCCTTGCCGGTGACCTTGGCCGCGCCGTCGAGGGAGAAGCCGACGGAGTGCTTGTCGTCGACGGCGAGCCGGGCCACGGCCGCGTCGGTAGAGGAGTCGGCCAGGGAGAGGTCGAAGGCGTTCGCCTTGTCGCTGCGGCGGCCGTTCTGCGATGGCCCGAGCGCCGGGTCGATGTCGACCCAGCGCCCCTGGGCATCCTTGAAGTGCACCGGGTCGGGGTACAGCGTCGTCTTCAGCTGCCCAGGCTGGTCGCCGACGAAGGTCTTGGACGTGGCGGTGCGCTTGTCGACCAGCTCCTGGCCCGGCTTGGCCGGCGCCGTCGTGGTCGTGGTCGGCGGGGGCGGGAGCTTCGACATGTCGGGGACGGGCGCGTCCACGGCCGCCGGCACCCCGTCCGGCGCGGTGGCGTCGACGGGCGGAGGGCCCGTGGGCATGGGGAGGGCGTCGGCCCCAGCCGTCTGAGCGCGCGCGACGTTCCCAACGGCGGCCGGGCCCACCAGCGTGGCGATGGCCAGCACGACCACCAAGACCCGCAGCGCGTCCCGGCGCCTTCGTAGATGGGCAAAGCCCGGACCTGCTGCCATGACCGCGTCCCCTTCCGGGCATCCGCCCTCGTCACCGCCACGAGGTCCCGGTCATCCGCCGATACCCGCAGCCGCCTCTGTCTTGAGAATTGTCGTCATCCAACGCCGGAGCCTTGAGGGCTCGACGTCGCTTTTCGAGCGCACGGGGCAGTGGGTCCGGAAGAACGTCCTGATGAGCGCGGCTACAGCCGCGAGTGTCGTCTCGGCGAGACGCGCCTGCCATGAGCCGTTTGGCCCATTTCGACGGATTCTTGGGCACTAGGCGCCCCCGAGGCCTCATAGGTGCGCGTGCACTTACGCGGACGCTCAATCACGCGCGCATCAGACCTGCCGCATGAACTTGCCTCACTCGTGAAGTTGCCCATAACCCAGGAGCTCTAGCGCCGGATTCTGTTCCAATGTTCCTTATGGGCCGTCCTGCTCGGCGAGGGCGAGCAGGCACACCGCGTCGGCAAGCCGGGCGTCGTCGCGCAACGCCGCTTCGAGCCCGTCGCGGGCGTAGACGATCCGGGCCCAGCGCCGCACCAGCGGCCCGTAGACGCTGTCGGGTTCGGGTGCGACGACGACCACCTCGGCGCCGCCGTCGTCGCGTACCAGACCTGCCGCGACCGCCACTGTCAGCCGGTTCAGGCCACACAGCACATAGGGGTGGTTGGTGTCCACGTTTCGGCCCGGTGCCGATCGTACCGGTGGCACCCGACGTGTTCCGTTTGCCCCTCCGCGACGGCGACAAGCGGCGATCGCGGTTTGGTTCAGTCACCGGAACGGGGGTCAGTCATGGTGATGAACGTCCCCTGGTTGCACCGGAGCCGCCGCGCGTCCACCATCGGCGCGGTCGCCGTTTCCATGGAGGTGGTGCTCGTGGCCGGTGAGCCGACCACGTTCTCGCCCACCAACGTCGCTCTGGCCATCAACAGCGGGTGCAGCAACTGCCAGACCCTGGCGACCGCCTACCAGCAGGTGGTGCAGAACGAGGAGCGCGTCCACATTTCCGGCGCCGGGCGCAAGGAGATCACCGACATCCACAAGGACTTGCACGACCTCAAGAAGTCGGGGCTCGACATCGTCGCGATCCAACAGCGGGTGGACGCCGCCGCCGCCCGCCTCGCCGAGGCCCGGCGGACGCAGGTCTTCCACCTCGGCCGGCCGGCCGGCGCCGGCCCCGCCGATCAACCGACGACCACCGCTCCAGCCCCCGCGACCACCTTTCCTGCGCCCTCGAGGACGGCTCCTGTGCCGTCGACCACGGCTCCAGCGTCGACGACGATGGCTGCACCCACGACCACCGCGACGATGCAGGCCCCGTAGCAAGGGGCTGCCACAGTGGCCCTCAAGCCGGCGGGTTTTGCTGCCGACTATGTCTCCATGAGGCGGTTGGCGTTCGGCGCTGCAGTCGCGAGCCTCCTGCTCGCCGGATGCGCTAGGACCCCCGCGCCGCCGGCTGCCGAGCTGAGCGCCCCATCCGCTCGGCCGGAGGCAGCCGAGTCGCCCCCTCTACCAGCGCCGATTCCGACCGCGTCGCCGGTGACGGTCACGACGCTGGCTGCGGTGATACCCGCCAGCACGACCCCTCGCCCCACCACCACCACCACGACAGCCGCTGCGACAGCGCCCTACGCGCCTGGGCCGCCAAGCCCAGGGGTCGACCCGTGGGGGCACGGCGGTTACGGCGGGCGTGCCGTGCGGGCAGCGGCGGGCGGCACTGTGAGCCTCCAGGTCTATCCGAGAGAGCAGTACTTCGGAGAGCCTGTCAGCGTCGGAGTCGAGGTAGAGGGCGCCGTCGCCGTGCAGGTCATCCGGGCGGAGTTCGGTGACGGCACGGCCCAGGAAGCTCCGGAGCTCGCAGCCTGGGCCTGTCCCGACCCCCTCGCTTCGCACACGGCGCGCATGGGAGCTCGGCACACCTACCCGGCGGCGGGGGTGTACACCGTTCGCGCGACCGTGCGCCTTGCCAGGTGCTTCATGCTCCCAGGGCCTCCACCGGGCGCATCGCTCCCTCTGGGCGGCCCGACCGGGCCCCACCTGGCGATGGAAGTGCCCCAGACCGTGACCATCGACCTCCAGGTCCTGGTCCACCCGAATCGTGTCCCGCTCCCGAGCGGACCCAGCCCCGGGGCGTGACCGGGGCCACGGCTACGGCTTGTTGAGGGAGAACTCCAGGGTCTCGCCGCGGTCGAGATAGCGGGCCTGGGTGGTCAAGGTCGCCTGCTCCATGGCGTCCTTGAACACCGACAGCGGCTCCTTGAAGACGCCGTAGTCGTCGAAGTGGACGGGGACGACGGTCCGGGGCGTCACGAGCTGCAGGGTGCGGACGCCCTGAGCGGCGTTCATGGTGAGGAGGATGCCGACGATCCGGGTGCCGCCCAGGTGGATGACGGCCAAGGTCGATGTCGGGGTACCGCTGAGGGATCTCGGCCAGCCGGTCCTGGAACAGCGTGTCGCCCGTCACGTAGACCCGGAAGGCGGTCCGGCCGCTGGGGGAGAACTCCAGCAGGCTGCCCATGACCGACGGCAGGAACGGCCGCAGGGGCTGGGGAGCGTGCTTGCCGGGACGGCCGTCACCCGCACGCTGGCGTCGCCCCTCACGTAGGCATCGTGCAGCCCGCCGCTTGCGACCCGCTTGCCTGGTGCTTGCAAACGGGCTACACCCGCCTATCACCACACCCGCCTATCACCACACCCGCCAATGACAAGGCCACCAGAGGTGGGCACAATGGACCGCACGACCGCACCGATCGCCACGAGCCTGTTCGAGTTCGTCACCGCCGCGCCCCCCGAGCAGGTGTGGGCCGCCCTGACCCTGCCCGAGCTGACCGCTCGCTACCTCTACGGCATGGCGCTGGAGTCCGACTGGCAGCCGGGGTCGGCGATCACGACCCGTTCGCCGGCGTCGAGCGGTGTCGACGATGAGCTCTCGGGCGAGGTCCTGTCCGTCGAGGTGGCCCGCCGCCTGTCCTATGCCCTCGGCGGCGGGGCCGATCAGCCCGTCAGCTACGTCACCTGGGAGCTGGAACCGGCTTCGCGCGGCACGCAGGTCCGGCTGTATGTGGACGAAGCCGACCAATCCGCCGGCGTCGACGGCGACGTGGAGGGCTCCTGGATCCCGGCCGTGACCGCCCTTCAGGCCGTCCTTTCGCGCCTCCTTCTGTAGGAGGCTGGTGTCATTCGCGATCGGCGCTACGCGCCGAGGCGGCCGACCTGCCTTTGCCCAGCCCCTTTGCGTCGCACGAAGGCCTCCAACCGGGCGGTCGGCCGCCGGACGAGGGCTTGACACCAGCCTCCTCTAGAGGGCGCCGCCCCTGAGCCGTCTCAGGGAAACTCAGGGTCATTCCCCATTGCCGCAGGGGCCACCAAAACGGACGATAGGTAGGCGATTGGGGGAGGTGTGCTCCGATCGCGGCTGACCCAGTTCGCAAGGAGACCTGATGGCGCGCAAAAACAAGTCCGGCCCGAAGCCCACGCCGACCCCGGACCTCGAGGACAAGAACAAGAACCGGCGGCGGGGCCTCTTCCTGGCCATCGCCGCGCTGCCCGTGCTGGGCCTGTTCTACGCGACCCTCCTGTACTGGTCGAACCCGCACACCGACGGGAACCAGCTCCGCATCGACCAGTTCGTGACCCTGCTGCGCCAGGGCCGCATCCAGACGGCGACGATCCTTGAGTCGGACGCCCGCATCACCGGCAAGTACGACCGGGGCAACTACTGGATCGCTGTCGGCAGCCGGGAGACCATCTTCAGCCGCCTGACCTCCGCCATGGAGGACGCGGGGGTGGCCTACAAGGTCAAGCAGCAGCCGCTGAAGAACCTCATCATGCCCGCCTCGATGATCCTGCCCGCCCTGATCATCATCGACGGCCTCTTCATCGTGTTCCTGATCATGCGGCCCGGTGGGGGCGCTGATGCGATGGGCTTCGGGAAGTCCAAGGGCAAGCGCTTGGCCGTGGGCGAATCGAAGATCACCTTCGCCGACGTGGCGGGCGTGGACGAGGCCATCGAGGAACTGGCCGAGGTTCGGGACTACCTGGGCAGCCCCGACAAGTTCCTGGCCATGGGCGCCTCGGTGCCCAAGGGCATCCTGCTGACCGGTCCTCCGGGCTGTGGCAAGACGCTGCTGGCCCGGGCCCTGGCCGGCGAGTCGAACGTGCCGTTCTTCTCCATCTCCGGCTCCGACTTCGTCGAGATCTTCGTCGGCGTCGGTGCCGCCCGTATCCGTGACTTCTTCGCCGTGGCCAAGCAAGCGTCCCCCTGCATCGTCTTCATCGACGAGCTGGACGCCGTGGGTCGCAGCCGTACCGCCATGGCCGTCGGTGGCCAGGACGAGCGTGAGGCCACCCTCAACCAGCTGCTCGTCGAGATGGACGGCTTCGACCCCGGCTCGGGCGTCGTCGTGCTGGCCGCCACCAACCGCCCCGACATCCTCGACGGGGCGCTGCTGCGCCCCGGCCGCTTCGATCGCCGGGTCGGCATCGAACGGCCGGACATCAGGGGCCGACAGGAGATCCTGGGCATCCATGCCCGGGGCAAGCCCCTGGCCCCGGACGTCGACCTCGGGGTCCTGGCCCGTCGCACCGTGGGCTTCTCCGGGGC
>JBOGID010000567.1:0-4945 GCA_050742295.1 Acidimicrobiales bacterium | reverse complement strand
GGTGGAGGCGGCCGAGTCGCTGAAGGCGGTGTCCGACGCCACGTGGCGGGAGCTACTGGCGAGGACCACACCGAAGAGCGCTCCCCCGCCCGACGTGAAGACCGCCGCTTCGGACCTGTGCTCGGCCCGGGCCGCATGGCTCGAAGCCCGGGCCGCCAGCGACGTGACGACCCAGACCCGGGTGGTGAGGAGCCTGAGCGACCTGTTCCGGCAGGGGACCGAGGAGGGCTGGGGCCGCAACAGCGACATCCTCGTGGTGGTCAAGAAGCTGGCCGACGCCATGGCCGCCGGCGACGTGGCCACCGTGCAGGCCACCCCGGCGGGCGGCTGCCCATGACCTGACCGCGCTACGCTCGGACGATCCGTAGGAGTGATCGTTCTAGGAGTGGTGACGCCCGTGGATGAGATTTCGCCCGCGGCCGAGTGGCACGGCGCCGGCGACTACGAGGACATCCGCTACGAAACGGCTGACGGCATGGCCAAGATCACGATCTGCCGGCCCGAGGTGCGCAACGCCTTCCGGCCCAAGACGGTGCGGGAGTTGATCGACGCCTTCGACCGGGCCCGGGACGACCCCGAGGTGGGCGTGGTCATCCTGACCGGCGAGGGACCGCTGGCCTTCTGCTCGGGCGGCGACCAGAAGGTGCGGGGCGACGACGGGTACGTCGACGAGAAGGGCATCGGGCGCCTCAACGTCCTCGACCTCCAGATCCACATCCGCCGGCTGCCCAAGCCGGTGATCGCCATGGTCGCAGGCTACGCCATCGGCGGCGGGCACGTCCTCCATCTCGTCTGCGACCTGACCATCGCGGCCGACAACGCCCGGTTCGGCCAGACCGGCCCCCGGGTCGGGTCGTTCGACGGTGGCTACGGCGCCGGTCTGCTGGCCCGCACCGTCGGGCTGAAGAAGGCGAAGGAGATCTGGCTCCTGTGCCGCCAGTACGACGCCCAGGAGGCCTTGGCCATGGGCCTGGTCAACACCGTCGTGCCCCTGGAACGGCTGGAGGCCGAGACCGTCGACTGGTGCCGGACCATCCTGCGCCACAGCCCGTTGGCGCTGCGGCTCCTGAAGGCCGGGTTCGCCGCCGACACCGATGGCTTGGCCGGCATCCAGCAGCTGGCGGGCGACGCCACCCTGCTCTTCTACCTGTCGGAGGAGGCGCAGGAGGGCCGCGACGCCTACGTGGAGAAGCGCCCACCCGACTTCAGCCGCTTCCCGAAGCGGCCGTGACGTGACCGGGGCTCGGCTCTGGGCCCAAGGCGCCCGGCCGAAGACGCTGGGGGCGTCGGTCTCGCCCGTGCTGGTCGGCACCAGCGTGGCGTCCCGCTATGGCGAGGTGATCTGGTGGCGGGCGGGGTTGGCCCTGGTGGTGGCCGTCGCCCTCCAGGTGGGTGTGAACTACGCCAACGACTACTCCGACGGCGTGAAGGGCGTGGACACCGCCGCCCGGCGCGGCCCCGTGCGCCTGACCGCGTCGGGGCTGGCGGCGCCCGCTTCGGTCAAGCGGGCCGCCTTCGTGTCGCTGGCGGTCGCCGCCGTCGCAGGCATCGTGCTGGCCCTGGCCGTTGACTGGCGGCTGATCGCGGTGGGCGCGGCCTGCGTGCTGGCCGCCGCCCTGTACAGCGGCGGGCCCAAGCCTTACGCCTCGGCCGGGCTGGGCGAGGTCACGGTCCTGATCTTCTTCGGCTTCGTAGCCACGTGCGGCTCGGCCTATGTGCATCTGGAACGGGTCCCGGGCCTGGCGGTGACCGGGGCCGTGCCCGTGGGACTGGCGGCGTGCGCCATCCTCCTGGCCAACAACCTCCGAGACGTGGGGACCGACGCCGCCGCCGGCAAGCGCACACTGGCCGTCCGCATCGGTGCGCATAAGGCCCGGCGGCTCTATGTGGCCTGCATGGCCGTGGCCGCCTTGATGCCGGCGCCACTGGCGCTGGCGGCGCCCGGGGCCCTGCTCGGTCTCGTGGCCGCGCCCCTGGCCTGGAAGCCCGTCCGGACCGTGAACGACCCGGCCGCCACGCCACCGGCCCTGGTCGGGGCCCTCATCGGGACGGCCCGGTTCCAACTGGTGCTGGCCGCGCTGGTGGCGGTGGGCATGTGGGACTGGTAGTCCGCCTGCCCCTGCGGGCGGGTGGCTTCCGGGAGGCCCTGTTGGTCGAGGGCCCGGCCGGGTGGGGCGAGTGCTCCCCCCTGCCCGGCTACCCGTGCTCCCCGGAACGAGCCCGGGCCGCGGCCGACGAGGCTGCGCTCCGGCGCTGGCCTCCACCGGTGCGCCACTCGGTGCCGGTCAACGCCCTGATCCCCGTGTGTGAGCCGGATGAGGCCGCAGCCGCAGCCGTCGCGGCAGTGGCCGACGGCTACCAGTGCCTCAAGGTCAAGGTCCGTCGTGGCGTCGATTTGGTCGCGGCCGTGCGGGCGGCGGTCGGCCCGGCCGTCGCCCTTCGTGTCGACGTCAACGGCCGGTGGGATATCGACGAGGCCGTGGCCACCATCGCTCGCCTCCGCCCGTTCGACGTCGAGTACGTGGAGCAGCCGGTGACGTCCCTCGACGACCTGGCTGCCGTGCGCCGGCGGGTGGACGTCCGCATCGCCGCCGACGAGTGTGTCCGGGATGTGGACGGTGCCCGCAGGCTGGCGACGCTCGCAGCCGCCGATGTCATCGTCCTCAAGGTGCAGCCCCTCGGCGGCGTCCGGGCTTCGCTCGAGGTGGCCGAGGCGGCCGGGGTCCCCGCGGTGGTGACGTCGATGCTGGAGACGTCTGTCGGCCTGGCCGCCGGGCTGGCCCTGGCCGCCGCCCTCCCCGACCTGGCCTTCGCCTGCGGCCTGGGCACCGCGACGCTGCTGGCCGAGGACGTGGTGGCCGACCCGCTGGTGCCCGTCGACGGACGGCTCGCCGTCCGCCGGCCCGTGCCCGACCCCGCCCTGCTCGCTCGCTACCGGGTGGCGGCGTGACTGGCGGCGCCCGCGATGAGGGCCGCGCACTCGTCCGGACGGTCGAGCGGGACGGCGTGGCCCGCTCCCTCGACCCACTCGGTCCGGGCGTCGGAGCCGATGCGATCGGCCATGGCCTCGGCGATTCCCCGGAACTTGGCGTCGTGCTCGCCCGCCACCAGCAACACGGGCATGGCCAGTTCCCCCAGGCGGTCCCACAGTGGCTCCTGGCTGCCGGTGCCCAGGGTGAGCAGGGCGTAGGCCAGCCCCTCAGCCGAGTTGGCCCGGCGCGCCGCCAGGTCCTCGGGCCGGGGCGTCGTCGTCTCGAACAGGGGCTGGGCCAGCCACCCCTCCAGGAACGTCTTGGTGTCGCCCCCTTCGAGATCCTTGGCCAGGCGGGCGTCGGAACGGCGGCGCTCGTCGCGTGCCTCGGGGTCGGCGATACCGGGCGAGGCACCGATCAGGACCAGCGACCGCACCAGTTCGGGGTGGTCGAGGGCCAGGCGCAGGCACAGCCGCCCGCCCATCGAGTAGCCCACGTAGGTGGCCGGCCAATCGCGAGCAGCACCGATGGCGGCCGCCGTTTCGACAAAACCGGCCCGTTGCTCACCGGATCCGCCGTGCCCGGGAAGCTCCACCCGCACGACGTCGAAGCGGTCGTCCAGGGCTTCCGCCACGTCATCCCAGGAACGGTGTGTCTGGGTGAAGCCGTGCACCAGCACGACCGGGGGCCCGCCCGGCTGCCCCGACCTCACCTGATGCAGCACAGGAACATCCTCGCGTGACCGGAGCCGACGCCGGGACGGCCATGGCGCGAACCCTCGTCGATGAGTGGGCCCGGGCGGGCGTGACCGACGCCGTGCTGGCGCCCGGATCGCGCTCGACACCACTGGCTCTGGCCCTCGCCGCCGAGGAGCGGATGCGGCTGTCGGTGTTCCTCGACGAGCGCTCGGCGTCGTTCTTCGCCCTCGGGACGGCCAAGGCCAGCGGCCTTCCGGTCGTGCTGCTGTGCACGTCGGGGACGGCGGCCGCCAACTTCCACCCCGCCGTCCTGGAGGCCTGGCACGCCCGGACGCCGCTGATCGTGTGCACCGCCGACCGTCCCCCCGAACTACGGGACACGGGCGCGGGCCAGGCCATCGACCAGCTCAAACTCTACGGGGACGCCGTCCGCTGGTTCGTCGAGGTCGGCGTGCCCGAGGACGTCGCCGGCGGGCAGGCGGGCCGCTACTGGCGATCGGTCGCGGTTCGGGCCTGGGCGGCGGCGGCCGGTCCGCCCTCCGGGCCGGTCCACCTCAACCTGGCCTTCCGGGAGCCGCTGGTGCCCACGGGCGCCCACCTGGCCGAGGCGCCGGGCCGGGAGCGCGGCCGCCCGTTTGTCGAGTCGAGGCCCACGCCCCGCGAGCCCCATCCGGCCGACGTCGAAGCCGTGGCCCAGGCGGTGGACGGCGCCGCCCGGGGCGTGTTGGTGGCCGGGTGGGGGGCGCCGGTGGCGCCAGCCGTCGTCAACCGCTTCGCCCGGGCCGCCGGGTGGCCGGTCCTGGCCGACGCCATCTCCGGTCTTCGTTCCGGCTCCCACGCCGTGTCCACCTACGACCCACTGCTGCGCGGCGCGCCGTTCGCCGTGCGGCAACGCCCCGATCTGGTGGTGCACGTGGGCGCGCCCCTCACCAACCGCCCCGCCACCGCCTGGCTGGACGAGTCGATCCCCCACGTCCTGGTAGATCCCGACGGCGCCTGGCTCGATCCCCACCGGGTCGCCAGCCGGCGGATCGCCGCCGACCCCGAAGCCCTGCTGCGAGCCGTGACCGAGCACGTGTGCTGGCGGATGACCGGCGGCCACTGGCTGGAAGGGTGGCAGCACGCCGAGACCGCCGCCCGCCGTGCCGTCGACGACCTGCTCGACTCGTGGGACGAGCCCTTCGAGGGACGGGTGGCCCGCGACGTCGCCGCCGCCCTCCCCGACGGCGCCACCCTCGTCGTCGGGTCGAGCATGCCCGTACGCGACGCCGAGTC
>JBOGID010000566.1:0-3039 GCA_050742295.1 Acidimicrobiales bacterium | reverse complement strand
GGCCAGGAGAATCGAGAAGCGGTTCCAGCCGCGGATCTGCGGGGAGACCAACAGGCTTATGAGCGACGACAGGCCACCCAGTGTGGCGATGAGCGTGCTGGCCAATGCGAGGGCGGCGAGGGGGCGGTGACGTGCCAGCGCAGAGCGCCGGGCGAACCCAGCGGCACTGACCAGGGCCACACCCATCAGCCAGACAAGGCCGGCCGAGGCCGCCCCGCCGAGCGCTTGCTCCTCGGAGGGGACGGGGAATTCGCTCATGTACCGCTGGCGCAGTCGGGCCGCGGGGGCGAAGCGGTGACCGTCGACAGGTAAGAGCAACGATGTGAGCTTCAGCGCGTAGGTTTCGCTGTCGCTGGCAGGTCGCCTCGCCACCTCGACGTTCTCGCCGTGCCGGACACGATAGGCAAGGCTCGGAGCGAGGTTGACGGCCAGGGCTAAGACCACGGCCACCACGAACACGACACCGAAGCGCAGCGCCGTGAACTTCCGCCGGCCGACGTAACCAAGGGCGCTCGCGACGAGAACAAGCAGGATGCTGAAGGCGCCGTAATACGCCGAGGAGGACCCGATCAGAAGCGCGAGAACAACCAAGCCGGGGCGGGAGACAGCCGTGATTCCTTCGGGCGGTTCACCTCCGTAGAAGGCGACGATCGCCACGTAAGCCACGAGGGGGATCGTGACGTAGAACGACAAGTAGAGGTGTATTTCGCCGCGGGTGAAGTGATAGGGAAGCAGGGCAAACAGCGTTGCTACAACGACGGAAACCGGCGCAGAGACCCCCAACCGCCGGAGGACGAAGAGGGCCGAGACAGCGACAAGCGGAAACCCCAACAGGAAGAACAGGTTCAGAACGACCGCGTAGTCCTTGATGAACACGCTCAGCAGCTTGAGCCCGAGGAGCTGAAGATTGTTGTCGCTGATGGGGAAGTCGTACCGCTCCTGGCCAAACGGCGCGGCCAAGTCAGGGTTTTGCTGGTACCACCCGTGGTCGACTATTCCCTTGACGACTGCAGCGACGTCGTTGGCGTCGGACTCGTGGCTGAATGGCACGGCCAGGTCGCTCTCCCAAAGGCGAAGAACGGCCGCAGCCAGAACCAGCACAAGAATGCCCGTAAGCGCGGCGAGCGCCAAGGGGCGCTTCCCACCAAGTAATGGAAACCGAGTTCCGGGCGCCATCAAGCGGAAATCAGGTCGTCGCGGGGGCCGATGGGACGTCGTCTGTCGCCGCGGTTACTTACGCAACGGTAGGCCGCAGTCACCCCGTGCTTGCCGTAAGTTAGAGCTAGGATAATGGCCTAGTCGGCGGCGTCGCCCAGGGATTCCGACAGGGTGGGGTGGACGAGGAGGCTGTCGATCACGTCGCTCACCCGCAGGCTGGCGGTCACGGCCAGGGCCACGACGGATATGAGCTCGGCGGCGTGGCGGCCGACGATCGATCCGCCCAGCACCACGCCGGTGGCCGGGTCGGACACGATCTTCACGAAGCCGCGCGGGTCGTCGTTGATGAGGGCCTTGGCGTTGGCGCCGAAGGGCACCTTGGTCACCCGGATCTTGCGTCCCATGGCGAAGGCGTCGGCCTCGTGCACGCCCACCTCGGCGATCTCGGGCTCGGTGAAGATGGCCGAGGCCGCCTTCTCGTAGTCGAGGTGGCGGTGCTGGCGGGTGTGCATGCCCAGCACGTGCTCGGCGATCTTGCGCCCCTGCATGGCCGCAACCGACGACAGGGGCAGCTTCCCGGACAGGTCGCCTGCGGCGTAGATGTGCGAGACGTTGGTCTGGCAGTGCTGGTTGACGGGCACGAAGCCCCGATCGTCCACGTCCACGCCGGCCGCCTCCGCCCCCAGCCCTTCGGAGTTGGGGACCGAGCCGATGGCGAGCAGCACGTGGCTGCCGCGGGCAACCCGCCCGTCGTCGCACTTGACGAGCACCCCGTCGCCGTCGGCCGAGGGGATCCGCTCGATGCCCTCGGCCTTGGCCCCCTTGAGCAGGACGATGCCGCGGCGCAGGAAGTCGTCCTCCAGGGCGGCCGCCACCTCGGGGTCGCGGTCGGGGAGGACCTGCTGGCGGCTCACGATCAGGGTGACGTTCGACCCGAAGGAGCGGAACATGTGCACGAACTCCACGCCCGTCACGCCCGAGCCGATTACGACCAGGTGGCTGGGGATGGCAGGCGGGGGATAGGCCTGGCGGGTCGTCAGCACCCGGTCGCCGTCGGGCGTGGCCCACGGAGGCGTGCGGGGCCGGCTGCCCGTGGACAGGACGACGAAGTCGGCCGGGAACTGCTCGGTGCCGTCGGGGCCGTCGACGGCCACGGTGTGGGCGTCGACCAGCCGCCCCTGGCCCCGGGCCATGCGCACGCCCTGGCTCGTCAGCAGGTCGGCCACCGACCGGCGCAGGTGTTCCTCGATGTCGGCGATGCGGCGCTTGAGGGCGTCCACGTCGACATAGGCGCTGAGCTCGCCCAGGCCCATGCCCGGGGAGCGGTGCATGAACGACATGGCGTTGCCGGTGGCGATCATCGCCTTGGACGGGATGCAGTCCCACAGGTGGGCGGCGCCGCCGATGACGTCGCGCTCGATGATGGTGACCTCGGCCCCCAGCTTGGCCGCGGTGGTGGCGGCCTGGTTCCCACCAGGGCCGCCACCGATCACGACCAGCCGGACCGGGCGGACAGTCACGGCTTCAACCGTACCGGCCGTGGCGGGCCGGGCCGGCCTGCATGGCCTGAACGCCGCGGAAGGCTATTGCCAGATGTGGTACGCCAGGTTGTCGGTCCCACGGGTGAAGACGTCGAACCGGCTCGGGCCCCGGGCCGTCGCGCCAGGCCCGCTCTGCCACGTATCGGTCGGGCGGACGAGTCGGACCCAGGTGCCCCACCCGCCGCTCCCGAACGGCAAGGCATACACGCCGTTGTCGGTGCCCCGAGCGAAGATCAGGAGGTTGCCCGGCTCCCAGGACGCCGCCTCGGGCTCCGAGGCAATGGTGGCGCCTGTAGGAACCAAGACAGCCGGGTTCGCACTGTTGAAAGCTGACAGGGGC
>JBOGID010000565.1:0-55241 GCA_050742295.1 Acidimicrobiales bacterium | reverse complement strand
GCCTCGCGGAGGACCGTCCGCGTCGTTCCGCGCCTGGCCGGTTCCTCCCCAACGCCGGCCGCGGCCACGATCCTCGTGGTCGACGACGAAGCTGCCAGTCGGGACCTTCTTGCGCGGTGGCTTAGGGAATTCGGGCACCGGGTCCTGGTGGCCGAGGGCGGTGAGCAGGGCCTGAGCGTGCTGCGGGATGAGCCAGTCGACGTCGTCCTCGTCGATCTGGTGATGCCCGGGATGAACGGCTTCGAGGTGCTCGAGGAGCGCCAGGGCGATCCTCGCCTCCAGGAGACGCCGTTCATCATGATCTCGGCCCGGACGGGGCTGGCGACGATCGTCGACTGCATCGAGATGGGCGCCGATGAGTTCCTGCCCAAACCCTTCGACCCCGTGCTGCTGCAAGCCCGGGTCAACGCGTCGCTGGAGCGCAAGCGGCTGCGCGACCAGGAGCGGGCCCTGCTCGGGACCGTCCGCGACCAGGCTGCGTCCCTGGCGGAGCTCAACGAGACGCTGGAGACGCGCGTACGTCAACAGGTCGAGGAAATCGGTCGCCTGGCCCAGCTCCGGCGTTTCCTCTCGCCCCAGGTGGCGGACGCGGTTGTCTCTGCTGGTGACGCAGTCCTGGCGACCCATCGCAGCGAGATCGCCGTCCTGTTCTGTGACCTGCGGGGGTTCACGGCCTTCGCCGAGGCGGCGGAGCCCGAGGAGGTCATGGAGGTGCTGGCCGCGTACCACGAGACCGTCGGGAGCCTGATCCACCGGTTCGAGGCAGCCGTGGGCTTCTTCGCCGGCGACGGCCTCATGGTGTTCTTCAACGACCCGGTTCCCGTGCCCGACCCCGCGGAACGGGCGGTTCGGCTGGCCGTGGAGATGCGCGCCGCCATGAGCGTGCCCCTGGCGCAGTGGCGCAAGCGGGGCCATCTGCTCGGATTCGCCGAGGGGGTGGCCTTCGGCTATGCCACCCTCGGCCAGATCGGGTTCGAGGGCCGCTACGACTACGGGGTCATCGGCAGCGTCGTCAACCTGGCGGCTCGGCTGTGCGACCAGGCCGCCGCCGGCCAGGTCCTCATCAGCGGACGCGTCCACCTGGCGGTGCGGGGCAGGTTCGACGTCGACGACCCAGTCGAGCTCTCGCTCAAGGGATTCCACGCCCCGGTCCGGGCCTTCAACGTGAAGTGAGCGAATGGGCCGCGCCTTGTGCCGGCGAGCCTGTCGCGCGAGCATCCGGCATGCCCATCGGGCAGGTCAACAGTGCCGGACGCTGACGACATCACCGGCGCGGCCACCGGCGCGGCCGAACTGCGGACGGTCAAGGTGCCGGATCCGATGGTCCCCCTCTTCCTGCAGGCGCAGGAGTACGTCGGCCGCTACTTCGAAGGCCGGCGGTTCGACCCGACCGAGGGCACCATCGAGATCTTCGGGCAGCGGTACATCCTGGTGCGGGCCGGCTCGATGTCGGTGGAGTTCTTCGACCAGATCTTGCGCCTGTACGCCGACAAGGGCGAGGACGAGGCCGTCGCCGTCGCCCGCAGTCTCCTGTTCGACATCGCCCACGCCATCGGCGCCGCCGACGCCCGCAGCTTCCACACCAAGCTGGCACTCGACGATCCCATTGCCAAGCTTTCAGCGGGGCCCATCCACTTCGCCCACGCGGGCTGGGCGTTCGTGGACGTGTCCGCCGACAGCCGCCCCTCGCCCGACGAGAACTACTTCCTGCTCTACGACCACCCGTATTCGTTCGAGTCGGACTCGTGGCTGAAGGCGGGCAAGCGGGGAACCTTCCCGGTCTGTGCCATGAACGCCGGCTACTCGTCGGGATGGTGCGAGGAGTCGTTCGGCGTGACGCTCGTCGCCACCGAGATCCTCTGCAAGGCCAAGGGCGACGAGTGCTGCCGGTTCATCATGGCCCACCCGAGCCGGATCGAGGGGTTCATCGAGGACTACCTGCAGCAGCGGCCCGACGTCGCCCGCACGGTGACCACCTACGAGATCCCCGGCTTCTTCTCCCGCAAGCGCGACGAGGAGGAACTCCGGGCCGCCAAGGAGGCAGCCGAGGAGGCGACCCTCGCCAAGAGCGCCTTCCTGGCCAACATGAGCCACGAGATCCGCACGCCCATGAACGCGGTGATCGGCATGACCAGCCTCCTGCAGGACACGCCCCTCGACGATCAGCAGCGCGAGTTCCTGGAGACCATCCGGGCCAGCGGCGAGCACCTCCTCGGTCTCATCAACAACATCCTCGACTCCTCCAAGATCGAGGCGGGCCGGTTCGAGCTGGAGCCCCAGCCCTTCCACCTGCGATCGTGCATCGAGGACGCCCTCGAGCTGGTGTCGGTCCAGGCCGCCGAGAAGAACCTGGAGCTGGCCTACGAGATCGGCGACGGGGTGGCCGAGGCCCTGCTGGCCGACCCGGGCCGGCTCCGGCAGATCCTCGCCAATCTCCTGTCGAACGCCGTGAAGTTCACCGAACAGGGCGAGGTGGTCGTCGCCGCCCGGAGCGGCCGGATCGACGACGGGCGCCACGAGATCACGTTCTCCGTGCGGGACTCGGGGATCGGGATCCCGGCCGCGCAGGCCGAGCGCCTGTTCTCGGCGTTCACCCAGCTCGACGGGTCGACCACCCGCATCTACGGCGGCACCGGGCTCGGTCTCGCCATCTCCCGTCGCTTGTGCGAGCTCATGGGCGGCCGGATCTGGGTCGAGTCGCAGCCGGGTGCCGGCTCGACGTTCAGCTTCACCGTACGGGCCGCCGAAGTCTCGCTCCCGCCCCGGTCGTCCGACGTGCTGCCGGAGCTTCGGGGGCTACGGGCCCTGGTGGTCGACGACAACCCCACCAACCGGCGCATCCTCACGCTGCTGGCCGCCAAGTGGGGGATGGACGTCCGCCAGACGGGCTCGCCGGCCGAGGCCCTGGGCTGGGTCGAAGCGGACGAGAGGTTTCGATCTCGCCCTCATCGACTACCACATGCCGGAGATGGACGGCGTGACCCTCGCCCAGGCGCTTCGGCGTCTCCGGGGACGGGACGAGCTGCGGCTCGTCCTGCTGGCGTCGATGACGCCGGGCGGCGACGACACGCGGGCCCGCACGGCCGACTTCGCAGCGATGCTCACCAAGCCGGTGAAGCAGTCCCAGCTCCATGACGCCCTCGTACGGGTGATGGCTGACCAGCCCGCGCCGGCCCGGCCCGAGGGGTCCGGGGTGTTCGATCCGACCATGGCCCAGCGGTTCCCGCTCCGTATCCTGCTGGCCGAGGACAACCAGATCAACCAGAAGCTGATCCTCCTTACTCTCGCCAAGTTCGGGTACGCGGCGGACGTGGCTGCCAACGGCCTGGAGGCGGTGGCCGCCCTCGAACGCCAGCCCTACGACACCGTCCTCATGGACGTCCAGATGCCCGAAATGGACGGCTTCGAGGCGACCCAGCGGATCCGCAGCCGTTGGGGCGCACACGGCCCAACGGTCGTCGCGCTGACGGCGAACGCGCTCGAGGGGGACCGGGAGCGGTGTCTCGCCGCGGGCATGGACGACTACCTGGCCAAGCCCATCAGGCCCCACGCCCTCGCCGGCGCGCTCCGCCTCGCCGCCGGCCTGCGTCGCCCGCCGGGCGTGGCCACCCCGCCAGCTGCCGCCGTCGAGCCCGCTGTCGACCCCGCGGGGATCGATCGCCTCCTGGCGACGCTGGGTGCCGGCGGCCGGGACCTGCTCCCGGAGCTGGTCGGCGCCTTCTTCAGCGAAGCCCCCACGCTGGTCGCGGCGGCGCAGCGCGGCATCGCCGAAGGCGCGCTGGAGGAGGCGCACCGGGCGGCTCACACGTTGAAGTCGACGGCGAGGGCGTTCGGGGCCGACGGGCTGGCCGAGCGGTGTCAGCGGTTGGAGACCCTGGTCGGCCGAGGCTCGCCACCGGGAGCGGCCGATGCCCCGAGCCTGAATGTGGCCGAGGCCGCTGCGCTCGCGGCCGACATCGCCGTCGAGTACGAGCGGGTCCGCGTGTCGCTGCAGGGCGTGCTCGACGGGGTGAGGGGCGGCGCAGAGGGGACCTCAGCATGACGGCACCGGCACCGGCCGGCGGCCCGGTGCCGGGCGCGTCGGTGCTCGTAGTCGACGACGACTCCGTGAGCCGCCGCATCCTCTCCCACATGCTCGAGCAGGAGGGTCACTGCACGACCCTGGCCGAGGACGGGCGCCGGGCCCTCGACCTGCTGGCCCAGGAGTGCTTCGACATCGTCCTGCTGGACATCCGCATGCCGGCCATGGACGGCTACGAGGTCTGCCGGCGCATCCGCGCCGTCCCCGAGACGCAGGCGCTGCCCGTGGTCATGATCACGGCCGAAGGGCCGGACGAGAAGCTGTCGGCCCTCGACGCAGGGGCCGACGACTTCCTCGTGAAGCCCTTCGACCGCGGCGAGTTCCTGGCTCGTATCCGCTCGTTGCTGCGCATCAAGCGGTACCACGATCTGATCCAGGACCAGCGGGTCGAGCTGGCGGCCTGGAACCGCGACCTGGAGCGCCGGGTCGCCGATCAGGTCGACGAGATCGAGCGGCTCGGCCGGCTCCGGCGGTTCCTCTCCGACCAGGTGGCCGATCTCGTCCTGTCGTCGGGCGACGACGCCTTCCTCAAGCCCCACCGCAGGTTCATCGCGGTGTGCCTGTGCAAGCTGCACGGGTTCTCCACGTTCATCGAGGCCGCGGAGCCCGAGGAGCTGCTCGGTGTCCTGGGCAGCTTCTACGAGGCCCTGGGAGAGGTGCTCCGGCTGTTCGGCGCCGCCGTCGGCTACCTAGCCGGCGACAGCGTGCTGGCGTACCTCAACGACCCGGTTCCTTGCGACGACCCCGAGGCCCGGGTGGCGGGGATGGCCCTCGCCCTACGCGGAGCCATGGTCGAGCCCACGGCCCACTGGCAATCGCTGGGGTACAAGCTCGACGTCGGCATGGGGGTGGCCTCGGGGTACGCCACCCTCGGTATGTCGGGGTTCGAAGGTCGTTACGAGTACACGCCCATCGGATCGGTGGTGAACCTGGCGGGCCGCCTCGCCGAACAGGCAGGTCCGGGCCAGATCCTGATCGCCCAGCGCCTCTGCGCCTCCATCGAGGACGCCTTCGACGTGGAGATGCTCGGCGACATCACGCTTGCCGGCTTCCAGCGCCCGACCCCCGCCATCAGGCTTGTTGACGCACGGCACGGCGCGCAGGGAGCGTAGGGAGACGTTTCACAGATAAGTGTGAAAAACATCTACAGGCGGGGTAGAATGTGGGTGTTGGGAGGCCTCGCCTGAGGCTGGACGAGCCGGTTGCTCGTCGCTGAAGGCGGCACGGTTCGACGTCGGCTCGACGGGACCCCCCTGATTCACACAACGGGGAGACGCATATGTGCTTCAAGAACCTACCCATTGAGTTCGACGCGTCGGGAACGGCCAGGCTGCGCGAGGGGACCGCAGACCCGTGGGCCGTCCAGGGGGCGGAGCGCAAGGGCTACGTCCGCCGCCGACCCGGTCCGGGGGCCCAGGTGGCCGCCCCGCCCCGCCTGCGGGAGTGGTCGATCGACCCCATGACCCGCGTGGCCGGCGCCCTCGCCATCCACACCGTGCTGGACCTCGAAAACCGCAAGGCCGTCGAGTGCCACTCGCGGGCCATGCTGTTCCGGGGCTACGAGATCATCCTCCAGGGCCGTGACCCCCGCGACGCCATCGACATCTCGTCGAGGGCCTGCGGTGTGTGCGGTGGTGTGCACGCAACCGTGTCCGCCTTGGGCCTGGAGCAGACGTTCGGGATCGTGCCGCCGCCCCTCGGCGTCGAGGTCCGGAACCTGGGTGAGGTCGCGGAGATGTTCTACGACAACCCGCTGCACCTCGGCCTCCTGGCCGGGCCGGACTACTCCACCTCGCTCATCTCGGTCACCAACCCTGAGCTGGTCACCCGGGCCGAGAAGACCCTCGCCCCCAACGCCGACATCCACGGCTACGCGACGGTCAAAGACATCATGGACGCCATGAACCCCCTCAGCGGCAAGATCTACCTCGAGGCTCTCGAGTGGACGCGGGTGGGGCGGATCATGTGCCAGCTGATGTACGGCAAGTACCCCCACCCGTCGACGCTGGTCCCGGGCGGCGTGTCGACAACCATCACCACGTCGTCGTTCAACGAGTACTACGCCCAGCTGGGCAAGATCGTTGACTTCGCCAAGGTCCTGCCCCGCATCTGGGACGACCTCGTCGACTTCCTCTACGAGGCCAATCCGGACTACGAGCAGGTCGGGGCCCGCCAGGTCAACCTGGCGCAGACCGGGATCTTTGACAAGTCCGACGTCTACGACGCGTCGTACGGCAATGCCAACCAGTGGGGCAACGCCAGGTGGTCCACCCCCGGCATCGTCATCGACGGCAAGCTCGTCACGACGAACCTGCACGACATCAACATCGGCACCGAGGAGTTCGTCGAGCACTCCTTCTACGAGGACTGGACCCAGAGCGGGCCACAGAAGCATCAGACCGACCCGTTGGGGAACGCCCTGTCGCCCTACCACCCCTGGAACAAGACGACGATCCCCAAGCCAAGCGCGACGAACTTCCGCGAGAAGTACACCTGGGACACCTCGCTTCGATGGGATCGCAAGGTCGTGGAGACGGGGGTGTACGGCCGCATGTGGACGACGGCCCTGGCCCAGAAGCACCCCGAGAACCCCTTCTACGAGGCCACCGGGGACGGCATCCGCATGCTGCTGCCTCGCCATGCGCTTCCCGAGACCGAACTGTTCTGGGCCATCCCTAGGACCCTGAACGCCCTCGAGCGGAACCGGGCCCGGGCCTACGCCGTCGGCTGGCAGGCCACGATCGGCATCAACTGCCTGCTCCAGTCGTTCGAGTACTGGCGACAGGGTGAGACCAAGCTGCATTCCCCCTTCAGGATCCCCAAGGACCACCGCATCGGGGTGGGGTTCTGGGAGGCCGGCCGCGGGTGGCTCGTGCATCACAACGAGATCGACAACGGCAAGCTCGTGAACTACCAGATCACCACCCCGTCGACGATGAACGCGTCGCCGACGGACCCCTTCGGCCAGCTTGGGCCCTATGAGGAGGTGGTCGTGGGCACGCCCTTGCTGGAGACCGTCCCCGAGGACCAGATCAAGGGGATCGACGTCCTCCGTGCGGTGCGGAGCCTCGACCCGTGCATGCCGTGCACAACGCACATGGACACCGGTCGCAGCGTGATCGTCCGCGACGTCAACTCCTGCGGCTGCTCGCTCGAATAGGGATCGCGTTGGGGTCGATCGTTCCCCCCCCTCGCCCAAACGCCGGCCGGCGGCTTCCCGGAAGGTTCTCCGCCGGCCGGCTCGGGCGATCGCTCCCTGAATCGCCAACGGCCAGCCAACCGCCAGCCCCAGCCGCGGTTAGCGCTCGGGTGGTCCGAAACGGAAGAACGGCGTTGCCGTGTCGAAATGCTTCAGCTGCTCGGCCAGTTCGGCGGCCGTCAGTACCTCGGCATGGGCGAGCGGGCGTGGTTACTCAGTGCCGCCGTGGTTGCTCAGTGCCGCCGTGGTTACTCAGTGCCGCCGTGGTTCTTGTCGGGCCGCCGGCTCACTATGGCTTCCAGGTCGGAACGCCAAACCAGCTTCTGGTCCTCAACCGTGGCGCTGCGAATCCGTCCGTCCGGCACCCACCGGACGATGAGTCCGCGGAGAGAGACCGAACACTGCGGCGGCGTCGCTGATCGTCAAGAGATCGTCACCGCCGGATCTCTCATCCTCCGTGCGAAGGGTCATCGGACCTGGGTTTGGCGGAGGAGACGTGAGCCCGACACGGCTTCGCCTCGGGCTCGACGGAGGGACGGATCGTCCATCACCTTGGTGACCGTCTTGAGGCGCCGAAAGGGATACGGGTGCGGACATCCTCGCGTTCGGGCACGTCCACGAGGTGGTAACAACTCGGGTAGGAGTCCCCAGGTGGTGCGCCTGGGGCGGCGTCTTGGAGGTTGCGCCGGGCGTTTCGGCATGACGGGGTGCCTGCCACCCTGCGTCGTCCGGTGCCCAGGTTGTGGGCCGCGCTCGCGTGCGATGGGGTCGAGACCGTCGAGCGACACGTGACGGGTCGTCGGGGCTCCGTTGCCCGCCCGGGCCGGGTTGGGCCTGGCTTCGACGACCTGCTGTGCGCCGCCCAGGCCGGGGCGGCTTGGGCCCTCGAGCGGCTGTATCAAGCCATGGCGCCCCCTGTGGCCGGGTACCTCCGGGTCCAAGGAGCCTCCGACCCCGATGACCTCGCCAACGAGGTGTTCCTGGGAGTCCTGACCCGGATCGGGTCGTTTTACGGGCAACGAGGACAAGTTCCGAGCCTCAGACCTGGATCTGCACCGTCGCCCATTCCCGACTCGTGGACGATCGGCGGCGAAGGGACCCTCGACCGTGTGAGGTCGGCGACGACCGCGCTCTGCTCCGCACCGTCGGGAACAACAGCGAGGACGACGCCCTCCAGAGCTTGAGCGACGAGCGCGTGCGGACCCTCTGCGAGAGGTTGCCCGCCGACCAGCGCGATGTGCTCCTCGTGCGCCTCATGGCCGGCCTCACCATCGAGGCCATCGCCGAGGCGTTGGGCACGTCGGCCACCGCCGTCAAGGCGCTGCAGCGTCGGGGGCTGGCCAACCTCCGGAACGCACTCGACCTGGACCCGGTATCGCAATGACCGACTTCGACGGTGACATTCACGACATGGCTGTTGAGACCCTCGACGATCGAACGCTCGAGGCCCTCTTGGATGGGCGCTGTCGCCAACGTCGGCGTTCGAGTGGCTCGCCCCGTTCGTCGAAGACCTCGGTGCCATCGCCACCAGGCCCGCGCCGGTGGTCCGAACGGCTCTCGCCACGCTGCTTGCCGCCGGCTCGTCGCCCACGTCCGACCAGCCATCTAGCTCGTCGGCGAGGAAACAGGGGGCGGCCAGCGCTCGACCGAGCTTCCGGCCAGGCTCGCGGCGCTGGGGCTGGCAGCCAAGCTCGGTCTGGGGCTCGGCGTCGCTGCCGCCGCCGCCGGCCGGTGGCCAGAGTGCGGACCCGGCGCGAGCGGGCTCGCCGCTCGGGGACGCCAACACAGGGAGCCGCCAGGACCGGGAAATGGTGAGGCCGTGCACCCCGCGCCGTCCGGGGGCCAGGCGAACGTCAATTCGGGGAGTCCGCCCGGGGCCTTGACGACTCCAACCGGACCCCGGCCAACGAGGCTGCGGACGCGCCATCGGACCCCGCACGTCGACGCGGCAGTCCGGGACCGGGGCAGGGGAACGGCGACGCCGGGAGCTTGCGGCTCACGGCGCCACGGATGGGACGCCGGCGGGCGCCGACACCGAGAGCGCCGCGCCGCAGTCGGGTGAGGGGAACGGCAACGGCGCCTCAGGCGTGACGCCGGCCGACGGCGAGACCGAGGGTCCCGCGCCGCAATCGGGGCAGGCGAGCGGAAAGGCAGGGAGCCCACCGGGGCCCGACCACACCAACGGGACACCGGGCGGGGCCGAGGCGGCGGACCCGACCCGAGGACCGGAATCGGGGAAGGGCAACTCGCCGAACCCGCCGGGACTCGATCACGCCAACGGGACTCCGGCCGGCGCCAAGCCCTGACCGACAAACGGGCGCCGCGGCGCACCTGACCGAGTCGCCACGCCCGTCAGCGAGAAGGGGCACCGAGGCTGCGGGCGGCGAGCGATGCGGCGACAGGAACGCCCACGAGCCCTCTTCCGCGACCAGGGTCGCGAACAACCGAGGGTACGGCGCACGTGACGGTGAGGACCCACGCGTGGAACGCGGCTCCGGGCAGGATCTCTGCGACGGGCGCGACGCTTCGAGCCGACAGGTAGAGGCCGACCGCGCAGGCCGCGACCTCAACCCAGAACAATGCATAACTGAGCCGGCGAAACGGCCCCGGGGCCTGGCCGGCGGCGAAGCGCCACATGAGCAATGGCAGCGAGGCACCCAGGACCAGTGCGCTGATCGTGTGGACGCGATGGGCGATGGCGTCGCCACCGATGGGAACGAACGCCGCAACCATCTGACCTGCCAGGCCGGACAGCATCGCCACGGAGAAGTACGACGACACCGGGAACTCGCGTCTCACGTACTGGTGGAAGGCCCCGAAGAGTAGCGCGGGGACCGCCAGCCCGACGGTGAACAGAACCGCTGACGGCGCCTGCGTGCCGAGGTAGCTGAGCGGCTGTTCCCCGAAAAGGTCGAACCCGCTCCGGGCCGTGGCCGTGAGCAGAAGTGTCCAGACGGCGGTGACCGCGGCGACACCCGTGTATCGGAGAAGTCCGGCCATGGCGCAAGGTGTACGGCGCGGCCCGCCCCGTCGTATGGACTCAGTCGGACGCGGCCGGGAGGTACTCCTGCGGTAGGTCCAACCCGAACGCGCGGCACAGGAGCAGCACGTCCCGCCGGTCTTCGGGCCGAGGCGACCGCATCGGCCACTCGCATGAGGTGGTCGACGATCCCGCTCCCGCACGACCGTAAGGCACGGGCCTCCGGCGACACCGGCGTTGCGTTCGCGGCGCCTACAGTCGGCGAACTGGGCGCTGATCTCGACCTCGTCCGCCACATCGCTGCGCCCGAGAGCTGGCTCGGCGTGGTCGCCACGGAACGGCCACCCTCGGCTGCTTCCTTGCGTCGAGCCACCGGTTCATCGTCGTGTTCGGGGTTGTGAACGTGGTCGGCGTGTTGGCTGGGCTGGCTCACGCTTCGGGGGTTCGTCTCCCTGTGGTGCGCGTGGGCCGCCGTCACCAGCCTGATCATCGCCATCCACCTGCGGGGCACCGGCTCAGCCCAGGCCCTTCGCCCCCACGCCACGGGCAAGCTGACCTGATGCGCACCTATGCCGTCGCTCCGTCAGCGGGGAGCGGCGTCGAGGAAGCGGGCCGCGAGCGGCGCCGCCACGCGACCGCCGACGCCTCCGCCTGCCACCACCACGGCGAACGCCAACGCGCCGCGGTAGCCCACAAACCAAGCGTGGGTGGGGGGAGGGTCCCCGCCTCCGAACTCGGCCGTCCCCGTCTTGCCGGCGATCTCCTGCCCGGCGTGCGCCACCGCCGCTGCCGTCCCCTCCCGCACGACCGCGGTCATGAGCTGGCGGAGCGTGGCGGCGACTGAAGCGTCCAACTGCTTCACCTCGCCTGGTGGCGCGTCGGCGAGGAGGCGGGGCGAACGCCAGCTCCCCGACGACACGGCCGCCGCCACCGATGCCATCTGGACCGGGCTCGCCACCACTCGACCCTGCCCGATGGCGGCGGCGGCCAGTTCGGTGGCGTCCCCGGGGTGTAGGAACTGTCCTCCCGCCACCGGGAGCCCGACTTCGTACGAACTCCCGAACCCGAACCCTGCTGCCGCCTGGACCAGCGAGCCGCCCGACAGCCGGGTCGAGAGGCTGACGAACGCGGTGTTGCACGACTGCGCAAAGGCCGTGGCGAACGGGACCGAGCCCAGGGCTCCGCTCTCGAAGTTGACGAACGTCCGGCCTCCGACGACGGCTTGCGCCGGGCATCCGACCGGTTCCTCGGGACGCAGCCCGGTGGAGAGAAGGGCGGCCGTCGTGACGATCTTGAACGTCGAACCCGGGGGGTAGCGACCGGCCAGGGCCCGGTTGAACTCCTCGCTCAGCGGCCGGCTGGCGACCGCTCGGATCTCGCCCGTGCCCGCGTCCATCGCCACGAAGGCGGCCGGTTGGGCGACGCCGTCGAGGGCCTGATCGGCCGCCTGCTGGACAGCGCGATCGAGAGTCAGGCGCACGGGTTGGGGCGACGCGCCCTCGAAGCGGTGGAGGATGCTGACGACGCGCCCGTCCGACTCGCGGAGCTGCACCTCGCCCGACGGTGTCCCCGCCAGACGGCGCTCGTGGGCCGCCTCGATGCCGGACAAGCCGACCCGGTCGCCGACCACGTAGGGCGTCCCCAGTTCCTCCAGGCGCTCGGCCGTGATCTCTCTGACCGAGCCGACGACGTGGGCCGCAAAGCCGTCCGCAGGCGCGAGCCGGCTGCGCCCGCGCTGGAAGAACACCCCCGGGATCGGCTCGAGCTGCGGGCGCAGCGCCCCGAACCGTTCCGGGCGGACTTCCGCGATCGGCACGAAGAAGTCGGGCCGCACCCAGGGCTGGGCCAGGGCGGCGCGGATCTCCGCCGGTTGGATGCCGAGCAGGCCTTGGAGCGACGTCTCCAGTGCGGCCTGGTCCTGGATGCGGCCCGGTTGCAGGCCGACCACCATCACGTGGCCGACGGCGACGAGGGAGGCACCGTCGGCGCCGAGGATGGGCGCCCGCTCGGGCCACGAGCGAGTCACCGCAAACTGTCGCTCGGGTTTGAGGTCGGGATGGAGGGCGGCCGGCGCCCACTCCACCCGCCACTGGTCATTCGTTCGCCTCATAATCAGCCGCCCGCCATAGCGCCAGGTCCCGAGGCCGGCGAGGTCCAGGTTGGCGGTGAAGGGAACGCGAGCGCTATCGCCGTCCCGCTCGATGATCCCCGCCGTGACCCGCATGGTCGTGACCGCCAGCTGTTCCTTCAGGGCGGTCACGGCCGGACCGACCTGCTCGGGAGGTACCACGACGGCAGCCATGGCCCCGGCGTCGAACCGTTCCCACGCCCGCAGGTAGGCGTTGACCTCCCGGGCCGGTCCTTCGGGCTCGTCGCGTAAGAGGCGAGTGGCGCCGACGGCCACGAGGGCGACGACGGCCGCCCCGACCACCACGACGATCCACCGCTTCGTGCGCATGCTCCGCTCCGTCCCGAGGCGAGGGTAACCAACGAGCCGGCCCCGTACGCGTCAGGCCCATCGTCAGACCTTGGTCTCGATCTTGTCCATCAGCCTGCGGAGCATGTTCGTGTTGCGACTGGTGCTCCGGTGGTGGCCCACGACGTTCTCCCAGGCCTTCGTCGTGAGCTTCGTATCGGTCGACTTGCCACGCATCAGCCAGTGCACGTCACGTCCCTGGACCGCGAGCGTGTCGAAGTCGTTGCTGAGCGCTTCGAGCGCCCGTGCCTTGGTCGGGGGCACGCGGTCCTTGAGGAACGTCACGAAGTAGGTGTCTCCGGATGCGACCGGGAACGGCTCGAAGGCAAGCGCCCGCCGTAGTTCCGCCGCGGTCCGGACGAACGTCGTCACCTCGAAGCCGAGGGCGTCCTCGAGCGTGGCTTCGAGCGCGTGCTCGAGGGCGGCCCGGGCCCCGGTGGCCTCGAACACGACGTTGCCGCTGTTGATGTGGGTCCAGACGTCGCCGTGGCCGAGACCGCTGACGAGCTCGACGAGGTGCGGCATCTTCACCCTTCGCTTGCCCAGGTTGACGGCTCGCAGGAAAGCGATGTGGGTCGTCATGGCCACACCTTTGCCGATCCGGCCGGGTGCGGCGGCGACGCCGGTGAGAGCGAGGCCGCACGGGCGACCAGCACGGGCACGGCCACCACCCTCAGCCCGGTGACCGCGGCGCCCAGCACGACAAGCACGACCAGCCCGACCGGACCGGTCGAGGCGGTGGTCGACAGCGGCACCTGAGCGGCCGGCTCCTGGCAGCTCGTCGCTCAGTCCGGGTCGCGAGCGGGCCTGGCGTGTGCGGAGCCTCGGGGGACGTTCCAGGCCGACGTCCTGCGCTACACGGTCGCGGGTGGCGGGAGGTTCGTGATCGGCGTGACCCGTCCGAACGTGGCACGGGTCCGGGTGGAGCTCCGGGGCGCGACGGTCGTCGACCGCGAGACGGTGGCGGCTTCGTTCACGACCGTGGGCCGGTTCCCAGCTGTGCCCCTGCCCGCAGGTGCCCCCATCCGAACGCTGGCCGCCCTCGACAGCAGAGGCACCGTGCTGACGGCATTCACGGTCAACCCCTGAGCTACCCCAGGTACTTCCCGAAGAAGTCGAGGGAGATCTGCGGGTTGTTGACCATGTGGGTGTACCCGTCGAAGCGGTCGGGCAGGTCCAGGTACAGCGGGTCCACCGCCCCCGGGGCGGCGTCGACCATGTCCTGGACGTCCTCCACGCTGCCCCAGCGGTCGCCGCGGCTCTGGACGAAGAGGATCGGCGCCCGGCAGCCCACGGCCGCCATGGCGGGGCGGATGAAGCGCAGGGTCGGGCCGCCGGCCAGGCGGTAGCACAGTTCGGTGACGGGTGCGGTCAGGGCGTGCAGGGGCCCGAGCAGGTCCCGGCCGTACCGGGGCGTGAACACCGCCGGCGTCGTCGGTTGTACGGAGATGGCGGCCTTGATCCGGTCGGTCTGTGGGAGTACGAACGTCAACGTCGCGCCGCCCATCGAGAAGCCGATGGCGCCGATCCGGTCCTGGTCGACCTCGGCCCGGCCGTCCAACCAGGTCAAGGCGCCGAGGGTGTCGCGGGCTTCGAGCCAGCCGCTGGTGTACACGCCCCGCCGCCCGCTGGTGCCGAAGCCGCTGGCGTCGTACATCAGCACGTGGTAGCCGGCGTCGTGGAACGCCTTGGCGAGGGGGAGGAGCGACACCGGCTTGCTCCTGGGCAGATCGTTCAGCTTGGACGTGGCGCGGGTGCCCATCCGGCTCCACGGCCAGCCGTGCAGCATGACAAGGGTCGGGCCCACGCCCCCGCCCGCCCTGGGGATGAACCAGCCGTGGAGCGCCACCCCGTCCTGGGAAGGAAACGTGACGTCCTCGAAGTCCAGGCCCTGATCCCTCTTGGGGTCGGACCACGCGGGGTTGCGCCCAGGACGCACGATGAGCCGGGAGCTGGCGGCACCGAGGAGGACGACCACCGAGGCGGCGGCCAGGGCGAGACGGCGGAGGACGGTCATGCGGACGCTCCTTGGTCTTGAATGCGGGGACCAGTCTGGTGCGTGCGTCGCCGGCGCGGAGCAATTCGGCGACGAGGGTAGGTGCTGCGACATGCCCCAGCCTCCCCTCAAGGTTGGCGGCAGCGCGGCCGATAAGGGCGACAAGGACTGAAGGAACGCGCCGGGCGGCGAGCCCGCCCGGGGCTGACCCAGCTGAACCCCGCGACCGGCGCCCGCCCGAGGCGCCGGTTTCGCGCTTCGGCCTGGCCTGTGCGCTCAGCCCGCAGCCAGGGCCGTCTGAGGCTGGCCGGCGCCAGCGCCGGCGACGGTGGCGGTGGACTCGGCGGGGCCTCGGCGCCACGACGTGTTCCGCCGCCAGAACAGGTAGGTGCGGGTGCCGACGAAGATGGGCAGCACGTAGGTCAGCAGCCGGTAGACGAGGACGGCGGCGACGACCGCCTCCCGGTCGCCGCCGGCGCTGGTGAGGCCACCGATCAGTCCGAGCTCGACGAACCCGATGCCGCCCGGCGTCAGGGGCACCGCCGTGAGGAGCCGCACGAAGGCGAACACGGCCAGCACCTCGGCCCATCCGACCTGGTCGTCGGACACACCAATAGCCCCCAGCGCGACGAGGAGGACGGCGAACAGCGAAAAGTGGCTCACCAGGGCGGTGACGGTCAGCTTCTTCCAGGACTTCTCCACGAGCCCGATGAGCGACCGCGGAACTTGACGGTGGCGCCTCCGCTGCCCTCCAGCGGCGGACGGTGCACCACCCCGAGGAGTCGGCTCAACAGCCGGCCCATGGCTTCGCCGGTCCGGAACGCGAACCGCTCGCTGCGCAGGACGAGCACGAACAGGGCGATGGCGGCGACCAGAGCGACGCTGCCGCCAATCCCGGCCAGCACCCGGGCGCCGCTGGCGTCGCCCTGCAACGCCAGAAAGACGAGGGCCAGCACCGGGAGGCCCAGGCGCACGAAGTTGTTCCAGATGCTGGCGACGACCAGGGACACCGAACTGCGGGACTTCGAGTAGCCCCACGACCCGAGCATGGCGTAGGCGAGACCGACGGCGAGGGCGCTGCCGCCCGGAATGGTACTGGCGGCCGCCGTCGACGGGCCTTGACCACCATCGCCTGGCGTAGGCGGAGCCCGGGCGTCGCCGCCGCCAGCGCGATCCAGTACGTGGTCAGGTTCCAGGCCGCCACGACCCCGAGGATGGCCAATTCGATCGCGGTCATGGCCGTGATCTCGCTCCACACCAGGGAGAAGTCCGGCAGCTTCGGCAGCAGGAACCAGAACATGGCGGCCAGCAGCACCACCGACACGCCGATCGAGATCGAGACGACCCGCTTCTTGTTCATGTGTTCCACCCCTGGGACGGCCTGACCGCCGGTGGCGGCGGACGACGTCAGCATCACCGGGCACCAAGCTGTTGGGGTTCATCCTCGCCGCTGCCGCCTTCGTGGTCCTCGGTCTCACCGCGTCGTGGTGGGCGATCACGACCCGCAAAGGGTGGAAGCGGGGCATCTACGTCACCGCCGCGGCGGCTAGGGCGGGCGGCGTCCTGGCCATCGCCTCCACGGCGCTCGCCTATGCCGTCTCGACCCGGCGGGCCCTGGCCGGCGACCGGCTGAAGTCAGGGGCCGCCGTCACACCCGCTGCCGCTCCCGCCCGACCGTGGCTGCTCGTCAACCCCCGCTCCGGCGGAGGGACGGCCGGCAGAACCGGCCTCGTCCCTGCCGCCGAGGCACGAGGGGTCACCGTCCACCTCCTCGTGGCAGGTGACGACCCGGCCGCCCTGGCCCGGGACGCCGTCGCCCAAGGAGCCGATGCCCTGGGCGTCGCCGGCGGGGACGGGTCCCTGGGGCTGGTGGGCGGCTGTCGCCATGGACGCCGCCGTCCCCTTCGTGTGCGTGCCCGCCGGCACCCGCAACCACTTCGCCCACGGCCTCGGCCTCGACCGCACCGACCCCGTGGGTGCCCTTGGTTCCTTCGTTGGGCTCGAACGGCGGGTGGACGCGGCGCGCGTCGGCGAGCGGGTCTTCCTGAACAACGTCTCGCCGGGGACCTACGCCGATGTCGTCGCCGAGCCTCGCTACCGGGACCGGAAGCTGGACACGGCGCGCGTGATCGTGCGCAGGACGGCCCGCGCCGAAACGTGTGCCTCTCGACGTCAGCGTTTGCGACCCAACGGGGCGGCGCTACGACGGGGTGCAGGCTGCAGGGTCCGGCGCCCGTCGGCCCTCGGGGCCCGGGAACGCCTCGACGCCGGCGTGTTGCAGGTGTCAGCCGTGCGGGCGCGGACCGGTGCGGCGCTGGCCGCCATGGTGGGCCGGGTCGCGGTGGGCGCGTCCGACAAGGCGAACGGCTGGGCGCAGTGGGAGACCACGTCCCTGACGGTGACCAGCCCGCTGCCCACGTTGCCGGCGGGCGTCGACGGGGAGGCGGTTGTGCTTGTCACGCCCCCTCGAGTTCCGCGTGCTGCCGCTCGCGCTGCGGGTGCTCGTACCGGCGGTGTCGGCCCCCCACGCCATTGGCCTCCGTGCCCTGCGCCGGGTGACCGTGCGACGCCTGTGGCGGATCGCCGTCGACGGCGCCTGAGGTGACCGCTCCCGCGGCGGGGTAACGAGGCGGGCAACTGGCCGGTCTCAGGCGATTCCGTCCTCGGCCAGCACGATCTTGGCCAGCGCCTTCGGGGCCACCAGGCAGTACGACGTCCGCACCCACTCCTCGACCTGCTGCCACCGGGCATCGTCGGCGCGGTCGCCCACGGCGATCGACACCCAACCGTGGCGACCAAGGCCGTAGCCCGTCGGCTCGGACAGGGGGTCGGTCGCCACCACGGCGGCGGCCTCCTCCTTCGGGAGCTTGACGCTCACGCCGGAGGCGGCCTGGTCGGTGAAGACGAAGTTCTTGCCTCGGACCCGGAAGGTCGGCTCGCCGCCCCAGGCCTCGATGTCGACCCGCTCCGCTTCCGGCAGTCGGGCGGCGATCGCCTCGAGCCGCGCCATGTTCCCCACGCCCAGATACTGCCCGGTGTCACGCGCCGGCGTGTTAGGGGAGGAGGCTGAACCGGCCCGTTGACCAGTTCCGGCTGGCCATGTCGGCGGCGGGCATGGTCCACACCAGGCGGCCCGCGCCCCCGGCCTGTCCCCACGCCACCTCCATGGTCGGGTCGGAGTCGAACTGGAGGAGGACGAACCCGTCGGCGCCGCTGATGTGCCCACCGAGCTGGTGGCGGGCCGTCACGTGGTAATGCTCCGGCGCCTGGGTGTGCAGCCCGGACTCGTGCTCCTGCTCGAAGGCCTTGAGCCCGGCGCCATCGCTCGACGCAGGCCAGCTCCACGTTCCGAGGGGATGGAGCTGGGCCGTCGCGACGGGAACCATCCGCAGGCTGCACCGGGCGAACTGGGAGTTCGCGGGCGAGTAGAAGACGACGGCTTCGGGCCTCGGTACCGACCCGTTCTCGGGATCGAAGTCGGCGAAGAACGACAGCAGCCCGTCCGCCGGGAGGCCCAGTTCCGAAGGCGCGGCGGCGGCCGCCTCGGCCAGGTCGACCTGGGCGAAGAACTGCAGCAGCTGCTTCTCGCCGTCGGGCCGGGTCCAGCTCGGCCAGAACGTGCCCCGCGGCAGGTCGGGCGCGCCGCCGAGCTTGCTGCGGGCGATGTCGATGGCGACGTCGGGCTCGCGCCGGATGGCGAACCGGATGGCAGGAAGGAGACCGTCGGCCAGCTGGCGCCCCGAGTCGGGGGCCACCGACTGCAGCCGTTGCGCGACCTCTCCACGAGGGGCCGGCCCGACCGGGACGACCGGCTCCGGCTCCACCACCACGTCGTCCCGCCGCCGGCGGAAAAGGGGCACGGCGGCCAGGATAGGCCGGGTCGTCCGCCGGGTGCCCCGGTGTTCCCCCATGTCGGCCCGGCAACGGCCTCCCGTCGGCGTGGAAGAGCCCGCGCTCGTAGGCAAGCACCACGGCCTGGACGCGGTCGCGGAGGTTGAGCTTCTGCAGTATGTGCGTGATGTGCGTCTTGACGGTCGTCTCGCTGATGTAGAGGTCCTGGCCGATCTCGGCGTTCGAGAGGCCGGGCGATCAGCCGGAAGACGTCCAGCTCGCGCTCGGTGAGGTCGTCGATCTCTCGCGGTGGCGCGGGACGGGGAAGGCGCGTGAACTGCTTTTGCTTGATCACGCGCTTGGTGATGGCGGGGGACAGGAGCGATTCCCCGCCGGCGACGACCCGGATGGCGGCCAGGAGCTGCTCGGGCGGATCGTCCTTGAGGACGAAGCCGCTGGCGCCGACGCGGAGCGCCTCGTACACGTACTCGTCGAGGTCGAAGGTGGTCAGGATCAGGATCCGCGCCGAGCTGTCGGCGGCGATGATACGTCGCGTCGCCTCCAGCCCGTCGAGCTCGGGCATGCGGATGTCCATCAGGACAACCGTGGGCCGGTACCGCGCCGCCCGTTCCACGGCTTCCAGGCCGTTGCCGGCCTCGGCCACGACGTCGAAGTCGGGTTCGCGCGAGAGCAGCATCTGAAAGCCGGCGCGGACCATGGCCTGATCGTCGGCGACCAGCACCCGGATCGTCATCGGTCAGTCGGTGCGGAGCGGGAGGCGGGTGCTGAGACGAAGCCGCCTGCGGCGGCGGTCCCCGCCGTCATCTCACCGCCGTAGATCTTGACCCGTTCCCGGATGCCCACGAGCCCGTGGCCCACGCCGTCGCCTGCCGTCGTCGGGCTGCCCCGCCCGTCGTCGTGCACCTCGAGCTGCAGCTCGTCGGTCCGGTAGCAGACGGTCACGTCGGCCTGCGTGGCCCGGGCGTGCTTCAGGGCGTTGGTCAGCCCTTCCTGGACGATCCGGCAGGCGGAGAGGTCGATGGCGGCGGGGAGCGGGAAGGGCTCACCGTCGATGCGGAGGCGGACGGGCAGGCCGGCGCGGCCGATCTCCTCCACCAGGGCGTCGAGGGCGTCGAGGCCGGGCTGCGGCACGAGCTCGAGGTCGCCCCCGTCGTGGCGCATGGCGGCCAGCAGGCGGCGCATCTCGGTCAGCGCCGTGCGGCCCGCCTTCTCGATGCTCTGGAGCGAATCGCGGTCCTCGGCCAGCGCGTTCGGGGAGCCGGTGCCGGAAGGCGCCGGCGCCAGAAGAGCGGCAGCACCATGACCCCGATGGCCGGGACCGCGAACCACAGCGTCGTGCGCGGCGCGTTCGCGGACTCGCGTCCGACGACGGCGGCGAGCATGCCCACCACCGCCAGGAGGACGAACCAGCACATCGAACCCGAATCGCCGGGCCACGGGTCCCATCCGACTCACGTGCTGAAGGTATTCCAGGCCCTCCTTGGGCGCCTCCTACCCAGGTAGGACTTCGGATCGTCGGCTGGTCCGAGTGCGAAATCCGGCCTTCCTACGACGGCGCCGGGCGGCCCCGTCCGTAGGTTCCGTGGCAGGTCACGTCGGCGCTCAAGCGCTCCACCGACGTCCTCAGCGAGAAGTCGTTCAACGCCTATGTGGACGGCTTGCGGTCCTGTGCCCAGCGCCTCACCGGCGACCGCGTCGACCTCGCCGGCTACAGCCTCACGCAGCAGGCCGACGACATGGAGGCGGCTCGGGTCGCGCTCGGCTACGGCCCGGTGAACCTCCTCAGTGAGAGCGCGGGGACCCGCACGACAATGATCTACGCCTGGCGGTACCCCGAGAGCATCCGCCGGTCGGTCATGCTCGCCGTCAACCCTCCCGGCCACTACTTCTGGGACGGGGAGACCACCGGCCGCCAGATCGCCCGCTACGCCGAGCTCTGTGCCGCGGACGACGCCTGCCGCGGGCGGACCGACGACCTGGCGGCGTCGATGAAGCGGGTCGCGGCGGACATGCCCGACCGGTGGGGCATCCTGCCCATCGAGGAGGCCAACGTGCGTGCGGCCGCGTTCCTGGGGCTCATGGAGTCGACGACGAAGGCGGGGCCGGTCAACGGGCCGGCGACGCTGGACTCGTCGCTGTCGGCGGCCGAGGGCGACGCCGCCGGGCTGTGGCTCGCATCGCTCGCCGGCGAGTTCCTGTTCCCGGGCATGTTCACCCGGGGCCAGTACGCCGGCATCGGTGCCCAGGATGCCCACGTGGCGGACGCCTCCTTCGCGGCCGGCGGCGACCAGGGCTCGATCCTCGGCAACGCGTTGACCGACTTCGTCTGGGGTGGCGGCCGTCTGGGCCACGCCTGGCCCGTCAGCCCCGACGACGCCCGGTACCGCCGGGTCCGGACGTCGAGGGTGGAGACGCTGCTCATCGGCGGGGAGCTCGACTTCGCGACGCCGCCCCAGGCGGCCACCAAGGAGCTGCTTCCCTACCTGCCGAACGGTCACCAGGTCGTGCTGGCCGGCTTCGGGCACACCCTCACCTTCTGTGGCGAGCAGCCCGAAGCAGGCACGCGGCTGATCAACACGTTCTTCGACAGCGGGCAGGTCGACGATTCGCTCTACAAGCCGGGGATCGTCGACTTCACCCCGAGCCTGACCCAGACTGCCATCGCCAAGATCGTCTTCGGCACCATGGTCGGGTTCGCGCTCGTCACCGTCATCTCGCTGGCGTGGATGGCCCGCCGGGTGCACAAGCGGGGGCGCATCGGGTCGACGGCCGGTGCGGTGCTGCGGACGCTGCACCCCGTCGTCCTCGGGCTGGGCGGGTGGTTCCTCGTTGCCCTTGTCGTGATGACGGCCATGCCCGGTGTCCCGGTCGACGGCGAACGGCTCGTCGCCCTCTCGGTGGGCGTGCCCGACGGCCTCGGGATCTGGCTGGCCTGGACGAACCGTGACTGGTCCGTCACGACCAGGGCCACGGGGTACGGGGCGGCAGCCGGAGCCGCCCTCGTCGGGGCGTGGCTGGGGTTCAACGCAACCGAGGGGCTGGTGGCCCTGGTGACGGCGGTCGTCGGAGCGGCGGTCGGTGCGAACGTCGCTCTCCTCGCCCTCGACATCGCATGGGACCACCAGGGTCGTGGCCGGTTCCCGGCGCCGGACACGGACGGGTCCGCGTGCAGCTGGTCCCGGACCGCCGAGCTGGTGTCGTGACCCCGGGCTCCGAGGCGAAGGTTGTGCAGGGGGGAGGCCGACACTGGCCTCCCCTTTTGCCTTGGGTTAGGTTCGGCTAACCGGGCCGCCCGTCCCAGCGCCGCTGTCCCGTGGCCTTGACTGGTGGAGCGCTGTGACGCGAGCGCGCCGCGACCATGACGACGGCTCGGGCGTGCGACTCGACCTCGCCGCCGCGCCAGAACATGTCGGCCAGTCAGACCGCGATCGTGAGATCACGCCACTGCTCGACGTCCGGGCGATCGTGCAACAGCTGGGCGACCTTCTTGATGATGGCGCCGAACTCGTGGTGGTCGAGCGTCCAGATGAGGATGCAGCCCGCATGATGACGGCCGGACTCGGCCCACTCCCGCAGAACTGGTGCGAAGTCCCGGGAGTTTCGAGTCACCGGAATGCGGTCTTGCTCGGCTGCGAGCTCCAGAACCCGCGGATCGTCCAGCGCGCCCAACGCGGCATCCGACGCCAGGCTCAACACGTCGTGGCCTCGCTTCTGGAGCGCAGACCCGATCCGCTTAGGTGACAGGTTGGCGTCCAAGAGCAGACGCAATCCTCACGCGTCCACGACGTCGATGAACGGAAACAGAACGGCGACGTCGGCGAGCGGACGGCGGTTGTCGGCGACCGCCGCGTCGACCTCATCCGGGTAGGCATCTCGATAGGCGACGGCGAGACGCACCTGGGCAAGCGACAACGATGAGTCGCCCACGAGCGCCTCCGCCGACCCGAAGTCCTCCAGCATGTGGATGACCTCCCACACATCGAGGCCTGTGCCGATCACCCAGGCGCGACGCCGCGCATCGTCTCCGCGGAACGCGATGCCCGGAAACCGCCGGGTGCGGGCTGTCTCCTCCGTGAAGGCCTCGACGACCGCGCTCTTTGTTCGCCGGGTCCGCCGTGCCTCAGCCTCGACAAGCTTCTGCGTCTGCTCCTCCAGGCGCACGCTGAACGGCTGGCCCTTCGCCATGTCGGCCTCCTCACTACAGCTACTACAGTGTAGCACCACGGCGCAATCGGGCGAAGAGAGGCGCCGCGCTGTCAGGTGCGCGTCCGTATGAAGGCTCGGACCTCTTCGTTGAAGCGTTCAGCTCCCTCGACGTTGCTGAGGTGACCAGTCCCGGGCAAGACCACGAGCGTTGACGCGGGGATCTGCGCGTGGAGCGCCTGGCCGACATCCAGCGGGGAGCGTTCGCCGGCGCCGCCGTAGAGCAACAGGGTCGGCGCCTTGATCCGCGGCAGGACGTCGCGGAGGTCAGCTTCGGCCATAGCGTGGAGCATCGGCCGGTTGCCCGCCGGTCGGACGTCGCACATGAGGGCAGGGACGTGATCGACCATCGCCGGAGGCGCGGCCGCCGTGAGCAACCCGGCCAGCCGAGCCCGCCCGCCGGGGGTGGCTGGGTCGATGCGATCCGACCAGACTTCGATGACGCGGCGCGAGACCCGCGAGTGAGGGACCTCTATCTCGACATGGTCACCCTCAGCCCCGAGAAGTTCGAGATTGTTGCGCGCCTGCGCGCCAGCCAACCACAGACAAACAGGTCCGGGAGCGCGTTCCGGGAGACGTGTGGGTGTACGACTCCGAGGGAAGCGAGCGGGGCCCAATCGGGAGGCTCGGTGTCGAACTAACGACCTGACCGCGATCCGGGAGCACTGCCTCAAGGCGGCGCACGAGGATCCCAACCGGGATTCCCTGAATGAGTTCCTCCTGCTCGCGCCTGTCGCCTCCTGCAATTACCTCCTTCACCACGAGGCGAGCGGCGATTACCACCGGCTCGAGGCGCCAATTGTCAAGGGGAGGTTCGCCTTCCACCAGTCGAAGGTCGAGTTCATCCCTGGACGACTCGACTCGGCGATCGTAAGTTCCACGCGGCCAGCTGGAAGCTGCTCGGCGTCGACCTGGTTTGGGTCGCGACAGTTGATGAGGAGCGAAGGCAGACGCAAGTGTCTTGGACGACAACGGACAAGAAGCCGCTGCCTCTGCCCGAATCCCCGAACCTGTCGACGCTCGTACTTCCCGAGGTTGCTGGCCGTCAGCACCAACGTCGAGCCGCTGCCGCTGACATCCGAGGATGCGAACGATCGGGCTCGGTCGACACGATCGGCTGCGACTGATGGATAGCCGCGCGATCCCGATCCTGTTTCGGGCTCTCCTGACCCTCGTGTGGGCGGCATGGGCATCCGCCCCGCAATTGCTGGCTGTGAGAGGGCGGTTTCGGATATCCGCGCGACGCGCTCGGACTGCGGTCAAGGTTCCCGGGCTCTCACACCTTCGAGCCAGGAGACCGTCAGTTACGGACGGCCGGTAAGGGTGGCGGAGGTGGCGGCGCCGGGCTGCCACGCGGCGTTGCCGGCGAAGAGGGACTCCAAGCCACTGGCCGGCGTGGGGCGGGCGATCAGGTAGCCCTGGAGCCGGTCGCAGCCCAGGAGGCGGAGGCGGGCCAGCTGGTCGGTGGTCTCGACGCCTTCGGCGATCGTGGACAGGCCCAGTGACCGGGCGAGGCTGATCATGGCGTCGACGATGGCCTCGTCCTCGGGGTTCTGGCCCAGGCCAGCCACGAAGCAGCGGTCGATCTTCACGAAGCTGACCGGGAACCGCTTGAGGTACGCCAGCGAGGAGTAGCCCGTGCCGAAGTCGTCCAGGCCGATGGTGACGCCGAGGTTGCGGAGGTCTTCCAGTTCCGCCCGCACGTCCTGGCCCGCCTCCATGAGCACGGTCTCGGTGATCTCCAGGGCAAGCATCTCGGGCGGGCAGCCGGTGGTGGCGAGGGCCGTCTGCACCGCCTCGCGCACCGGAATGCGGGTCAGCTGGCGGGCCGATAGGTTGACGGCGACCCGGCGGGGGGCGTCGTCGCCGAACCGTTCCCGCCACCGCACCGCCTGCCGGCACGCCTCCTCCAGAACCCGCAGGCCGATTGTCGCGATCAGCCCCGACTGCTCGGCCACCTCGATGAAGTCGGCGGGCGCCAGGATCCCGGCTGCCGTCTCCACCCGCAGCAGGGCCTCGACCTCGACCACCCGTCCGCTGGCCGCCTCCACGATGGGCTGGTAGAAGACGCGCAGGCGACCCTCCTCGATGGCAGCGCGCAGCGTCGCCTCGGTCTCCAGCCGGAGCACGGCCCGGCGGCGGAGGCCGTCGTCGAACGTCTCGACCCGGTCCCGGCCCCGCTCCTTGGCCCGGTACATGGCCGTGTCCGCCGCCTGGAGCAGTTCCTCGGCCGACATGGTGGAGTCGGGCTCGACCATCACGACGCCGACCGAGGTCGTGACACTCACCTCGCCGCCCTTGGTGACCGACGTGCCCGCCGCCGCGGCCCGGACTCGTTCGGCGATGAGGATCCCGTCGTCGAGGTCGTCGACGTTCTCGCAGAGGATGGCGAACTCGTCGCCGCCGAGGCGGGCGGCGGTGTCGCCCTGGCGCAGCGACGCCTTGAGGCGGGCGGCCACGCCCAGCAGCACCTGGTCGCCGGCCTCGTGCCCGAGGCTGTCGTTGATGACTTTGAACTGGTCGAGGTCGAGGAACATCACGGCCATGCGCTGGCCGAGGCGGTCGTTGGACGCCAGCGCGTGCTGCAGGCGGTCCACGAACAGGAGTTTGTTGGGGAGGTCCGTGAGGGGATCATGGATGGCCCGGTGGCGGATGCCCTCGACCAGCCGGGCGTTCTCCATGGCGACCGTGGTGATGCCGGCGATGACCTCGAGGAGCTCGCGGTCGGACTTCCCGAGGCGTTCGAAGCCGATGGGCTCGCCGGCGATGAGCCAGCGGATGGCCTCGGCGTCGGGCAGCCACGCCCCGATCTCGCCGGCGCGGGGGAGGTCGCTGTCGAAGCGGGCGTGCCGGCACTGGAGCAATGACCGGGTGGCGGCGACGACCGTCTGTTCGAGGTTGCCGAGGGCCACGGCCGCGTGGACCTGGTTGGCCACCGTCAGGAGGCCCTCGGCCCGGCGCGTCTCCCGGCGGGCGTGAGCGTGCTCCCGGAGGATGAGGTTCAACGCCGCCATGGGGACGGCGGCCAGCAGCAGCGACCACGGGTTGGCGGCGGCGCCGATGGCGGCCAGCAGTCCCAGGGACGTGCCCCCCGCCCACACCAGCACCCGCAGGTCCAGCCCCTCGGTGAACACCCGGGCGGCCGGCCGCTTCTCGTTCAGCGAGATGATGACGGACACCACCGCGCTGTTGGTCAGGGCGAAGACGGCGGCGCCGGCCAGGGCCGCGCCGACGACCCGAGCCGTCAGGGGCGTGCCCACGCCGGGAGCGATCAGGTACATGGCGGCCAGGCCGAGGCCGGTCGCCGTCACCGTCTGGCCCACGTTGAAGACGGCCCGCACGAGCGGGCGCCGCCGGAAGACGAGGCCGGCAGCGACGGCGGTGGCGAACCCGAACAGCACGCCCGCGGGCGGGAGCAGCAGGGCCATGGCGACGAAGAACGCCTCGTCGAGCTGGAAGGCCTCGGTCTCCTCGGTCCGCAGCACCAGGACGGGAAAAGCCCAGGTCAGGCCCAGCAGCAGGGTGAGGCTGACGAACTCGCCGACGGGGCCCACGCCCGTCCGCGGCGCCAGCACGCCGGCCACGGCGAGGGTGGCCGCGCCGGTGACCGCCATCGCCGCGACCACGGCCCGCACCTTTGCCGGAAGGATCATGGCCTTACTCCCAGGCTCCGTACCAGGAGGACCGTATCGCGACGGTGGTCAGTGCGATGCGAGGGTTCCGTCGCTGCACGGGGATCCGGGACCGGCTCATCGCACCTCCATTCCGGTGAGGCATTCCTGCGAGCCGGACGACCCGGGACCCCTTCCCTGCCGACGTGACGATATTCATTGAATCGACACGTCAGGCGTGCGTCTTGAGGTCCGAACGCGGGCGCGCGCCGGGATGAGAGGGGGCGGCGGCGCCGGTGTCCTCTAGCCCCGGACCGGGGACCGTCGCGGTTGGCGCGGCAGGCGGCGGCCGGGGCGTCGCCTGCCCGGTCGACGAGGCTGTCAAGTCCGTACCCGGGCCGCCCGTGGCCAGGCCGACGATCGCGGTCAGGAACCGGAGGCCGGCAAGGGCACGGCTCGACCCCGGTTCAGGGAAGGGTGACGTTCAGCGTGGGGTTGACCAGGGCCGCGGTGCCGCCGTTCTGGACACGGATGGCGGCCTCGCCCGGGGGCGAGACGGTGCCGTTGAGGCGCACGTCGAACGCGCTGTTCTGAGCCTGGTTGGCGACGTTGCCGCCCTGCACCAGCTCGAGCTGGGCGCTGGTGGGCGTGCCGCCGTAGACGGCGATCACCGTCCACTTGAGGTTTGCCTGGTAGGTGCCGGTCGTGCTCGGGGGGGTGAGGGTGAACGCCGGGCGTCCGCCCGAGTCCCCGGACGCGATCTGGGGGAAGCGGACGTTCAGGTCGCGCGACGACGCCGCGTAGCGGATCGTCACCTCGTCCACGACGGCCGAGTTGCCCGACGGCCCCGACCCCGTCGGTCCGACCTGGATGATCTCGACGCCCGACGCCGCCGAGCCGAGGGGCAGCGTGATCGCCTCCCCGCTGGCCGGCATGCGGCAGGTGGCGCCGCTCAGGCGGCTGGCCAGCTCGCGGGCCTGGCAGACGGAGATGATGCGATTGGGCGAGGGCACGCCGGTGAGGGTCACCGAGGCCGACGCCGTGCCGGCGGGAAGCAGGATGCGCATCCCGCTGTCGGACTCCTCGGAGTTCACCAGGCGGACGTCGGTGACGCGCAGGCTGAGGTTGGTGGCGGAGCCGCCCGCGGTGGTGGCCGTCCCCGCCGCCGTCGTCCCGGTCGTGCCCGCCGCCGCGGTGGTGAGGGTGGGCTCCTCGCCGTCGCCGCTCTCCTCGCCGTCCCCGCCGCCGCAGGCCGCCGCCACGACTGCCACTACCAACGTCATCGCTACCAATCTGAACCGTCGCACGTCCGCACGGTATCCCGGCTGCAGGAGTCGCCGGTTCCACTCAGGGCGTTCTGGGGACGGGCTCAGGGCTGGTTCCCAGGTTGGGATTCGAGACTGTGGCCACCCCGTTGATTAGGAGAAGCCCTGCCATGTCCAAGTCCACAGCCAGGCGCCGGTTCCGGACGTTCTCACTGAGCGTCGTCTCCCTGCTCGCCCTGGCCGCCTGCTCCTCGGGCGGCGGCGGCTCAACTCGACGGGCTCCGCCTCCGGCTCCGGCACCGACGGCTCGACTGCGGCCGTGGCTGCCCCCGACCACCTCGATGCCGCCGACTCCGAGTGGGACACCGCCGAGGAGGTCAAGGTCACCCTCAGCGGCCGCACGGCCAGCGCCTCGGGGTCCACCGTCAAGGTGGACGGCTCGACGATCACCATCGGGGCGCCCGGCACCTACCTGCTTCCGGGCAGGCTCGACGACGGGCAGGTCGTGGTCGACTCGCCGGCCGACGGGATCGTGCGGCTCGTCCTCGACGGCGCCGACATCACCAGCTCGACCACGTCCGCCATCACCGTGATGAAGGCGGACGAGGCCATGGTCGTCCTCGCCGACGGCAGCACCAACCGCCTGGTCGACGCCGCCCGCTACGTCTTCCCGAGCGCCGACGTGGACGAGCCCAACGCCGCCCCCTACAGCGCTGCCGACCTCACCATCGCCGGCAAGGGATCGCTCACGGTGGACGGCAACTTCAACGACGCCATCGCCAGCCAGGACGGCCTCGTCCTCTCCGACGGCACCCTCACCCTCGACGCCGTCGACGACGGCGTCCGGGGCAAGGACTCGTAGTCGACGGCGGCTCGCTGACCGTCACCGCCGGCGGCGACGGCCGCAAGGCCGACACGCCGAGGAGGCGGAGCAGGGCTATGTGGCCGTGAAGGCCGGGACGATCAAGGTGACGGCGGCCGGCGACGGGATCTCGGCCGTGACCAAGCTCCTGGTCGGCGACGGCAAGCTCGACATCACCGCCGGCGGGGGCAGCACCAAGACGGTCGCCGCCACCCCCTCGGCTGAGGGCCTGAAGGGCACCGCCTCGGTGGTGGTCGACGGCGGTTCGATCGCCATCAACGCCGCCGACGACGCAATCCACTCCGACCAGAAGGTGCGGATCAACGGGGGCGACATCGCCATCAAGACGGGCGACGACGGGGTGCACGCCGACGCCACCGTCGAGGTCAACGGCGGCACGATTGACGTCACCGAGTCCTACGAGGGCCTGGAGAGCCTGGCCCTGGTCATCACCGGTGGTGAGGTGCGGCTCGTCTCTCGGGACGACGGGGTGAACGTGGCCGGGGGCAACGACGGCTCGGGCCTGGCCCGGCCCGGCGCCCAGGCCACCGACACCTTCGCCGCCGGCCGGCCCACGCTCACGATCTCGGGCGGCACGCTCCGGGTCGCCGCCAACGGTGACGGCATCGACGTGAACGGGTCGGCGACCAAGACCAACGGGACCGTCCTCGTCAATGGGCCCACGGCCAGGGGGAACAGCGCCGTCGACTACGACGGGACGTCCAACATCTCCGGTGGATTGCTGGTGGGGGCCGGGAGCTCGGGCATGGTCATGGCTCCGAGCGGCACCTCCAGCCAGGGCTCGCTGCTGAGCACCTTCGCCTCCCAGCCCGCCGGGACCCCCGTCCACATCCCGTCCACCGACGGCACCGGGGTGCTGACCTTCGTCCCCACCAAGTCCATCCAGTCCATCGTGCTCTCCAGCGCCGAGCTGTCGGGACGGCCAGCTACCAGGTCTTCCTGGGCGGCACCGCCACCGGGTCCAGCACCTTCGGCCTGTTCGAGGCGGGCGCCTACAGCGGTGGCACCCTCACGGCCACGACGACGACGGCCGCTGCGGCGGCCCGGGCGACGGGCGGCCCGGCCCGGGCCTGACCGGAAGGGCGTAGCGTCCCTCGGTGAAACGAGAGGGAGGCATCCGATGTTCATCCAGGTGATCCAAGGCAAGGTCTCCAACGCCGGAGCCCTGAGGGCCCGGCTCGACCGCTGGGAGCAGGAGGTGCAGCCCGGCGCGACCGGCTACCTGGGCAGCACGAGCGGAGTGGCCGAGGACGGCACCTCCATCGCCCTGGTCCGGTTCGAGAGCGAGGAGGCGGCCCGGGCCAACAGCGAGCGGCCCGAGCAGGGCGAGTGGTGGAACGGGACGGCCACGTGCTTCGACGGCGAGGTCACCTTCCGGGATTGCCGGGACGTCGACGTGACGATGGGCGGCGGGACCGACGATGCCGGCTTCGTGCAGGTCATGCAGGGCCGGGTGACCGACAAGGCCCGGCTCCTGGAGCTGGAAGCCGAGTTCATGCCCAAGATGGCCGAACTGCGCCCCGACGTGATCGGAAGCGTGCGGGCGTGGGACGGGGACCGGTTCGTCGATGCCATCTACTTCACGAGCGAGGCCGACGCCCGCAAGGGCGAGGCGGCCACGGCCGACCAGCCGGGCGACGACATGGGCGAGTTCACGTCCCTGGTCGAGGACCTGACCTACATCGACCTGAAGGACCCCTGGCTGCGCACCGCCTGACCAGCCCCTGACCCGGACCGGTCAGTCTTTGGCGAAGATGGCGGCGGTGGTGGGGTCGAACTCGACGGCCACGGCGGGCTCGTCGCCGACGACCCACGCGTCGTGACCGGGTTGGATGTTGTAGACCTCGCCGACGAGCAGGTCGGCCTCGGTGCCGTCCCCATGGGCGACGTGCATCTTTCCGCTGAGGAGAATGCCCAGGTGGTGGACCTGGCACTGGTCGCCGCCGACGATGGGCTTGATTGACTCCGACCAGCGCCACCCCGGCTGGAACGTGGCTCGCCCCACGGTCGTGCCGCCGAGGTCCACGCTGTGGACGATCGCCTTGTCCGGCGTCCGCGTCGTGTCCGGTGTGTCGAAATTCCGCGTGACCACGCCTGCCATGTGTCCTCCTTGAACGGGTTCGATGGTCAGTCTGCCCCTGCGGCCGGGACGTTTCATGCAAAAAAATGGTTAGTCAACCTAATTAGTGCGGTGAACTAACTGGTCGTGAGGAGGCTGCGGCTGGCGGCGCGGGACACGTCCGGTCGCTGCGCGTCCGCAACTTCCGGCTGTTCTTCGGCGGCCAGCTCATCTCCCAGGTCGGCAACTGGCTGACGCTCGTGGCCCAGACGCTGCTCGTCCTCGACCTGACCGACAGCGGCGTGGCCCTCGGCCTGCTTGCCGTGGCCCGGTTCGGGCCGCTGCTCGTGTTCGGGCCCTTCGCCGGCCTCGTCGCCGACCGGTCCGACAAGCGGCGGCTCCTGCTCACGGTCCAGACCCTCGTCATGCTGCAGTCGTTCTGCCTGGCGGCCCTGGTGTTCGGCGGCGACCCGCCCCTGCTGGCGGTGTACGGGGTGGCCCTGCTGGGCGGCTTCTGCACGGCGTTCGACAACCCCTCCCGGCGGTCGTTCGTGGCCGAGATGGTCGACGAGGAGGACATCGGCAACGCCGTCAGCCTGAACAGCGCCGTGATGAGGTCCGCCCGAGTGATCGGGCCGGCCCTGGCCGGGCTGCTGGTGACGACCGTGGGCTTCGGCTGGTGTTTCGTGGTCGACGGCGTGTCCTACCTGGCCGTCCTCTGGGGCCTGTGGCGGATGGACACCGGGCTGCTGCGCCAGCCGCCGATAACGCCGCGGGGCAAGGGGCAGGTGCGCGAGGGCCTTCGCTACGTGCGGAGCATCCCCGAGCTGTGGATCCCGCTGGTGATGCTGGCCGTGATCGCACGCTGGCCTTCAACTTCGAGACCGTCCTGCCCCTGTTCGCCACCCGTGACCTGGGCGGCAGCGACGTGACGTTCACGCTGCTGATGTCGGTGCTGAGCGTGGGGTCGGTGGTCGGCGCGCTGGCCACCGCCCGGCGGCCCCAACTCGGCGTGCACGGGGTGAGCCTCGGCGCCCTCGCCTTCGGCGTGGCCATGGCTGTGCTGGCGGCCGCCCCCAACCAGCCCGTCGCCTACGCCGACGGCTTCGTGGTCGGCCTGACCAGCATCGCCTTCATGACCTCGTCGACGGCGATCGTGCAGACGCGGGCCATCCCCTCGATGCGGGGCCGGGTGCTGGCCCTTCAGGCCATGGTCTTCCTGGGCAGCACACCGATCGGAGGGCCCATCGTGGGCACCATCGCCGAGGCGTTCGGGGCCCGCGACAGCGTGGCCCTCGGGGCCGCCGGCACGCTCGTGGCCGGGGCCTACGGCCTGCTGGCGGCCCGCCGCGACCGCGGGACGGCGGCGGACGAGGTTGTGCTCCCCCCCGGCGAGCCGGTCCTGGTCGACCCGCTCATCACGCCTCGCGCCTCGTAGCCAGTTCACAAAGCCGACATGGAGCGGCGACAGCGCGTTCACGGCCTTGGGCCAGACTGCTGGGGTGCTGGTTCGGATCGGGTGCCGGTTCGACCATGTAGCCGCCGCGGCTGCGCCGTCGCTGTGGCAGGTACGGCCGCGGCCCGACGGCGCCCACCGCATCGTGGCCGAGACGTGGGAGCCCCCGGCGCCCGCCCACGTCTACGTCGACGGCTACGGGAACCTGTGCGACCGCCTCACCCTGCCCGAGGGGCCGTCCGTCCTCCGCTACGACGCCACCGTCGAGGTGCCGGCCACGTTCGACGAGGCCGACAAGGGGGCGGCCCACGACGCCATCGAGGACCTGCCCGACGAGGCGTTCGTCTACCTCCTGCCCAGCCGCTTCTGCTGGCCCGACGTCCTCCACGACCAGGCGTGGGAGCTGTTCGGCGGCGTCGAGCCGGGCTGGACCCGGGTGCACGCCGTGTCCGACTGGGTGCACGAGCACATCCGCTACGAGGTGGGGTCGAGCGGGCCGATGACCACGGCCTTCGACGTCTGGCAGACTCGGACCGGCGTCTGCCGGGACCTCACGCAGCTCATGGTCACGCTCTGCCGGTCGTTGAACGTGCCCGCCCGCTACGTGGCCGGCTACCTGCCCGACATCGCCGTCACGCCGCCCGACCTGCCCATGGACTTCTGCTCGTGGCTGGAGGTGTGGCTCGACGGCCGGTGGTGGACGTTCGACCCCCGCAACAACGAGCCCCGCATCGGACGGGTGGTCATCGCCCGGGGCCGCGACGCCCTCGACGCGGCGATGGTCACGACCTGGGGCTCGGCCGAGCTCAAGGTCATGGAGGTCTGGGCCGACGAGGTGACCGATGACTCGTGAGGCCGAGTCCGGGACCTACCTGCTGCGCCAGACGTTCCGCTACGAGCGCTCCTGGCCGCGACCCCGCTGACGGTTGCGGACGGGTTCCTCACCGAGGTCGCCAGCGAGCTGGCGGCCGCGGCCGGCGACCGGTCCGGTGTCGCGCTGGCCGAGCGGGTGTGCTCGTGGACCCACGCCGCCCTGGCCTACCAGCACGACGCCACGACGGTGCGGACGACCGCGGCCAAGGCCGTGGCCGGCGGGCGGGGCGTCTGCCAGGACTACGCCCACGTCATGCTCGCCCTGTGCCGGGCCGCCGGGCTGCCCTCCCGCTACGTGTCGGGCCACCTGGTGGGAGGGCGGCTCCCACGCGTGGGTGGAGGTCATCGTGGGCCGGAGGATGGCGGTCGCGTTCGACCCCACCCACGACCGGCGGGCGCAGTGGGGCTACGTGACGGTGGCTGTCGGCCGCGACTACACCGACGTGGCGCGCCCACCTCGGGCCGCTTCCACGGGGACAGCCCGGGCGTCCTGACGGCCCGCAAGTCCCTGTCCCTGGTGGAGGGCGCGGCGCCGGAGGCCGTTCTCACGTACGCGCGCGAGCCTGCGAAGCCGTCTCATGGGACGGGAATAGTTGAGCGGTCAACTGGTTGATAAGGTTGATCGTTCAACAGTTTGGAGGCGCTCGCGATGTCCACCATCACCACTCAGGGCGTTCAGGCCACGCAGGCCAGCCCCGTCGTCGCCACCGGCGAGTACCAGCTCGACGGCGCCCACAGCAGGATCGGGTTCTCGGCCCGCCATGCCATGGTGACCAAGGTCCGGGGGACGTTCAACGACGTCGACGGGCGCGCCTACTTCGACGCCGCCAACCCGTCCGCCTCGTGGGTCAAGCTCACGATCCAGGCGGCCAGCATCGACACCCGCAACGCCGACCGTGACAACCACCTCCGTTCGAACGACTTCTTCGACATGGAGACCTACCCCGAGATCACGTTCGCCTCGACCGCCGTCGAGCAGGTGGACGACGAGACGTTCCGGGTCACGGGCGACCTCACCATCAAGGGCGTGACCAAGCCCATCACCGTCGAATTCGCCCACACCGGGGTGGCCACCGACCCCTTTGGCAACCTGCGGGTCGGCTTCGAGGGCTCGACCGCCGTCAACCGCAAGGACTGGGGCGTGAGCTGGAACGCGCCGCTGGAGGCCGGTGGCCTGCTGGTGAGCGAGAAGGTCACCCTGGAGTTCGACGTCTCGGCCATCAAGGCGGCCTGAGCCTGAGGGGACGAGCCTCAGATGTTGGTTTCGTCGGGGGGCACCGGTGGCAGCACCGGTGCCCCTTCGTCGTTGGCGGCGGGGTGGACCTCCTCGCACCCGACCGTGTAGGCCGTCATCGACAGCGACGGTGACGGCGAGCACGCCGAGCCCGATGACGACGCGTAGCGCGTCGCCGGGGTGGCGCCGGCCGATTGCTCGGCGCAGGCCGGTGGGGGAATGGCGGGTGGCGGCGGGGGCGGGCAACAGCGAGGCGGTGACCTGGCTCATGGCATGGGCTCCTTCAAGCGCGAGGCGCGTGTGCAGTTGCGTACCGATTCGGTACGCAACTACACAACGACGAGGGGCTAGGCGGCGGGGGCGCCCTTGGAGGCCCAGTAGCCGTTCAGGGCCTTCTGGCACTTGACGTACCACGGGATGCCGAAGGCGAGGTACCAGAACGCGGTGGCGGCCCGCACCGGGCTCCGCTGGCCGTCGCGCTCGTACATCCGCTGGATCTCGATGGGCAGCAGGAACGCCGTCACCGGGAAGGCAAAGAAGTACAGGAGCCCACCGACGACGCCGCCCACGCCGTCATTGCTGTGCTGACGGATGTCTTGGTGGCTCATGCAGGCCCAGTTGATGCCGTACAGGCCGAGCGTCACGACCGACAGCAGGACCTGGATGCCGATCCTCTGCTGGCGGCCGATGGGACGGGCGGTGTCCTGCGGGGCGGGGGTGCGTAGACGGACATGGACTTGCTCCTTTCCGCCACGTCGTTCGCGGCGTCTGGAGCAACTGTCCTGGATGGCGCTGGCACCACCCTGTCCCCACGCTGTCACGGCCGGCCGCTGCCGACCACAGACGAGCACGCGGCCTCCCAGTGAGGCCGCGTGCTCGGTGCGATCAGGGCCGGTGGGCGTCGCTGTGGGCCGAGGCCACGATGAGCTCGGCGGTGACGACGTTGGAGCTGTTGAGGATGTAGGCGTGGACGGCGTTGATGGTGCCCTCGGTGTCCTTGGTGCCGTTCCCGCCCCTGATCTGCTCGTTCAGGATCACCAGGATGATGCCCCCGCCCGACGGGACGGCGATGGTCGTGTTGGGCGGCACGACGGCGCCGAGGGTGAGCGTGCCGACCTTCACGTTGAGGAACGTCGTCGTGAACGTCGTGCTCGCCGTGGTCCCGTTCGATGTGCTGCTGGATTGGACGTCGAGCACGTCTGCGGTGATCAACCCGTTGAGGAGGCTCGCCCCCGCCACGCGGGCTTGGGCCTGGGCGTTGGGGTTCGGGCTGATCGACCCGCTGGCGCTGTCGGTCGCCACCCCCGCGACCGCAGCCGGGGGAAGCAGGACGGACGCCACCGCGTCGGAGTCACTCCCGCCCAGGGGCGTGATCGACGCGTCGCCCACCTGGGTGGTGACGATCGGCGTGCCGAAGAACGTGCCCTCGGCGAAGGCGATGAACGCGTTCGCGCTCACTGTCGCCGGTGCCGTCCCACAGGCCAGGCCGGAGGGGTAGGTGGCATCGGTGTTGGCGTGGGCGACGATGATTTCGGCGCCCTTGGGCAGGGTGAGGAACGCCTTGAGCAGCGTGACCCGCAGCGTGTTCACCGAGTGGGTCGCGGTGAACTTCCCGCCGACGAAGGTCGCCGACTTGACCTCCTCGTTGATCACGACCTCGGCCAGGTTCTGGCTCGGGATCAGCGGGTTCTTCACGGTGACCTTCGTGTTCGGAGGCACGTTGCCGATCGAGTTCCCGTTGATCTTGAGGTTGGCGTAGGACGACCCGGTGGAGTTGGAGGTGGCGGCCGTCGGGGTCGCCACCGACTGCGAGACGCCCCGGATGACGTCGGCGGTGATGGCCCCGCTCAGCAGGTTCAGCCCGAGGACTTCGGACGTCGCCGTGCTGACGGCCTGGTCGGTCACCGAGGAGTTCGACGTCTGACGGATGATGTTCGCGGTGGCGATGAGGGGGACCCCGACGCCGAGCAGCTGTTCGGTGTCCGCCTGGGGCGAGCCCGGGGCCACCGAGGCGGCCCGTCCGAGCTCGTTGATGAGCGGGATGCCGAGGAGGTCGACGTCGAGGCCGTAGGCCGCCCCGTGCGTGATCGCGCCGGCATTGGTGACGCTGGTCATCGCCGTTGCCGTTGCCGTGGCCGCGTTGTCAGCCGAGATCTGGATCGAGTTCGTCAGCACCGTTCCGTTGGCCGCATTGACGAGCACCACGAGCGTTCTCGTGCCGCCCGTACCCGCGTTGACGGTCCCCACGTTCCAGGTCACCTGATTGCCGTTGACCGTGCCACCTCCGGCGTGGGCCACCTCGGTGCCGGTCGGGATGGTGTCGACGAGCACCACGTTGGTCGCCGCAATCGTGCCGGTGTTGTTGAAGGCGATCGTGTAGGTGAGGAGCCCGCCGGGCACGACCGTCGTCGGGCACGCCGACTTGGAGACCGTCAGGGTGGTCGACGTGTTCACGCACAGCGTGTTCGTGTCCCCGCTTCCGACGGTCAGCGTGACCTGGTTCACGACCGGGAACTGGTTGGGGCCGCAGCCCGCCGGCGGCGTGCCCGTGAACGAGCCCCCGATGGTGCCCGTATAGGTGAAGGTCACCATCTGGCCTGCCCCGACGACGACGTTCGACCACACGATCGTGTCGCCGTTGTTCACACCCCCGCCGGTGATGTTGCTGACGGTGATGTGGGCCTGGTCGTAGTTGTCGGTGACGGTCGTGGTGCCGGCCGCGTCCCCCGAGTTGGTGATGACGATCTTGTACGTCACCGCCTGACCCGGGGTGGCGGTCGTCGGCGTCACCGTCTTGTCGGTCGTGATCGCCGGGGCGGCGTTGACGCACAGCGTGTTGGTGTCACCGCTGCCCGGCGTGAGGCTGACCTGGTTCACGACGGGGAACTGGCCCGGCCCGCACCCGGCTCCTGGCGGACCGGCGAACGTCCCGATCACCGTGCCGTCGTAGGTGAGCGTCACCGTCTGGCCCGCAGGGACGGACACGCTCCCCCACGTGATCGTGTTCCCGTTGTTGACGCCGCTGTTGGAGATGTTGCTGACCGAGATGTGCGTCTGGTCGTAGTCGTCGACCACCGTCGTGGTCCCGTCCGCCGCTCCCGAGTTCGTCACCTTGATCGAGTAGGTCACGGTGCCGCCGACGCTCGCCGTCGTGGGGTTCACGGTCTTGTCCGACGAGAACGACGGGGCTGCGTTCACGCACAGGGTCGCCGAGTCACCCGTACCGCCGGTGATCGTGACCGAGTTGAGGACGGGGAACTGGCCCGCGCCGCACCCGGTGCCCGGAGGACCGGAGAACGTGCCCTTCACGAGCCCCGAGTAGGTGAGCGTGACGTTTTGGCCCGCCGGGACCGACACGTCGGTCCATGTGATCGTGTCGCCGTTGTCGACGCCGCCGTTGGAGACGTTGCTCACGGTGATGTGGGCCTGGTCGTAGTCGTCGACCACCGTGGTCGTGCCGCCCGCGGCGCCCGAGTTGGTGACCTTGACCGAGTAGGCGACCGTCTGGCCGACGCTGGCCGTGGTCGGGGAGACCGTCTTGTCGGATGTCAGGTTGGGGCTGGCGTTGACGCAGAGCGTCGCATTCGAGCCCGTCCCCCCGGTGATCGTCACGCTGTTGAGCACGGGGAACTGCCCCGACCCGCACCCGCCGCCGCCGGACGAACCGGCGAACGTCCCGATGACGGTGCCGGTGTAAGTCCGGACGACCGACTGGCCGGCCGCCACCGTCACGTTCGACCACGTGATCTTGTCGCCGTTGCTGCTGCCGCCGTTCGAGATGTTGCTCGGGGTGATGTGGTCCTGGTCGTAGTCATCGGTAATGGTCGTCGTGCCGTCGGCCGCGCCCGAGTTGGTCACGGTGATCGTGTACGTGACGCTGCCGCCTACGTTGGCCGACGTCGGGTTGACGGACTTGGTGGAACTGAGCACCGGAGCCGCGGCGACGCACAACGTGGCGCTGTCACCGGCGCCGCCGGTGATCGTCACGCTGTTCGAGACCGGGAACTGACCCGCCCCGCACCCGCCGGGCGAACCGGAGAACGTGCCCTTCACTGTGCCGTCATAGGTCAGCGTGACGGTCTGGCCTGCCGGCACCAACAGGTTCGTCCAGGTGATCGTGTCGCCGTTGTTGATGCCGCCGTTGGAGATGTTGCTCACCGTGATGTGAGCCTGGTCGTAGTCGTCGACGACCGTGGTCGTGCCGTCGGCCGCGCCGGAGTTGGTGATGACGATCTTGTAGGCGACCGTCTGGCCGACCGTGGCCGTCGTCGGGTTGACCGTCTTGTCGGACGTCAGGTTGGGGGCCGCGTTGACGCAGAGGGTTGCGTTCGCCCCGGTGCCACCGGTGATCGTGACCGTGTTCACCACGGGGAACTGGCCGGAACCGCAGCCGCCGCCGCCCGGCGGACCGGAGAACGTCCCCTTCACGATGCCCGTGTAGGTGAGCGTGACCGTCTGGCCGGCAGGCACCGGGAGGTCCGTCCAGATGATCGCGTTCCCGTTGTCGGACCCGCCGTTGCTGATGTTACTGACCGCGATGTGGGCCTGGTCGTAGTCGTCGGTGACGGTCGTCGTGGCATCGGCCGCGCCCGAGTTCGTCACCTTGACCGTGTACGTCACCGATCCTCCGACCGCGGCCGAAGTCGGGCTGACCGTCTTCGTCGTCGTCAGGATGGGGGCCGCGTTCACGCAAAGGGTTGCCTCACTGCCGGTGCCGCCGCTGACGGTGACGGTGTTGACGACGGGGAAGTGGCCGTCGGTGCAGTTCGGCCCCGGTGTCCCCGAGAAGGACCCCTTCACCAGCCCGGAGTAGGTGAGCGTCACCGTCTGGCCCGCCGGCACGGCGAGGTTGGCCCAGCTGATCGTGTTCCCGTTGTCGACGCCGCCGTTGGAGATGTTGCTCACCGTGATGTGGGCCTGGTCGTAGTCGTCGACCACGTTGGTGGTGGCGTCGGCGCCGCCGGAGTTCGTCACCTTGACGGTGTAGGTCACCGTGCCGCCGACGGCCGCCGTCGTGGGGCTCACGGTCTTGACCGACGAGAGGACGGCACTGGCCGAGACCGTGACCGTCGTGGTGTTCGAGGACTTGGGCGGTTCCTGGCTGGTGTCGACGGAACCCACATTGGGGATCGGCGTATCGCCCGACGGGAAGACCGAGTCGAGCAGCACCCTGAAGAAGACGTCCTGGGTCGCCCCCGCCGCGATCGAAGGGAAGGTCCAGGTCAGCGTGCCGCTGCTGTTCGCGCAGCCGTTCGTGCAGGACTGGAACGTCTGCCGAGGCGCGATGGTGTCGGTGATCACGACGTTGGTGGCGGCGGCCGCACCCGTGTTCGAGTACCGGAGCCGGTACTCGAGAATGTTCCCGGGGCTGGCGTTGACGCTCGTGGCGAATCCCGTGCCGGTCGTCACGTTCCGGACGGCCTTGGCCAGCGCCGAGTTGGGGCAGTCCCCGAGGGCGACGGGCTGCGTGGTCGTCCGGTCTTGGAGGGCGGAGTTGATGGCGGTCGACGACCGGCTCTTCATGTAGACGCTCGAGAACTGCCCGCACGACACCGAGCCGATCGTGTCGGTCAGGTTGAGGGCGGCCTCTCCGAAGTCACCAGCGACGTGGCCGGGGATCGTGTTCGGGATGTTCACGGCGCCGTCGAAGGTGACTTCCTGGCTGCCCGTGGGCAGCTCGGTGAAGGTGCCGACGCCGGGCCCGGTGAACGTCCACCGGAACGCACGCACGAAGATCTGGGCCCCGCCGTTCTCGGTGTCGAAGGCGATGACGATGTCGCCATTGGTCCGCATGGGGAGGGCCGGGCAGGCGGGGTTCGGGAGCGACGACGCGTTGAACTCGTAGTCGATGTGGGCGTCGCCGCTGGCTGCGGCCCGGGTGTAGTCGACGTAGATGAACTGCTTCCCGCCGAAGGTGCGGAAGGCGACCTGGCCGGCCGTGATGTCGTCCTTGCCCGGTGCCTTATTGGTGGTGCAGCTCCACTGCCCTGGCTCGAGCTCCTTGGAACCGCCGCCGAACGAGTCGTCAGACGTGCTGGCGGCGAGGTCGGTGAAGTTGGTCAGGTTCGGCGGGGGCGTCGCCCAGTCGATGGGCTCCCCAGCCACGGGGTCGACGAGGTTGCCGTCGATCTCGAAGCTTCCGACGGTCGACGCCGCACGCGCCGGCGGCGGAACGAGGAAAACGACGGCCGACGTGACGATTGCGACCAACGAGAAAAGCTTGCCGAGCCCAGCTCGCATTGGATCCCCCCAGCTCTGTTACTGCACAAAACGGCTAAGGAGATTGATCCCGCCGAATCGTGCAGTTTGACCCTGTTGGATGCGAATTGTATTCGGCCGACCCTGCGTTGTCACGTGGCAGGCAGAAAGAGGATCGGGCCGTTCCCGAGACGGAAAACCGGATAGCGGACTAGTTGTAGCCGTCCCGGACGATGGCGGCGACGACGCGCAGGAGCAGGATCCCGGCCACGCCCAGGCCGACGAAGCCGAAGACCTGGGCGAACGACGTGCTGTCGCTCACGGTCGGACCGGAGCTGGTCCCGACGAGGATCGCCGACCCGAGCAGTATCAGTCCGCCGACCAGTCCGAGCACGAGCCGGTTGACGAGGGTGGACACGACCCGGGCGTCCCGTGCCGTCGAGAACAGGGCGGTGCGGCCCCGCAGCTCGCCCCGAGCGGCCTGGGTGGCCACCCGCTCGACCAGGGCCGGCAGGCGGGCCAGGCGGGGCCGCTCGGTCAGGAGCTGAGCCTTCACCTGCTCCTCCACCGTCCCCGCGGGCACGGCCGCCGCCGCCCCGTCGCCGTGCATCAGCCGGCCCATGGCGTCGATGACCGAGTCGCCGGGGTGGATCGCCCGGCACGTGCAGTCCACCAGCACCATGGCCCGGAAGAACGTGGTCAGCTCGCCCGGCAGCTGAATGTCGAACGTGGCCAGCAGCGGGATCACGTCGTTGAGGGCGGTGGCGTCGACGTTCTCGCCGTGCTCGGACAGGAAGTGGGCGAGAGCCCGTTCGAGGGCCACGTCGTTGACGTCCTCGCCCAGGATGGCCACGGCGGCGAAGGCGTCGCGCAGGGCGGCGGCGTCGCGTTGCAGGAAGCCGGCGGTCATCTGGAGGATGGCCGCCCGCTGCGAGGGGTCCAGGTGCCCGACCGATCCGAAGTCGATGAGCCCGAGGTCGCCGCTGTCGAGCAGCAGGACGTTGCCCGGGTGCAGGTCGGCGTGGAAATCGCCCTGGAGGATGTGGCCGACCATGGTGGCCACCAGGCGGTCGGCCAGCTCGGTCGGCGCCACCCCCAGCTCGGCCACCCGCTCGCGGTGCTGGACGCTCTTGCCGACGAACCGCTCCTCCACCAGGACCCGGCGGGTCATGAGGGACCGGTGGATGCGCGGGATCCGCACCCCCGAGTCGGGACTCGTCGCCGCGGCCAGGGCGTCGGTGCTGGCTGCCTCGCGCAGGAAGTCCAGCTCCCGGAGGAGCGACCGGACGAACTCCTCGGCCATGTCGGCGACGTGCAGGTCGCGGCCCTGGGGCGTCCGCCTCTCGATCATCCGGGCGACCTGGAGGAGAGCCGCCGTATCCCGCGCCACCAGGTCGTCCACGCCGGGGCGCTGCACCTTCACGACGACGGGCTCGCCGGTGGTGAGGCGGGCCGCGTAGGCCTGGGCGATCGAGGCCGTGCCGAGCGGCTCCCAGTCGAACTCGGCGAACAGGTCCTCGACGGCCCCGCCCAGCTCGGCCTCCAGGTGCGACTTCATCTCCTCGGGGGGGACGGCGTCGACCTGGCTCTGAAGCAGGCTCAGCTCTTTGTAGATGTCCTCGGGGATGAGGTCGGCCCGCGTCGAGGCCATCTGCCCGAGCTTCACGAAGATCACGCCGCCCTGCTCCAGGGTCCTGCGAAGGGCCACCGCGAGAGGCTCCCGCTCCCCGCCCGCAGCCCGGCCGCGGGCCCGCCGTCCCCCGAGGCCGACGGCGCGGTCGAGGCCGTTGGCCCGGGCGATCGCCAGCAGTTCGCGGTAGCGGGCGATGGGCTCCAGGCGGCGGCGGAGGTCCCGGAGCGGCCGCGGCACGACGATCAGCCCCGCCCGTTCCGCCCGGGCCAGGCTGCCGGGGCGAGCGGTGAAGTCCAGGGCCAGGGCCGTGAGCATGGTGAAGAAGACCGAGAAGGCAGCGGTGGCCACGGACGGGCCCACGGCGTCGCTGCCTGCGAGGTCGAGTTGGAGCACGTTGCCGGCCGTCCAGCCGATGACCCCGGCCAGCGTCAGGGCGTTCCAGGACCGGCGGACGCCCAGCAGGCGGCCGGCCAGGACGGTCGTGACCACCGCGATCGGCACTTCGGCCAGCAGGCGTCCGATGACGCCGAAGGCTTCCACCGCCGCGGAGTTCCCCAGAAGTCGCCCATGACAGCGGGATGACAGCGCCGGGACGGCCGCCAGGCGGATCGTCTGCCCATGCTCACGACGCAGGAACCGACCATCCCCACCACCGACAGCCCGACCGAGGGAGACAAGTGCTCGAAGCGCACGAAGCAGATCGTCTCGATCGGCGTCTCGGTGGTGCTGATCGTGGCGATCTTCTGGTTCGTCCTTGTCCTGCCCCAGTTCGCCGACTTCTCCAAGGTGTGGACCGAGATCGGGGCCATGACCTGGATCGAGCTCGGGATCCTGGCCGTCGCCGCCACTTGGAACCTGGTCACCTACTGGCTGGTCACCGTGGCCGCCACGCCGGGCCTGACCTACCCGCAGGCCATGGTGCTCACCGAGTCGTCAACGGCCGTGGCCAACACGGTCCCCGGCGGCAGCGCCATCTCCGTCGCCCTCACCTACTCCATGCTCAAGTCCTGGGGCTTCTCCAAGTCCCGCAGCACCGTCTCCCTGGTCGTGTCCGGCATCTGGAACAACTTCGTGAAGCTGGGGATGCCCGTCCAGGCCCTCGCTCTCCTCGCCTTCCAAGGTCAGGCCAGCGGCTCCCGGATCGTCGCCGGGGCCATCGGCATCGGGGCCCTGATCGGCGCCATCGTGCTGTTCGCCGTCATCCTGCACAGCGAGAGCAACGCCCACCGGGCGGGCGAGTGGACGGGTCGCCGGCTCTCGCGTGTCCGCCGCCTGTTCCGCAAGCCGCCGGCGGAGGGGTGGGGCGAGGCGACCCTCAAGTTCCGCAACCGGGTCATCGGGCTGGTGCGGGAGCGGTGGGGGCGGCTGACGGTCACCTCCCTGGTCGGCCACCTCTCCCTGTTCGCCGTCCTGGTCGTCACCCTGCGGTCCATCGGCGTCTCCGAGGCCGAAGTGGGCTGGATCGAGGCCCTGGCCGTGTTCGCCTTCGTCCGCCTCCTCACCGCCGTCCCCCTGACGCCGGGCGGGCTCGGGATCATCGAGCTGGGCCTGATCACCGGGTTGACGACGGCCGGCGGGGGCAAGGCCCAGGTCGTGGCGGCCGTGCTCGTCTACCGCATGCTCACCTACGTGGTGCCCATCGTGTTCGGGGTGCTGACCTACCTCTTCTGGAAGCGCAACACATCCTGGATCGACTCGGCCCCTCCGCTCGACGCGAAGTTCTCCCAGGCGGTGTGACCGTGTCCCAGACCACGCTCCTCACCCCCGTCGCCGACCCGGCTGCCGCGGCCAAGGCGGCGGCCCGCCGCCGGCGCCGTCCCTCGGGCGAAGCGCCCCCCTTCCTCACAACCTCGGCCGCAGCGGCCGGCGCTGGGCCTGGATCGGCGGCGGCGTGCTCGTCACCTGGCTGGCCGTCGCCCTGCTGGGTGCCGGCGACCCCGTCGACAAGGTCGACCACTTCCTGCTCGAGCGCATCGCCTCGCTGCGCGCGGGTGCCGCCACCCACCTGGCCCACCACCTCGATGTCCTCGGCTCCCCGGTGGGCATCCTGCTCACCAGCTGGGTCGTCATCGTCGTGGCCCTCGCCTTCCGCCGGTTCCGCCACCTTGTCGCCTTCCTGGGCTGCGTCGTGTTCACGACCTGGGTCACCTCGGTCCTGAGCATCGCCTTCGCCCGCCCCCGGCCCGACACGGTCGAGATCATCGGGAGCTGGAGCGGCTTCTCCCACCCGTCCCGCCGCTGGCCAACGTGGCCGTGGCCCTGGTCGGCTTCATCTACGTGGTGATCCCCCGGGGGCGGCTGCGGCAGTGGGCCAAGGTCGCCGTCGGGGCCCACCTCGGCCTGCTGGCCGCGACCCGGCTCTACCTGGGCGTCGAGTACCCGGTCGATGCCGCCTTCGGGCTCATCATCGGCGTCGCCGTCACCCTGATCGTGTTCCGGGTCTTCGTGCCCACCGACAGCTTCCAGGTGACCTACCGGCGCGGCAAGGCCGCCCACCTCGACGTCGGCGGGAGGCGCGGTGAGGCCATCCTCACCGCCCTCCGTGAGCAGCTCGGCCTCGAAGCCGTCTCGGTCAAGCCCTTTGGCCTAGATGGGCGCTGACCTATTAGCCATGAACAGCAACTGAGCTTGCGAAGGTGCTGGTCAGGGCTTCGGGCCGCCAGGCACGACCGAGTAGATCAGCGTCCATCTAGACGGTTCGGCCGGGTCGACGCCGTTGAAGATCACCTTGGCGGACGAGGTGGGGACCAAGCTGTTCGGCAAGCTCTACGCCAAGGACCACCTTCGGTCCGACCGCTGGTACAAGCTGTTCCGCACCCTCGTCTACGGGCGGTTGGAGGACGAATCCACGTTCTCCAGCGTGCGTCGCCTGGTGCAGTACGAGGACTACCTGCTGCGCCTCATGCACGGCGCCGGCATCCCCACGGCCAGGCCCTACGGGTTCGTGGAGATCACGCCCGAGCGGGAGTACCTGCTCGTGACCGAGTTCTTCGACGGGGCCATCGAGATCGGCGACGCCGAGATCACCGACGAGGTCATCGACGACGCCATGTCCGTCGTCCGCCAGGTCTGGGACGCCGGCCTGGCCCACCGTGACGTGAAGCCGGCGAACGTGCTGGTGCGGGACGGTCGGGTGCTGTTCATCGACGTGGCCTTCGCCGAGGTCCGGCGTTCGCCGTGGCGCCAGGCCGTGGACCTGGCCAACATGATGCTGGTCCTGGCCCTGGGCAGCCGGCCCGAGCACGTCTACGAGCGGGCCCTGCACTACTTCACCGCCGACGAGATCGGCGAGGCGTTCGCCGCCACCCGGGGCATCGCCCTGACGAGCCAGCTGCGCGCCCGCATGAAGAGCGACGGCCGGGACCTGGTGGCCGATTTCCGGCTGTTGGCGCCGCCCGCCCCGCCCATCCACCTCCAGCGGTGGAGCCTGCGCCGCCTGGCCCTCACCACCAGCGTCGCCATTACGGCGATCGTGCTGGTCAACCTGGTCGTCACCACGTTCCAAGGAGCGAGCCTGCTATGAACCGCTTCGGTACCCTCGCCGCCGCCGGCGGTGCCCTCCTCGCCCTGGTGCTCGGCACCGGCTGCACCACGCCACGGCTCCCAGCACGAGCTGGATGGTCGAGCCCCTCCTGCTTCTCACCCCGTCGGTGCCCACCGCCGACCGCATCCCCTGCATCGCCGCCCTGCCCGTCGGCTGGAAGATCGGCGCCGTGGACGTCCGCGACGGCCACACGTCGTTCCGCCTCGACAGCAACGGGGGACCGACCACCCGCCTGAGGGTCGTCCTGGAGAAGGAGTGCTCGGTGGCGGGCGCCACCGAGGTCCCGACCGACGAGCCCGGGACCGTGCGCTGGGACCGCCTCCCGACCCAGACTGGGACCCGGATGGAGCGGATGTACACGTTCGAATTCGAAGGCGGCTGCGTGACGTACCGGGTCGAGCCGAACGGGGCCAACGGCGGGTTCGTGGACGAGAGCTCGCTGGCCGTGGGCTTCCTGTCCCGGGCCGAGATCGAAGCCCGGTACGCGGAATGAGGAGCCGGCCTGCAGTCCGGGTCGCCGCCGCACTTGCGGCTGGGGGGCTCGTCCTGCTGGTGGCGTGCGGCCTGGTGGCCCGCAACGGCCGCGTCGGCCCCGCCGAACGGCGGGTCTTCCACTTCGTCAACGACCTGCCCGGCTGGCTGGAGGGCCCGCTGTGGGTGTTCCAGCAGATGGGGAACATCGTCGTGGCCTTCGCCATCTTGGTCGTGCTCGCCCTGGTGCTGCGGTCGTGGCGGCTGGGCGTGGCGGCGGCGATCGCGGTGGCCGCCAAGCTCGCCCTGGAGCGGGTGGTGAAGTCAGTGGTGGAACGGCGCCGGCCCGGTTCCACCGTGGCCGACGTCGTACTGCGGGGCGACGTCTCCACCCACGGCCTCAGCTTCGTGTCGGGCCACGCGGGGATCACGACGGCCGCGGCCATGACCCTGACGGCGGTGCTGCCGGGTCGGTGGCGGTACGTGCCGTGGGTCGTCGTCGCCCTCAACGGCATCGGCCGGGTCTACGTGGGCGCCCACAACCCGCTCGACATCGTGGGTGGGACCGGCCTCGGCCTGATCATCGGCGCCCCCCTCTACGCCTGGCTGGCCAGCCGCGAAGCAAAATGAGGCGATAGGGGCTGACTGGGACTGGGCTGCGGTGATCGGAACATTGAGTGGCGCCATCACCGGTGCGGGCGGTGCGTGGTTGCTGGAAACGCAACCGGGCGGACGCCGACCAACGGGCCCGGTGGGACGAGACCCACCCGCCGAGTCGCCTACCGGGCGGTTCCTGGCCTCCCTGGCCGACCCGTTCAACGCCGGGACGCTGATGCTCGCCCGGTTGAACCGCCGGATCGAGCTGGGCGAGACGCCCGACCGGGGGAGCGCCATCGAACGCACCCACCAACTGCTGGCCGAGTCCGCGTCGCAGGCCGCGGCCATCGTCCTGATCGCGTCGACGGGGATCAGCGACAAGGCCTGGGACGCCGTGAAGTGCTCACAGTCGTTGCTCAACCTCGCGATCGACCACCACACCACCGAGAGCGAGGACTGGAAGACGTCGGTGGCCAACTACCGCGCCGCTCGGGAGAACTTCATCGCCGCCGCCCGCCAGGAACTCCGGATGACGTAGTCCGCCCGGTGGCGTCTACGGCCCGGTCCGGGCATCGTCGAACATCTTCACGCCGAGAACTTCACGTCGCTTGCCGGGAGGACCTTGTGTGACCGAGAGGAAGGGTTCGCCTGAGAGCGCCTGCCGGTCCGGCTCATCGAGGCTCTCGAAATCAAGTCGGCGCCGGTCTGAACAAACACCCGCCACGTCACGCTGACCGGCCACATCGACCACCAGCACAAGGTCGCTGCCTTGCTCTTGTCTTGGAGATCCAGGTGGCGGCGCCAGGGCTGGGCTCCGAGAAGGTCATCATCTTGCGCGTGGAGACCCCGTACACGTTAGGCCTCCATCATCACTGCGAACAGGGCACGGTCGATGCGCCGGCGGCGCTCCAGGATCGCGGGGAAGAGCGAACCCCTTGCGGAGCTTGGGGATCTTCAGGTCGACATCGCCCGCCTTGGTCGCCTGTCGCGGAAGCTAACTGCGCTGGTTCGCGCGGGCCTCGGTGCGCTCGTAGCGGGCGGCGCCAACCGGCTCGGTGCCCCCCGCGTCGATCAAAGCCTGCGACACCAACTGGACGCCCCTTGCGGATCACGTCGATGTCGCCGCCGGCGCGGATCGCGTCGAGCAGCTCGTCCACGTGACTGGGTCAGGGTCACCGGAAACTCCGTTCAGCTCTCTATGGTCGGAAGTCGAAGATCTCCGGGTGGCCCTGCCTGAGTGGTGGATGCTCCCGGGGGCCGCCGAGCGCCTCTCGGGCTGGGGCTCTGGGACTCTGCCCTCACGACAACCTGGGGCGTCGCTCGCCCGTGGACACGGTGGAGGTGGTTGCACGCATAGCCTCCCGCTCCCGGGACGGTTCACCGGACCAGCCTTACGGGACGTTCATGTCGCGGGCCATCGAGCAGCCGGCCGCGTCCGGTCGGCGTTCGGCCTCCGGGACGCGCGTGCAGCGCGCCCCGGTCGGCGGTCGGCTTGCGGTGGGGCGCAGACCCAAGCGGTGCGACCGCGGCGGAACGTCCCCGCCGCCTACCGCTCGGGGCTCGACGAGGTGATTGTGACGGCCCGGGGCGCCGGGAGTACGAGACCGTGGACCGCCCGCCTTCGTGGAGCCACCGCCCGCAGCACGACGCCTCCTCCGAGTTGCAGGGTTCGAGCATCCCGCGTGTCGAATTTGGACCCGGCATGCGGCTCCAAAGGAGCCTTCGCCGGTGCGTGGGCCCGGCGGACGACCGGTGCCCAGAACGGGCGCTCGCCCCTCTTGGCCCTTCAGCGACGAGATACCGCTCGTTCTCCAGCCGATGTAGGCAATGGTCGAGTCGCTCAAGCCCTCCAGACGCGCCTCGCCGTCGGGGACGTGGGCTTCCCCGGCGGCGAGTCGCGGTTACGGAACGGTCAGGAGCAGCCCTCGGGCGCCATGACTGCACCTGTCAGACCCGAGCGGAAGGTCCTGACCTGCTTGCCGTCCGTCTCGAACAGGATGCTCATCGGGTTGCCGCCACTGGCCTCGTCGACGATGAGGTCCTGCCCGCCCGTGCGGGCCGTATAGGTGTGCGGCTCGGTCCGGACACGACCGGCGTAGGCGGCGAGCACATCTTGCACCGGACTTCCGGTCGTGATGCCCTCAACCGTCGCCACGGGTCCCGGTCCCACCTCGATCCGCACGATCCTGCCGTTGACCACCATGAACTGAAGGCCTGCAGGCCCGCCCTCGGCCACGGCGTGCGCGCAGCCCCTTCCCCGGTCGCTCCGGGGGTCGATGGTGACCGGCTTGCCGTGGGCGGCCGAGGCCTCGTCGGGGGTCATGCCCACGACGATGGGGCCGATGCCGTTCAGCTCCAAGCGGCTGGAATCCGTCAGAATCTTGGGTGCCGGGACCGGCGGGTTCGAGGACTCCCCGACCGGCGTGTCCACGATCTCAGGGGCGGGACCGCCGTCCGGCGCGACCACCGCAAGTCCGGCGGTGATGCCGGTCACGCAGAGTGCGGCGGTACCCAAAGCCAGCCAGCGACGGCGGGATCGGTGGGCCGTCCCGGCCGGGGTCGGTTCGATGATGGGGTCACAGTCTAAAGCGTTCACTCGAAGGCTCCTTCTTGCCGTTTGCGTTCGCGTCGTTTGACGCCGCCACCGCCGCCGTCCTTCACGCGTTCTCATCACGGCCGGTCATAGCTGGACCGGACGTCATGAGACCCTGCAGTTGGCGGGCGGCGAGGACCGGCCCGTGTCCGCAGAGGGCGTCGCCGGGTTCAGGTAGGTGACGATCATGTCGACCGGCGCCCCCGACTCGTTCCTGGCGAGGTGCAGTTCGCGACCGCCGACGTAGGGCTGGCCGGGGACGAGCCGCTGGGGGACGCAGTCCCGCCCATGGATGGATAGCTCCCCGGACACAACGGCGATGGCGTGGAGCCCGGCGTGGGCGTGCCACCCGCTGCTCTGGGCGACGTCGTAGACAACATTCTGGGCCGCCATCACACGATCCTGATCCGGCGCGGCCGCCACTGTGCACGGTGTTGAGTTCATGCAACGCATCCTCCGGCTGGGGCGCAGCACCGCCGCAGCGTTCGCGCAACGTGCCTGCAAGGTCAGGCCCGCCCGGCGTTGCGGACGGGTGCGCGAAGGAAACGTCGGCTTGGTCCGTCAAAGGGTCCAGGAACGAGGAGGAACCGGACCGCAGATCACACCATTTCTGCGCTGCCGTACCCGCCATCGATGAGCCCTTCGGGCCGCGACGGACGGTCCGGAGCCCGACGCCCCGCCCCCGGCCCCACCTCCGGGGAGGGGCGCCGGCGCGTCGACGCGTCCGTGAGGCCGACGGCGTCGCCTGCGAGGGCGACGAAGAAATCGGGCTCCCCCTGAGTCAGAAGGGCCATGACTCCCTTCCGACGCATCGTTCTTCTGGCGGCGCTCACGAGCGCCATCGTTCCTTTCCTCGTCACCGCGCAAGCTTGCGCAGGCTGCTCCGGCGGTGACGGTCGGCGACAAGCCGTTCCCGGGCGGCGTCGTAGCGACGGCCTCTACAGCTGCTCGTTCCGCATCGGATTGGCAGGCTTCACCGCCGGCCAGCGGGTGAGCATCGAGTTCCGGTCGCTCGCGCCGACCGTGCCGAAAGAGGGCGACGCGGTGATACGCGCCGACACATCGTGCTCGACGGTGCCAGCCGGACGGTGGTGTACGACCTCCGTGAGACGCTCTTCGGCCGATTCCGACCCGGCTCACTGGCGGGCTGGGACGTGGAGCTCAATGTCGCTGTGACAGACGCCGGAACGACAGTCTTTCGTGAGCGCGGCGTGTTCCTGGTCGCGGCCGACTGCATCGTGCCGCTGGCCCCCACAACCTCGACAACCACCACGACGACGACGACGGTCAGATGCTCGCCCGGCAGCTGCGCCGACCAGCCGCCTGCGGCGTTCCTGAGTGGGCCGAAGGGCGAGACGCGCGGCGAGCAGGGGTCATTCTGCTGGACGTCGGGATCGACCGGTCAGGCCCAGTGCCGGGAGTCGGTGTTCCTCGACCCGAGCGCCGCCCTCCCGGTGACGCGCGGCGAACAGCTCCGCTTGCGCTTCGACACCTCCGAACAGCTCCGCTTGCGCTTCGACACCTCCGAACAGCCGCTCGAGGTCGTTGTCTACCCCCACTCGCAGCTCGCTTCGCACGGCGAGCCCCGTCTTCGGGGTGGCCGGCGTGCCGCTCCAGCCCGCGAACCCAACCACGTTCGAAGTGGACGTGCCGCAGGGGCCGACATGGCTCGTCGTCTCGACGAGATGGAAGCAGGGATCCTCGGTCGCCTTCTTCAAGGTCCACGGTCAAGCGCAACCGGCGACGCCGAAGGCGGACGCGACCCCGGCTCGCCTGTCGATGACGGGGTGAGCCGGAGGGCGCAGCCAGCACCGCCTCACGTAGTCGGGGCGGTGCGCCGCTCCAGGTCGTCGAGGGCGGTCCGGGCCAGCGTGTCGGCTCCTTCGAGGTCCAGCGCCGCACCCTCTGTGCACGCCGCCGGGCACGCCCTCGCTGCCGCGAGGGCTGGCGAGAAGAAGGCTGCCGACCGGAACGGAGCGAACGGGTCATCTCGGCTGGTGTCGGCAACACCGACGAGCCGGGCCGCTTGTTCCTCGTCCCCAGCCCCTGCGGTCAACGCCGCCAGCACGTCGAGGATCATGCCGAACGTCTCGGACGGCCGATGCGGCGTAGTGGCGGAACCCTCGAACGCGCGCCGGCACTGCCGCGTGGCCTCGCCCCAGTCGCCCTCTGCCAACGCCAGCATGGCCAGGACGATGAACCGCCACGGCGTCCCCGGTCTGAGGTCGTTGGTCTGCTCGGCCAGCGCCTCCATCTCGTCAAACAGCCGCCGGGCCTCCGCGACGTCACCCTCGACCAGCGCCAGGCCGGCCAGGCCTTCGACCGCGTTGCGAAAGATCCACTTCACAGCGAGCGGCCGGGCGACGGCGGTGGCCTCCTGGAAGCGGCGGCGCGCCTCGGCGTGGTCCCGCTGCATCCACGCCAGGAAACCGAGCCAGGTGAGTTCCCTCGTCACTTGGGGCGGGTTGCGAAGCTCGCGGTCAATCGCCAACGCCTCTTCCAGCCGTGCTCGGGCCTCGTCGGGTTCGGCGGAGCGGCGCGCCACCTCTCCCAGCCCCGCGATGCTGATGGTGAGGCCGCGGAGGTCGCCGAGGGCACGCTGGATCCCCGCCGCCTCGGTGAGGAGGGCGCGGCACGCCATCCAGTCGTGATCCCGGCTCGCGAGGACCGATAGGTCGGTGAGTGCCCGGGCCGTTGCGTAGTGGTCGCCCAGAGAGCGGTACAGCCCGACCGCCTCCTCGAGCAGTGGCCGCCCGTCGCGCCAGTCGGGGCGCGCTCCGGTCGCGAGCGACGTCGTCCACATTGGCCAGATTGACCAGCGACGCGGCTACCAGGCGCTTCTCACCAAGCTCCCGGCCGATGGCGAGCGTCTCGGCGAAGCACGCCCGGGCCTGCTTGGTGTCTCCACGGCGGTAGTACATGCCGCCGAGGCCGTGGAGCGTCGAGGCTGCTCTGCGCTCGTCCCCCATCTGCCGCCGCAGCGCCAGGCTCTCCTCGAACCACGCCTGGGCGTCGCCCGCTTCCTCGTCGGTGAGGGTCGCAGTGGACTGGGTGAGCAGGAGGATCGCGGCCGAGCCCAATGCCTTTGCCCGCGCCGCCGGATCGGTGCGGCCGTCCGCCGCGATCAACGCCAGTAGCCAACGCTGGCCCTCGTCGAACCGGCCGCGGACCTGCCAGTACCGCCACAGCGCGCCACCGGCCCGGAGCCCGTCGGTGCAGTCCGGGTGGGCGATGGCCCAGTCGAGGGCGACGCGGACGTTGTCCTCCTCGGCGTCGAGTCGATGTAGCCACTCCTGCTGCTGGCCGCCTTCCAGCTCCGGCTCGGCCCGCTCCACCAGGGCGCGCACCCATGCCAGGTGACGGGCGCGCACCGCGTCCTGCTCGCCGAGGCCGCCAGCTGCTCGGCCCCATACTGGCGCAGGGTTTCGAGCAACCGGTAGCGGGTCGACGCCCCCGACCGGTCCGCCCCCACAAGGCTCTGGTCGACCAGCGCCGCCAGCCCGTCGAGTACGTCCGCATCGTCCTCGCCGCCGACCGCTGCGGCCGCGTCCAACGTGAACCCACCTGCGAACACCGACGCATGCCGGAACAGACGCTGTTCAGCCGCGGACAGGGCGCCGTAGCTCCAATCCACGGCGTGGCGGAGCGTGCGATGGCGGTCGGGCGCCGTCGGATCGGTGCCGACCAGCAGCCGGAACCGGTCACGCAGGTGGGTGGCGATGTCCTGCACCGACAGCGATCGGGTTCGTGCTGCCGCCAGCTCGATGGCCAGCGGGAGGCCGTCAAGGGCGCGGCAGATGTCGGCGACGGCGGGGGCGTTGTCGTGCGAGAGCGAGAAGCCGGGATCGGCTGCCGACGCGCGCTCGACGAACAGCCGGGCGGCGTCGGACTCGCACAACCCGTCGGACGACACGGTTCCGGCATCGGGCACCGCCAGGGGCGGAACCGGCCAGCGCGACTCCCCGGCCACTACGTCGGGGTTCGGGCCAGCGGCGGCGAATCTGGCCCTGACTGTCCGATCGTCGCAACGAAAACTGGCGTGAGGCACTTCCGTCGGGGACGGCGGGTGTGGGCTCGGAATCCGTGACCGTCTTGCGGGGGTACGTGGCTCGGAACGGCTCCCCACGGCATGAGCAGTGCCCGTCGAGTTCCTGTCGGACCGCAAGGCCGCCCCTTCGGCCGGAGCGAGGGTTCGCCGTCGCGGGGCGAGCTGGAGCGGGCGTTCTTCCTCGACGATGCGGACAGGGCGCTGGTGGCGAGCGGCGGCGTTGGTCATCGTGGTCGTCGGTGACACTGTCACCGCGTCTGCGCCCTCCGCAGGCGTGGCGCCGGCACGCGCGTCCCGGAGCGGGATCGGCCCCCGGGGCGCGCGGCACGCGCGTCCCGGGACGGGATCCCTCATCGGGACCGGTGGACCCCATCCGAGCGAAAGATCGTGGTCGGGGCACTAGCACTAGCCGCCATATGCCTTCCTCGGCCCCAGGAGCTTCGCTTCGGCGGTCTTCACCGCCCGGATCAGCTCGGGTGCCGGGATGTCCTCCGGCTGGATCGCAAGCAGGGACGCCTCCACGAACTGGTCGGGGTTAACCCTTTCCAGCCCAAGCAGCTTCAAAGCGAAGGGTTTGAACCCTGTTTTCTGTTGCCGGAGCGAACGCCACTCGGCGATGACTGCCGGCCAGTCGACGTTGCCCTGCGCCGCAGGGAAGGCGCGCCGGACTGCCGGAATCGGGATCGCGCAGATCACGTCGGGGAGCGCGAATCCGGCGTAGTCCACCCGCCGATCGCGATGCTCGAAGTGGGCGAACGCATCGAGCACCTCGATCATCTTCCTCTCCTCGGCCGTTGGGGCCGTGTTCAGGTCCCGGTTGGCGATGACGCGCTCCCTGACCTCGTCGAAGACCAGGCACAGGGGCAGCCCGAGCGATGCGAACAGCTCGGAATCCGCGAGTGCCTTGGCGTTGCCGGTGCCACGGATCGGCAACATGCGGATCCTGGCCCTGGCGAGCTCGACGCCGAAGAACTTCCCGATGACCTTCCGGTCGTGCTCGCCCTCGACGACGAGGATGCCGCGAGTCAGTTGGAGGGCGGCGATCCGATCGCTCCCGATCGCTTCCGCGAGACCGTCGCTGCCGCCGATCGCGTCGAGGAGTGAGGCGGTGATGTCGATCTGCGAGACAGAGGTGCCCTCACGGACGAGGCCGATCAGGCTGGCCGATTGCCTGCTCGTCGCCAAGATCAGCGGGCTGTGTGTGGCTAGCACCGCCGTGGCGCCTGCCACCACCCGGGCCTCGATCCATTCCAGTACCTCGACCTGGGCCAGCGGGTGCAGGTGCATCTCCGGCTCGTCGATCAGGTACAGGGGCTCGACCGCGCCGGCCGCCGACCGGAGGATGTCGCCACATGCCGCGTCGAGCCCGGCCGCGACCCACCGCCGGATGCCGGCGCCGAGCATGTTGAAATGCGAGACGCTGTCCTCGCCGGAGTACTGCCAGCGCACCAGGCTCCGCGGCACCCCGTCGGCCCAGGAACCAAGCTTCGCAATTTCCACCCGGAGGGCGCCCACCTGCGACACGAACGCTGGGAGCAGGGCGTTGGCGCCGCTCTCAAGCCTGTCGGCGATCGCAGTGGCCTCAGGCCGGACATGCAACCCCCCGTCCGGGCCGTCCTCCGCCCAGGCTGCGTTGCCGGTCGCCACCTTGAGGGCCTCGCCGATCGTCGTGTCGACCCGCCGCTCCGGATTGCCGATCACGTCGCGCACGCGCACACTACGGGGGAGCCGATCGACGAGGGGCTGCAGTTGCGCCCACTCCTCGGGAAGGGAACCGAGTCGGAGCGCCCGCACGACCGGCAGTTTCGAATCGAGGAGGCGGCAGGCCAGTTCGGCGGTCCACCCCGGGCTCCCCGGTCGGATCAGGGCGTCTCTGGCAATCGCCTTGAGGTCGTCCGCGGCCTCATGCGTCGCCAGATCGACGACCAAGTCGACGGTCCCGCCGGGATAGAGCTGGACCGCGACCTCGAGCTCCTCGCCGGCGAGCAC
>JBOGID010000564.1:0-4255 GCA_050742295.1 Acidimicrobiales bacterium | reverse complement strand
CTACCGCCCGACCCCGACCCGGCGCCTGCGCCGCCGCCCGTGTTGGCGTCGCTACCGGCCCCGCCCGTGGCCGCCGCCCCACCCGTGTTGCCCGAGTTCCCGGAGTTCCCGGACGCGGCCTGTGCATTCGCGGGCGAGGCGTTCAGAAGGAGAAGGAGGAGCACGGCAAAGGCGGCGGCCGAAGCCGCCAGGCACAACCGCAGCCGGGGGAAGTCGGCAGCAGACCCGCTCACTGGCCGGAAACCCTACTGGCGCCGGGGGTTGCCTGTCACGGCCGGCCGAACCCTAAAGTCGCAGGTCACCGGCCTGGCAGACCTCAACTAGATGTTGAGGTCGAGACGCGATCGAGGGCGAAACGGAGCTCGGCGGCCATCTGACGGACCCGTTCGTCGATGACCATCGACCCGTGCCCGGCGTCGAACCGGTAGATGTCCACCTCGCCGCCTCTCGCCCGCAGGGCCTCCTCGTAGTTCAACACCTGCTGGATCGGGCAGCGGCTGTCGTTGTCCCCGGCGAGGATAAGGACGGGCGCCCGCACGCGGTCGACATAGGTCAGGGGCGACCGCTCGAGGTAGAGGTCGCCCACCTCGTCGGGGCTGCCCCCGAACAGGGACTTGTCGAAGGCCTGGAGCCCCGGGGCTTCGTCCCGGTAGGCCGTCGGGTAGTCGGCCACGGGCACGGCGGCCACCCCCGCCGCCCACCGGTCCGGCTCCCGGCCCAGGGCCAGCAGGGTGATGTAGCCACCCCACGACCCGCCGGCCACGACCGCCCGGCCGGGGTCGGCGATCCCCCGGGCGACCAGGTCGTCGAGACCCGCCACCACGTCCTCCACCTCGGGGAAGCCGGGGTTGCCGATCAGAGCGTCGCGCCAGGCCACGCCGTAGCCCGTCGAGCCCCGGTAGTTCACCATCGCCACCGCGAACCCGTGGTCGACCCACGCCTGCACGTCGGCCATGAAGCTGTCGCTGTACGCCCACGTCGGCCCCCCGTGGACGAGCATGACGACCGGGTACGGCGCGTCGACTCCGCCGCCCGGCTGGGCCAGGAACCCGTGGACCGACTGGCCCGCGGGGTTCATGAACCGCCATGACTCGAACGGCTGGCCCCCCGGGGCGGGCGAGCCGCTCAGGGCCGTCACGACCACCCGCTGGTCGGTCGCCGCCAGCGTGCGCGACGGCGCCGCCCCGCTCGACGTCCGGTACCAGACCTCGCCGTCGGGACGGACGGCCGCCCCCGAGATCGTCCCCGCCGGGTGCTCGATGGACGTCAACGCCTCCGTCCCCAGGTCGAGCCGGTACAGCTGGTCCCGGCCCTCGAACTCGTGGACCAGCAGCAGGGCCGACCCGTCGGGGTACCAGCCCGCGACACTGACGTCGCCGGGCAGGTCCACCGCCAGATCCCGCCTCTCGCCCGTCCCCAGGTCCCACACCGCGGGCCGGTCTTTGCCCTCCCGTTCGTGGACCAGGGCCAGCCGCTGGTCGCCCGCCAGCCGCGACCACCCCGCCACCGACAGCCCGAGCCCCTCGCCGTCCCACTGCTCGCCCACGACCTCGCCCGTGCGGGGGTCCACCAGCCGTACCGCGGGGTGGATGGTGTCCCCGTGCTCGGCGTGCTCGAGGGCCAGCAGCCGGGCGTCGCGGGACAACCCGGCCACGTCGACCATCTCGGCGTGCGAGTGCAGCTTCCGGGCGGCCTGACCCTCGCCCTCGCCCACCCACACCGTGAACCCGTCGTCGTCCGCCGTCCCCACGGCCACGATCCCCTCGCCCAGGGACAGGCCCGCCGACCAGGCGTCGGGCACGCCCTCGACCAGGTTCCGCCGCCCCGAGGCGTCCCCCCCGAACGGCTCGACCACCCACTGGCCCACCTCGTCCCCGGTGGCGTCGTGGAACCACAGCACGTGCTCGCCGTCGGGCGTCACCGCCCCGCCGGGCACGCCGATGGCGTCGTCGGTCACCTGCCGCCGGCTGCCACTCACCCGGTCCCACGCGTAGACCTGGGAGGCGCCGCTCTCGTTGGACGTCAGCGCCAGCCGTTCGGGCGCCTCGCGGCCCCATGACGGGAACCCCACCGAGGGGGCCCGGAACCGCCGTTCCCAGAGGGGGACTTCTTCAGCGACCATCTCAATAGCCAAGCACGGGGTCGACCACGCCCAGCAACGGCTCACCGGCGGCCCAGCGGCGGACGTTCTCCCGCACCCGTTCCGCGAACAGCGGCTCGGCCATGGCCCACGTGTTGGCCACGTGGGGCGTGATCAGGCAGTTGTCCAGGCTCCACAGGGGGTGCCCGTCGGGCAGTGGCTCGGGCGAGGTGACGTCGAGGGCGGCGCCCCCGATCGCCCCCGCCCGCAGCGCCGCCACCAGGTCGTCGGTCACCACGTGGTCGCCCCGGGCCACATTGACCAGCCAGGCGTGGGGCTCCATGGCCGCCAGCTCGTTCGCCCCGATCAGCCCGACCGTCTCGGGCGTCAGGGCCAGGGCCAGCACGACCAGGTCGGCGCCCGCCAGCGCCCCCTGCAACCCGCCCACACCGACGACCCGTTGCGCCCCCGCCACCGGCGCCACCCGCTTGCGCACCACCGTCACCGAAACCCGCAACGGCCCCAGCAGCCGGATCAGCGCCTCGGTGATCCCGCCGCCGCCCACGATCGTGACCTTCCCCCCCATGAGCCGCCGCCCCGCCTGATCCCCCCACGACGAGGCCCGGGCCCGCGCCCCCAACCCCCGCAGGCCCGCCAGGCCCAGGGCCAGCGCGTGCTCGGCCACCGGTTCGGCGTAAGCGCCCTTGGTGCTCGTCCACAGCCTTGACCCGTCGATCACCCGCATGAAGGCGTCCACCCCGGCGAACGGCAGCTGCACCCACCGGAGGTGGCCGGCGCCCGCCAGCAGCCGGTCCAGGTCGGGTGCGGCCCGGGGGTCGGTCCAGACGAGGGCCTCGGCCTCTGCGACCGGTGCGACCGTCCCCCCGCCCGCCACGACGGCCTCTTCCAGGAGCGGCGCGGACGGGGCCACGGCCACACTCACGGTCACGGCCGCACCGTAGCCAGCCGCGATGGAACTCTTTCCGCCCCGTTTACGTCAGAATTGTCGTCACCACTCTGATGACGGAGGACCAGATGGCAGCCGCACCGCCAAGCTTTCAGCCAGTCGCCAACCTCGACGAGCGAACCCGCTCCGACTTCATCGTCCGCGTCTACCAGCACGTCCTGCTGGCCGTGCTCGCCTTCGTCGGGTTCGAGGCGTTCCTCCTGAACACCGGCATCGCCGGAAGCCTCTACGACCTCATCTCCGGGAGCACGGTGACGTGGCTCCTGATCCTCGGCGGGTTCATGGTCGTGAACTGGCTGGCGGCTAACGCCGCCCACGACCTCACGAACACCAACAAGCAGTACGCCGGGCTGTTCGCCCTGGCCGCGGCCGAGGCCATCATCTTCGCCCCCTTCCTGTACCTGGTGTTCCACGTCCGGGACTCGGGGTCGACGGTGTGGTCCGCCGCCTTCGTCACCGTGGCCGGCTTCGCCGGGCTCAGCGCCGTCGCCTACAACACCCGCCGGGACCTGTCGTTCCTGCGCCCCATGATCCTGTGGGGCTTCGTCGCCGCCCTGATCCTGATCGTCGCCGCCATCCTGTTCGGGTTCAACCTGGGCGTGTGGTTCTCGGTGGCCATGATCGCCCTGGCCGGCGCCTCGATCCTCTACCAGACCCAGGTCATCATGCGGCAGTACCCGGCCGAGGCCTACGTGGGCGGCGCCGTCCAGCTGTTCGCCTCGGTCATGCTGCTGTTCTGGTACGTCCTGCGCCTCTTCTCGGAGATGCGCCGATAGCCCGGTCCCGGCTCGGGGCCCGGGCGACCGCACCCACCCTCGCCCTCGTCTTCGCCCTCGTCTTCGCCCTCGTCGCCGCCGCCTGTTCCTCGGGCGGCGGCGAGGCGCGTTCGGGGGACGACGCGACCTGGCTCGCCATGGCCGCCTCGCCCCTGGCGGGACGGTCCAACGCGGCGATGGCCTGGACCGGCAAGGAGATGGTCGTCTGGGGCGGCGTCGCCTGCAAGCAAGTGCCGTGCTCCGGCGACGCCGCCGTCCCTCTCGGTGACGGGGCGGCCTACGACCCGGCTGCCGACCGTTGGCGGCCCCTCGCCACGTCCCCGCTCGCAGCCCGGTCGGGTACGGCCGACGGGTGGACGGGCCGCGAGGTCCTCCTGTGGGGCGGCGACGACGGCACGGCCGGGTTCACCGACGGCGCCGCCTACGACCCCG
>JBOGID010000563.1:0-5708 GCA_050742295.1 Acidimicrobiales bacterium | reverse complement strand
ACCCGGGCCCGCGGTGGTGCTGCCGCCGGCTCCGCCGGCCGCGCCGGATCCCGCCAAGATGAGGTTGACGGCGTCGCCGCCCGAACCGGCGGTAGGTGTCGCCACCCCGCCGGCACCGCCTGGGCCGCCAAAGGCGGCGATTGTCGAGTTGTTCTCAGCGCGGCCGGTCGCCCCCGAGGCGGACGTCGACGCGGACAGAGCCCCGCTGTTGGCCGCGGACACAGCCGTGCCGGAGGCGTTGACGGTCCCGGTCGCGCCGGTGGCGCCGCTCGCGCCGGTCTGCGCCGAACCGCCGGTGGCGGTGGCGTTGCCGAGGACGCCGCCTCCGGGGGTGCTCCCCGAGGCGATGCCGCTGCCGCCCAACGGGTTCCCACCTGAGGACTGGCTGCCTCCCGACGAGCCGCTCTGGGGGTTCGTCACGGGTGTGATCGACAGGAGGCCCGTGTTGAGGGCGAACGGGTTGGACGTCGCACCGCCGGTCGAGCCCGTGTTGCCCGAACCGCCGGAGGTGGCGTTGGGGTCGGCGGTCGCGTTGGAAGTGGCGTCGCCGGTGGCGCCGGTGTTGGAGGACGACGCCTGGGCGGTCGAAGCGCCAGAGGCGCCGCCGGTCGCGGCGGGGGTCAGCATCACAGTGGCCGCGCCGCCGCTGGCGCCGTTGGCCTGGCCGGTGGCGATCGCGGGGCCGCCACGGGCGGCCGCCGTCGCTCCATCGGGGGTGACGTTGAGGGCGTCGCCGCCGCCGGAGGCGTTGGACGTGGCACTCCCGCCGTTGCCACCGGTTCCGCCGCCGGCGACGGCGTTCGTGTTGTTGCTGGCCGCCCCGGTCTCACCGGAGAAGGCTTGCGCGTTGGAGGCCGAGCCTGAGTTCGAGCGTGAGGTTGCATTTCCGGTGGCGGACGAGGGGCCGCTCGGGCCGGAGGCGCCCGGGGCGACCTCGGCGACGGTCGATGGCGTGGCCTCGGCCGACGGAGCCGTGAGCGGGGCCGGAACGCTCGCGGCCGACGTCGTGACGGTCGACGTCGGCACCGACGTCGTGTTCGTCGTGGTGGTGGCCTCTTGGCCGATCGCCGGACCCGAGCCCATGAAGGCCAGGAGGGTCGCCAGGAACGCACCCACGGCCGCCGGCCGCCGGTTCGTCCCTAACCCTCGATCACTGCTTGAAGTCATCGCCCGTCCTCTCGATCGAACCCCTGCGTCGCCCTGCTGGTCCTGCGTCGCTGTCCCTGCCGGGTGGGGCCCTCGGCGGCCATCGGCCGGTGCCGTCACACCGGTCCCGGCGCTGCTTGAAGAGCCGGAGGGACCCCTCCGGTTGGTGGTGGTGCTGCTCCCCAGACGCACGAAGGGAGGCCTCGCTGAGGCCTCCCGGACGGCGTGGTCGCGCTGGTCGTGCACGCGCGTGGCCAGACGTCCGGCGGGCCGCGCTCGCCCTCGGTCGCGGCCCGGTCCCGGGTCGACACGGCGTCCGCGCCGTCGGCCAGGGGAGCGGTTGCGACGGCGAGCCGGCGGCTGCCGCGGCTCGCCGGCAGCAGGCCGAGGAGCACCAGCAGAGCGACCGCCAGCGCCGCGCACGCCGCGCTGATACCCGAGACGGCCAGGGTCAGGCGAGCGCCGCAGGATCCGCTCACGGCCCGCGCACCCCCCCGTTGATCATCCGCTCCGCACCCATCTGGACCCGCAAACCCTCTCTCCGTGCGTCACCGCGCGTCGCGCCCGCGCGAGGCCCATGAGGCTTAGCACGGAGGACCCCCGGTCGCAAGCACTGACAGCCCCGTCCGCTGCACCTGCCCCATGGCCCTCTGAGGCCACGACCAGCATGTTTGCCCGCGTTGGAGGGAGTGTTGGAATGCCGCCCACCACGGCTACGGCCAAGGAATCATGTGTTGGTCAGGGCGTTGGTCGCCCACTCCAACAGGAATGCTTCCAACACGAGGACGCGCCCGCCGTTGGGGAGGCGCGTCCTCCTAGGCGGTCAGGGGCTTGCAGAACTTCACGTCGAAGCTCTTGCGGGGACGACCCGAATACGGCTGAAACCCGCCACAGCACGAAACGTGCGCCGCCGCAACCTCGCCAGCGCGACACTTGTCTGTTGAGCGACACGCTCGTATAAGCCACGGCAAAGGCCCTTCGGCGACACGGCGCTCACGACGAGAGACCGGCGAAGCCATGCTTGCCGTGTCGGCGTGTGACGACAGCGTGAGGCTGTCCTGTTCGCGCAAGGAATCCTCTCGCTGTTCTCTGGACCGAGCACGAGGAGGTCCTTCCCGTTCATGCCGGAGGAATCCGTGCTCACAGTAGGGAACGACCCGGAGCGGATCGAGGCTGACTTGGCGGAGCCCCGTCCAGCGGCCGGACCGCAGCAGGAGTCGATGCTCAACCCGTGCTTTGGACCGCTCAGCGGGTGTCGGCCCTGCCTCCTTGGTCGATGCGTGATCTCACGCCGGGTCCGACCCGTTGCGCCCTATCCACATCCGGAGCTACCTCCGCCCCAGCGCATAAGAACGCTCGCGCGCTCGACCCGAGCTGTCGTCGAAGGATGACGGCTCAAATGGCCCAACACGAGCCCCGCCCCACGCTCACGAACGCTGCCGCGCCCGTCGGGCGAGCACGAGGAACAACAGGAGAGCAATCAAGGCGATTACGAACACAGCCGCGTAGATCGCTGCACCTCCCACGCTTACGCCATACAGCGCGGCTGTGGCCGACGCCATGCCCGTCGGCATCATCCACGCCCCCGGCCGATGCCTCCGGGCGAGGGCCAGCGCGAGCAGTACTCCGGCCAAGGCGACGGGAGCCGCAAACAACGTGAAGAAGCCGACGAGTAGACCAAGACCAACGAGAGCGCCGGCGAAGAACCAACTCGCCTCAGCTCGCCATCGGTAAGTCCTGGCTGATCTAGCCGTCACACTCATTCCAGTGTCAGTCGTAACGGCCCCCGTAATATCGGAAGTCCCAGGCGTACGGGAGGCTGCCATAGTACAAGCCACCCTGGTAGAACCAATACCCATCTCCTGATTCGTAATACTCCCATTGACCGTAGTCGCATTGGCACCAGAAGTTGGTCCATCCACTCCAACCCTCGACGCCGACCTTGTCGACTCCACCAAAGGTGTAGATGCCGCCGCCATAATCTGTTCGGGACCAGCCGGGCCACGAGGAATGGTAGGTATACCAGTCCCACCACGACGGATCGTATACGCCACAGCAGTTCTCGTAATAGAGCATCTCGACATAGTCTTCGGTCGCCGTCACGCCGAATTGCTCAAGTACCGTGCTCTGCGCCCAGCCCCAGTGTGGATGCTCGGGCGAGTACCTGTCGGCCTGAGCCGGGGAAGTAAGGGCGGACGAGGCTAGGGCCACACATACGACTCCAGCGGCCAGGAGGCGACGTGCCTTCATGGCCTGCCTCCAGTACTCGATTCCGGTCGCGGGCCTGAGGAACGATTCACACCAGGTGGTCGCGGCGGAGGCATCTCTCCAGCTCGGGACTCGAGCTCCTTCACAATGACCCGGCAGTTCTCGTCGGTTGTGAGCCGCACCCCGGGAGGCGGCCCCGAGCTATCCGACCCGTACGCTCCTACCGAGAACGGCTGGTCGAACTGGCACTTGCCATCGACGGGAGTGCCTTGTGCAATGACCGCACCGACATCAAGCTCGATAACTCGCCCGCCTACGTCAGCGAAAGCCTTCGGCGCGGAACCGGGCTGGGCGGCCCGCTGCGATGCGAGGTCGCGTGCCCGCTCGCGGGAGGCCTCCAAGTATGGCTTTGCACGTTCGCGGGCAGCCTTTGCCTTCTCCCGGGCGAAGTCAGGTGGAGCGGATGAGGCGCTAGCTGCAGCGCCGACGATCAATACTGCCGCCGCCACGGCGAACGAAAGAAGCAGCTTCGTCCGAGAACTGTGGTGCACCGACTTCAAGTCCGGACCTCCCGCTCGAGATGTGCATCATGGAGGGGATTCCGCCCAGTCAAAACCGCCGCCGTCGACAGTATCCACTCCGATGTCGAACGGCGTCAACATGTTTCGGGTCCGTCGTCTGCCAGAGCGCACGCGGTCGCTACTGGACTTTCCGCCCCATCTTGGCGGTACCCTGGGTAGAGGGCTCGATCGAACGAGCTCTTGGGATCTCGGTTGGCTCGTCATCTGGTCGGAACGAGCGGGTCGGAGAAGACACCCCTGATCGCCTCCGGCGCCAAGCGTGGGGCGACCGACGCGGTCTGGGCGGTCTTGGGCTTTGGCTCCGGCGGCGCGCGAGGCGACGCCGACCGTCGTCCCCACCACGACGGCCGGCCAGCGCCGTGGCGACCGTTGAGGTCCGCCTCGCGACCCCACGCGAGGGGACAGCGACCCAGCGCGAAGCCGACGTACTTTCCGAAAGGCGTCACGCAGGTGCGAAGCCCCCTCGGTGGCGATGAGGTTGTCTCTGTGACGCCGTCCGTCAGGTTGCTCCATCCAGGACACCGGTCCTGTGTGATTAACGAACGTTTTCTGAACAGCACCGGCCAGGAAGTCGGGCGAGGTCGGATGGCTGTTCAACAATCGGTGCCTGAAACCCGGTCTGTTCGGAAACCAGCCTGAACCGTTTTCTGTACGCTGTCGGCCGTGCCGCCCAGGAAGAAGCCCGTCCCGGTCGAACTCGAAGGCGAGCCCGCCGTCCTGACCGGCGCGCTCGTCGGCTATGCGCGGGTCAGCACCCGCGACCAGAACCTCGACCGCCAGACCGACGTGCTGACCGCCGCCGGGTGCCTGCGCATCTTCGCCGACAAGCGCTCGGGCAAGACCAGCGCCCGCCCCGAGCTGGCCAAGGCCCTGGACTTCATGCGGCCGGGGGACACTCTCGTCGTCGCCAGCCTGGACCGCCTCTCCCGCTCGCTGGCCGACCTCATCGCAATGGTCACCGAGCTGCGCCGGCGCGGCGTGGGTTTCCGGTCCCTGCACGAGCAGCTCGACACCACCACGCCGGGCGGCAGACTGGTGTTCCACGTGTTCGCGGCGCTGGCCGAGTTCATCAGGGAGCTGATCGTCGAGGGCACCCGGGAGGGGCTGGACGCGGCCCGGGCCCGGGGCCGGGTCGGCGGGCGGCCCCCCGTGATGACGCCGGAGAAGATCGTCGCCGCCCGGTTGCTGCTGCCCGACCACAGCATATCGGCCATCGCCCGGATGGTCGGGGTCAGCCGGGGCACGCTCTACGCCCACATGGACGCCATCACCGCGGCGACGAGCTGAGTGGGTCGCGGTGGCGAAGCGGTGGGTCCGGTTTGTGATGCCGGTGATGGTCGAGGTCGACTGCGAGGAGGACGAGGCTCTCAGGGTCGTCACACTCCCGGCCGAGATCCGCATGGACCGCGACGACCGTGGCCACTTCCTGGTCTACGACGAGCGCTTCGTCCGCCGCCACGGCGACGACCAGCCCCAGACGCACGCGTCCTGGGTGGCCGAGCCCAGCTGGGAGCACGACCGCTTCCGGGCGGGCCCGCCCGTCAACTGGCCGGAGCCGCTGGCCTGGGAGGAGGGTTTCGACTTCACCGAGGCCGACGACCGCTACGGCGACGCCAACCCCTACGGCGAGCCTCGGCGCTGACGTCGACCGGTGGCGTCGATCGAGCGGACGGCCTACCCGCGGTTCCGCAAGGTCGTCTCCGCCCGGGAGCTGTACGAAGCGTTCACTCCGACGCCGGAGGAGACGGCGTGGGCCAGGGATGCGACCCGGAC
>JBOGID010000562.1:0-10665 GCA_050742295.1 Acidimicrobiales bacterium | reverse complement strand
CGCCGGGTCGAGCACGTCGGGGCGGTTGGTCGCCCCCACCACGATGATCCCGTCGGAGCGGGAAAACCCGTCCATGGCCGTCAGGATCTGGTTGAGGGCCTGCTCCTGCTCGGTCGACGGGAGCAGGTCGCCACCCCCCGCCCGGGACCGGCCCACGGCGTCGAGCTCGTCGATGAACACGATGGCGGGCGTGCTCTCCCGGGCCATCCGGAACAGGTCGCGCACCCGGGCCGCCCCGACGCCGGCGTACAGCTCGACGAAGTCGGACCCCGAGATCGAGAAGAAGCTGGCGCCCGCCTGGCCGGCCAGGGCCCGGGCCAGCAGCGTCTTGCCGCAACCGGGCGGCCCATAGAGGAGCACGCCCTTGGGGATGGTGGCACCCAGGTCGGTGAACCGGCCCGGCTCAGAGAGGAAGTCCGCGATCTCGCGCACCTCGGCGATGGCCGCGTCCTGCCCGGCCACGTCGGCGAACGTGACGCCGGCGTCCTCCCGGGCCACCTTCTGGGCCCCGCTGCGCACGCCGAACAGCCCCGTCCCCCGCCGGTAGGACAGGATCATGTACAGGAACAGCAGCACCAGGATGAGGCCCGGGATGAGCAGGCTGGCCAGCGACGCCGCCCGCTTGCTGTTCTGCTGGTCGATCTCGGTGGGCACCTTGGCCGTGATGAGCACGCCCAGCAGGCGCTCGGTGTTCTCCTTCAGGTAGGGCGAGTTGTAGCGGGCCCGTTGGCCGGCCTCGTTGACGTAGGTGCCGACCACGTAGCCGTCGACGTCGAGGATCTTGGCGTCGACGATCTCCTGTTCCTGGGCCAGCTCGATGAACTCGGTGACCGACAGCTTGTCGCCGCCCACGTGGGGCTGGGACAGGACCAGGACGGCCGCGTAGCCCACGACCAGGACGGACACGCCGATCCCCGTCCACAACCCGAGCCGGCTCCGCTTGAGGCGATCGAAGGACGGCGCGCCTCGCCGGCGCCCCATCACCGGACCGCCCCCCGCCGCCGCTGCAGCAGCGCAAAGCCGCCACCCAACAGGATCACCGCAGCGATGCCCGCCGCCACCAGCATCGGAGACACGCCCGACGACCCCGACTCCGCCGGCAGCGGGTCGGAGAACGTGATCCTCAGCAGCGCCGACTCTTCGCACTGCAGTTCGTTGACGGTGCCCCGGTTGCGCCGGCACCCGACGGCGTACGCGGTGTTGCGGTCGGCGAAGTCCACGGCGTGGAGCTGTTCGGTGCCGGCGGGCAGGCGCGACACCCACGTGCGCCCCCCGTCGTCGGTGGCGAACACCACCGACTTCTGTTCGCCCGTCGTGAACTGCACCTCGCCGACGGCGACGCCCCGCTTGGCGTCGGTGAACGAGACCGACGACAGCGACTCCACCGACCCGGCCCGCTGCAACGACCACGTGAGCCCGCCGTCGGACGTGGCCACGATGCGGCCCTCGTTCCCGACCGCAAAACCGCGCATCTCGTCGACGAACGAAACGCCCGAGAAGTTGAGCGGGTCGACGTCATCCTTGAACTTGCCCAGACGCGGCTCCCAGGTGCGCCCCCCGTCGGCGGACGCGATCGTGACGAAGGGGATGCCGTCCTTGGCGAAGCCCGAGGCACCCACGGCCTGGACGTGGAGGCTGTCAACCGCCGTCACGGCCCGCAACTGCCCGAATCGCCGCTCGGCGAACACCTGCCAAGACTGGCCGCCGTTGGTGGTGCTCAGGATCGCCCCCGAGGGGCCGAGGACCCATCCAACCTCGGCCTGCGGGAACGACACGCCCCGGAACGACCAGGGGACCTTCACGCCGTCGATCTCGACGGGCGGAGGCAAGGCCTGCGCCTCCCACGTCGCTCCCCCGTCGGTGGTCGCCTGGATCGACGAGGTGCCGACCATGTAGCCGTGGGCCGGGGTGGGGAAGGACACGCCGTGAAGGTGCTCCTGCTTCCCGTCCTCCTCGAGGGGGAGGGGCGCCTGCTGCTGCGCCCACGTCGTGCCGCCGTCGGTCGTGGCGAGGATCGTGCCGTCGGTGCCGACGGCATGCCCGTGCTGGGCGTCCGCGAACGAGACCCCGAACAGCTCGTTCTCCCGGCCCACGTCGACCGGTGTGACGCGGATCTGCGCCCTGGCCTTCGCCTCCTGTGCGGCGCCCACCGGCGCGGTGGCAGGCAGGGCCGCCGCCAGCGCGAGCCCCAACGCGGCCGCCAGCCGGTGCTTCATCTGACCCGGTTCGCTGCCGGTGACGGCGCGGGCGCCGGCGCGGGGGCCGGGACCAGCGGCTGCACGTGGGCCAGAAGGTTGGCCAGGGGCTTGCCCTGCACCGTCTCGTGCTGCACCAGGGCGTTGGCCAGGGTGGCCAACACCCGCCCGTTGGCCGTCAGGATCGACCGGGCCCGCGCCTCCTGCTCCTCGACGATCCGGCGCACCTCGGCGTCGAGGTGTTCGAGGGTGGGCTGGGACACCTCGCGCGTCTGGAGGTAGTCCCGCCCCAGGAACACCTCCCGGTGCTCGCGGAGCAGCCGGACCCGACCCAGGCGGGCCGACATGCCGTACCGGCCGGCCATGTCGCGGGCCGTGTTGGTCGCCCGCTCGAGGTCGGACTCCGAACCGGTGGACGGCTGGTGCAGCAGCAGCTCCTCGGCCGCGCCCCCGGCCATGCCGACGGCGATCTGGTCCTCCATGTCCTCACGGGTGGGAAGGAGCGACTCGTTGCCGAGCAGCGCCAGGTGCCCGATGCCCCGGCCCCGGGCGATGATCGACACCTTCTCGATCTGCTCGCCCTTGCCCAGGGCGGCGGCGACCACGGCGTGGCCCGACTCGTGGACGGCGATGCGCCGCTTGTCCTCCTCCGACAGCAGGACACCCTTGCGCCTCGGCCCGGAGATGACCCGCTCGACGGCTTCGTCGAGCTGGGAGCGCCCGACCGAGGCTGCCCGCTCCCGCACGGCCAGGAGCGCCGCCTCGTTGAGCACGTTGGCCAGGTCGGCGCCCGTGAAGCCGGGCGTCTGGCGGGCGATCTCGGGAAGGTCGCGCTCGGCATTCTCGAGTTTCTTGCCCTTGGCGTGCAGGCGGACGATGTCGAGCCGCCCCTCACGGTCGGGGCGGTCGATGGTGATGTGGCGGTCGAAGCGGCCGGGCCGCAGCAGCGCGGGGTCGAGGATGTCCACCCGGTTCGTCGCCGCCAGCACGGCCACGCCCTGGGTCGGCGAGAACCCGTCCATCTGCACAAGCAGCTCGTTGAGCGTCTGCTCGCGTTCGTCGTGGCCACCCCCGAGGCCGGTGCCCCGCTGGCGGCCCACGGCGTCGAGCTCGTCGATGAAGATGATGGCGGGCGCCGCGGCCCGGGCCTGGCGGAACAGGTCGCGGACCCGGGCCGCACCCACGCCCACCAGCGACTCCACGAACTCCGAGCCCGAGATCGACAGGAACGCGGCGTTGGCCTCGCCCGCCACGGCCCGCGCCATCAGCGTCTTGCCGCAGCCGGGCGGGCCCACGAGCAGCACGCCCTTGGGCGGCAGCGCCCCCATGCGCTTGAAGTCGGCGGGGGCGGCCAGGTAGTCGCGCACCTCCGATAGCTCGGCGATTGCCTCCCCGCCCGCGGCCACGTCGGAGAAGTTGGTGCGCCGCTCGCCCTCGATGCGCCGGTCGCCCAGCCGGCTGAACTCCTTGAAGTCGTCGGCGCCCGACGAGTTGCCCCGGACCAGGAAGAACAGCAGGGCGAACAGGTTGGCCAGGATCACCAGCGGCAACAGGAACTGGGCCAGGAACCGCACCAGCCCCTTCCCGGCCTGCGGGTCGACGGTGACCTCGGTGTCGTTGGCGAAGAAGGCCTTGAGCAGATCGCCGGTGGACGCGTCGCTGCGGGGATAGGCCGTCCAGAACTCGATGGGGTCCTCGCCCAGCCGTTCGATGATGCCGGTGATGCGGGCGTCCTCGTCGAGCAGGCGGGCCTCGACGACGTCGCCCGCGACCGCCGCCTTGACCAGCGAGTCGAGCCGCCACTGGTGCCCGGGCGACGCCGGCCGCAGCGAGTAGATGGACAGCGCATACAGGACGAGGAGGCCCAGGAGGCTGGCGACCAGGATCGTGATCCCAGGCCGCCCCTTGGACGAGCGCGCCGACGGCGACGGCGCCGGCGCCGGCCCCGCCGGCTTCGGACCGGCCGGCTTCGGACCACTGCTGCGCTTGAGGAGGTCCACGGTCAGTACGCCCCGCGTGGCCGGCAGCCACGTTGGGCGGCGGGACGACCGCGGTTCTCGGCGCGGGCAGCCAACCCGATGACGCACCCGACCAGACCCACGAGCCCTGCCGCCGCGACCGGCGCATAGGCCGGGATGCCTTCTCGCTCGCGGGCAACCATGGCGTACCGCGGCGCCCCACGGCTCAGGTCGGAGTCAGCGCCGGCTATGGCAGGCGAGTTCCCCGGTGGACCGCCCTGGCCGCCGGGGACGAAACCCGACGCCTGTCCTGCCTGTGGCGCCGGTGGCTGGCCTTGCGCCGTCGGAACACCAGGCCCGACCGGCCCTCCCGGCCCTCCCGAGGCACCACCCGGCGACGCCGACGCATTGCCCCCGCTGGCAGTGGCGAACCCACCCGGATCGAACGCAAACTGCCCGCCCAACCCGCCCCCGCCCGGATCGAACGCGCCGCCGAGCGCCTGGTTCTGCCCACCGAGGTCGCCGCCGAGGACCGGGTTGTCCTGGACAACCGGATCAGTGGCGGGAAGGGTCGGTGCCACCAGGGAGGGAGGCGGCCCCCTGTCCAGAGCGATCGTCGAGGACGTCGTCGGCGCCGCGCTCGTCGACGTCGTCGGTGGGACGTACTTCGGCATATTGGCAACCTTGCGGATCACGCAGTTGTCGGCGTCGAGGATGAAGACGTCGGCGAGGTTGGGGACAGCCAGGTGAATGCGTCGCCCGAGCGGAGCAGCGGCACCGGGCCCGCCGTCGCGCGCCGCAGCCGCCGTCATGTCCGATTTCGGGGTTCCTGTTCCGGCGACCGTCTGCAGGTGCCGCAGGGTCGTCGGATCGAGCTCGTCAACGGTGCCGATATCGCCCTGGGCGACGAAGACGCGAGTGCCATCGGCGTTCACTGCCACCGCGCCCGGCGCGGCCAACTCGTCATTGGTCGCCAGGATCGCCCCGTCCGTGCGCCGTACCTTCGTCAGCGTCCCGGCCGATCGGTTGGCCACGTACAGCGCTTCCGAGTCGACCGCGATTCCGGTGCCCGCGATGCCGAGGACTCGCACGGGCGGACCTCCAGCGAGGGGCACCCGCAGAACCTCGCCATTTCCGACTACGAATGCGCTCTGACCATGCACGGCCATGTCGAACTGGCCTGGCCCCGAGTAGTCGCTGTAGAGGGTGGTGATGTCGGTGGGTCCACTCGGGCCAAGGGCCCGAAACCTCACGGTCGACGAACTGCCGCTGAAGAGCATGTCGACGAAGTAGACGACGCCGCTCGTACTCACTCCGAGGGTGCGTGCATTGACCTCGCGCTCGACTGTCGTGGCCAGCCCACCGCTGATCCGGTGGATCCGATGCCACCCCAAATCGGACAGGTAGACGTCGCCGTTCGATCTGGCGGCAAATCCAGGGAGGTTGTAGCCAAACGTGACGGCGAGCGCGCCCTCGCCGGCGAGGTCGCGCGCGCCCTCCAAAGGGCTGCGCAGGGTGCACTGCCCGTCATAGCGCCCGGCCACAAGGCTGATGTCGCCGTCGGCGGCACCCGCCGTCCCCGGCAGCAGGGTCAGCGCAGTCAGGGCTACCAGTGCGGCGACGGCCAGGGATCGCAGCCGTTGCCGCCGCGTCACGTTCGATCGAACACGTTGTTGCATCTCATGCCACTCTACGGCGTTTGCGGGCGAACGTCAGCCCCCCGGCCACGACGACGGCAAGAACGAGACCGGCGGCCACGCCCAGCCACACGACGCCGCCGCCTCCACCGTCGCCGCCGACCTCGACCACGGCCGAGAACACGTCTTGCTGGTTGGTGCCGATCGACCCGTTCCGGGTGTCGGGCCAGGCCAGCAGCACCTCGCCGGCCCGCGACAGCACGGCAAGCCGCGACCCCCGCTCCACCAGCCCAGCGGCCGAGGGGATGCGGTAGCGCTGGCCGATCCGTGAGTCAGACGGCTCGGTGGTGACCCGCACGTTGGCCGCCCACGTGCGCCCGCCGTCGGACGAGGTCGTGTAGTAGACATCCCCGCGAATGTCGTCGGGGTCGTTGCGGCGGTCGAGCCAGGCCACGTCGATCCGACCGCCGGGGGCGACGCCCACACGGGGCAGTTCCTGCGTGACCACACGCCCTCCGCCGTCATCGTTCACCCGCTGAGGCCGGCCCCACGACCGGCCACCGTCGCCGGACCGAGCGAGGAACACGTCGCCCCGCTCGCCCTCGCGAGCATCTGGCCAGGCCAGGTACAGCTCGTCCCCCGGCCCCGCCCCGAACCCCGCCGGCGCCATGGTGTAGATCAGCATGACCCGACCCGGCGGCAGGATCGAGTCGGCCGCCACCACGCCCTCGCCGAACCGTGCGCCCCGATCGAGCGACGTCGTCACCACGAGCGACCAGGTGCCGTCCCAGGCCGGGCCTTCGAGGCCCTGGTAGTCGCGGGCGTCGTCCTCCAGGTCGTAGTAGGCGACGTGGACGGCGTGGTCACGCCCGAGCACCAGCGACGGGCCCACTACTCGCCGCCGCCCTGGGTCGCTGACGGGCACGGGCGTGGAGAACGTGCGGCCCCCGTCGTCGGAGAACGCCGACAAGATCGGGTTGGGCGTGTCGGGGAGGCCGCCCAGGGGCGGGTCCTGGGCCGAATGGAGCCACGTCAGGTACATGCGGCCTCGGTCGCCCAGGCCGTGATCGACGGCCAGTCGCACCTGGTAGTTCTGCTCGTCGAGGATCTTCCACGGGGTGCTGAACGACCGGCCCCGGTTGGTCGATGTGGTGAGGAACACGCCCATGGGCTCGTTTCCCAGGCCCATGAGCCCGATGAACAGGTAGTAGAGCGTTCCCTTCCGGTCGAACGCGACCTCGGGCGCGTAGCAGCGCTCCGCCCCCTCGGGCAGCGTCGGCACCGGGTCGACACCCACCCAGTCCCGCCCCCCGTTGGACGAGACCTGCAGGCCACAGCCGAACACCGGCGCGTCAACGCGGTGGGCGGCAACGACGAACCGGCCGTTGGTGGGGTCGACCACCAGCATCGGTGAGTTGTTGGCAGCCGTGAAGGACAAATCGGTGGGTGTCACGGGCGCCTCGGGCCCGACGGTTGGGGACGAGCGAGTGGCGGCTCTCGCCGCGACCGGTGCAGACGAAAGAAGCGCCACTACGACCAAGAGCCGTGAGCAGCCGGCTTCGTACCAGCGGCGCCGGACCACCCGTGCCGGCAGGGCGTCTCCCGCTAGGAGACTGGTGTCAAAGCCCTGTTTCGGCGGCCGACCGACCCGTTGGAGCTTCGGCTGCAACGCAATAGGGCTGGTCAGGGGTAGGTCGGCCGCCTCGGCGCGTAGCGCCGATCGCGAATTACACCAGCCACCTAGGAGACCGCTGATTAAGCCCTCATCCGGCGCCCGACGGCGTGTTCATAACCAGCCGGTCACTGCAAACAGGCTGGTCAGCGGCCGTCGGGCGCCTCGGCGCGTAGCGACGAAAGCGAAAATCAGCAGTCTCCTAGATGATCGTCAGCGTGGCGGCCGATGTGGCCACGTTGCCGTTGATGTCACGGAAGCAGACCTGGTAGGTCGCCTTCGGCAGGCTGGCGTTGCCGGCGAGCCCGGCCGTGGGTGGCAGGAAGCCGTCGGTCGTGGCCCGGCGTATCGTCGAGTTGACGACGTAGTCGACCTGCATGCAGGCGTGGGTCGGGTGGGGCCCGTCGGACCCGATCACGAGCTGGTACTGCACGCCCTGCGTCGCGCCCGTGGCGAAGGCGGACATGCGCGCGCCACGGAACACCATCTGGGACGTCTTGCCGTTGGTGAAGAACGTCGCCCCCTCCGGCGTCGTGCACGCCCAGCCCAACGACGCCACGCCCAGGGCCGCCGTCAACCCGCCGGCGACCCCGACGCTCACCCGACGCATCCGTCGGCTCGTTTGCTTCGCCACCGTTTCCTCCCGTTCAAGCCGGGGTCCCAGCCCTATTCGCTCATGAGCATACTGCAACCCCGCGCTTATGTTGTCGTCGCGCAGCACTAAGTATCCAGGGTGGTCAGCGAAACATCAATAGATGCATCGCGCACTTAGCGGCCGGCCGGCGAGGGGCACCCCTACGGCACGCGGAACTCCGAGCTCATGCCCTTGAGGGCGTGGGAGACATCGTCGGCGCCGACGATGAAGCAGATGAAGCCGTAGCGGCCCGGCCCCAGGTCGGCGGCAAAGGTGCCGCTGCTCGCCGGCGCCCGCCTTCGCAGCGTCACGATCGTCTCCACCCCCACCCGGCTCTCGGAACGGAGCTGCTCCTCGAGGGACGTGACCTCCTCCGGGATTGCCACCAGGATGAGTTCGTGCTCCTCTTTGCCGGCGTTGTGGACCCGGAATACGATCCGCCCCGCCACGGCCTGCGGGGGATGGTCGTAGCGGTACTCGCTCATCGTGACGTCCATCACAGTCGGGAGGGGCGGAAGCGCCCGCCCGTTCGACCCCCCGGCAAAGGTGCACGAGGCGGCCAGCACGAAGACCACCGCCCAAACCGGGGCCTGCCTATGTCCCAACAGACTCGCAGAGCGCGAGCGCCGCATTGTATTGGGTGTTGCCCCGGCCCCGGGCCGATTCCAGGGTCGTGATGGCTCGCTGGAGGGCCGCCCCCGACAGGACCCGTTCGAGGGCCGACCTGAGCCGGTCGAGCTCGGCGTTGAACCGGGCTCTCGACGCCGCCAGCGTCGCACACGGCGACGACCCGGGCGGCAGGGTCGTGGTGGTCGTCGCCACCGTGGTCGATGTCGACGAGGACGTCGCGGAGGTGGACGTCGTGGAGGTCGACGACGTCGAGGTGGACGTGGGCGACGTTGATGAACTCGAGGTCGAACTGCTCGACGACGAGGTCGAACTCGACGAGGACGAGGACGACGAACTCGACGACGTGGTCGCGTTCGTCGACTGCACGCACGGCGTTTCGTCGACGGTGCCGAACGTCAGGTGATGGCACGCCCGCTTCACCGTGAAGCCGAGGTCGGCGAAGGCGTCGAGGAGGCAATTGGCCGGCGAGCAGTTCACCGGCGTGCCCGAACCGGCAGCGAGGAACGACGTATGCACCGTGACGTTCACCGGCACGCTGTTGGGATCGGACTGGTTTGCCGGGTTGTCGAACGGCCCGAAGTTGCCGTTACGGCCCGACGTGAACGGCGTCGTGGGCCCGCACAGGCTGAGGTCTTTGGTGCACTGGCGCAGCACCCCGGTCGAGTTGAAACCGAACCGCCTGCCGTCGACCGACACCACCTGGCCCTCGGTGAGGTTGTCGCTCGGCGTGACGATGATCTGCGGGTCGGCCGACTTCGGGTCGGGCGGCGCGGGCAGAAGCGGCTCGAAGCCGGTGGCCAGCGCCGTTCCCACCAGAAAGACGACGCCTGCGACCACCATGGCAGTGAACCCGGTCGTGCCCGCCCGCCTGCTGTTCATCGGCTACTCCCGCTCTTTCGAGGGGGCGGTGCCCCCGCCAACGTGGCCGCCTCCGTCCGCCCGGGGGCCGACCGACGTACGACGACAACCAACTCCGCCCGCGTCACCGCCGCATTCTTCCACCCGACCGCCCCCGCAGGGGCATCACGGGAAGAAGGCTTGGCGGATGGAGGCCGGCAACGGCAGAGGGATGTCGCCGGTCGTCCCGAAGAAGGGCGAGGCGCCGCCCTGGATGAACCACTGGCCGGTCGAGGGCCGGTAGACGGCGATGTCGGTCGTGCCGTTGGCGTCGTAGTCGCCGGGCACGGGGATGTCGCCGCTGAGGCCGTGGAAGGTGGTGGCGCCGCCGTTGCGGTACCACCCACCCACCGGCGGGCGGAAGATGGCGATGTCGGCCGTGCCGTTGTCGTCGTAGTCGCCGGGCACGGGGATGTCGCCGTTCAGGCCGAAGAACGTGGTGGCGGCGCCGTTGCGGTACCACCCGCCCACCGACGGGCGGAACACGGCGATGCCGTCGGTGCCGTTGCCGTCGTAGTCGGCCGGGACGGGGATGTCGCCGTTGAGCCCGAAGAACGTGGTGGCGGCGCCGTTGCGATACCAGCCGCCCACCGACGGCCGGAACACGGCGATGTCGCAGTCGCCGTCCCCGTCGTAGTCGGCCGGCACCGGGATGTCCCCGTTCAGCCCGAAGAACACCGTGCTCTGGCCCTCGACGAACCACCCGCCCACCGACGGCCGGAACACCGCCCGCTCCACGTCGTTGTCGTTGTTGTAGTCGCAGGGCACGGGAATGTCGCCGTTGATCCCGTGAAACACCGTGCTCTGGTTCATGACCAGCCACGCACCCGTCGACGGCCGGAACACCGACACGTCGGTGTCCCCGTCGCCGTCGAAGTCGGCCGGCGCGTCGCCCGACGGCGGCGTGCCGCCGAACGTGACGTGGTGGGAGGCGAACGGGGCCAAGAGGTTCCCCGCCAGCCGGCACGCGACAACTGCGCAGTCGACCGACACCCCGTCGGCCGTGAACGTCTGTGGCACGTTGACCTGCACGGGCGCGAAG
>JBOGID010000561.1:0-6312 GCA_050742295.1 Acidimicrobiales bacterium | reverse complement strand
AGCCGCAGGAGCGTGGTCTTGCCGCAGCCCGAGGGGCCGAGCAGGACCAGGTACTCGCCCTCCTCGGTGGCCAGGTTGAGGTCGTCGACCGCGTTGGTGTCGTTCCCCTCGAACCGCTTGACGAGGTCCCGGACCTCAACGACCGCCATACCGAGGCCGACGCTACGGGTTCCCGCCGACCAGCTTCCGGTCCCTCCACTGCTGGAAGATCTGCTTGATTCGGCCCTCGGCCTCGATCACCGCGTCCCGCGGCGACAGCTGGCCCCGGGCCGCCTTGGCCATCATCTGGGGCAGCACGAAGGTCGAGAACACCTCGCCCTCGGCCGCGTTGGCGGGACCGGGGAACCCGATGTTGACCGACCACTTCTCGGCGTCCTTGAGCAACGACAGCTTGTTGGCGGGCACCGACCCGAACGGGTCGTTGTCCAGCCAGCCGTTGGTCTCCTTCGCCGTCGAGGGGAACGAGGGCAGCGTGTAGAGCTTGGAGTTGTTGGTGGCCTGGCTGTAGTTCCCGACCAGGTGGAGCAGGAACTCCTTGGCCGCGTCGGGGTTTCGGGCGTGGCTGGGGATGACGTAGACGAGGATGGCGTGCTCGCTGGCCCGCTGGATGCCGGCGGGGCCCTTGAGCGGGGCGGTGAAGAACACGTCGTTGGCCACGTCGGGGTTGGCCGTCTGGGCCGAGCGGTAGGCCGAGATCGAGTTGAGGATGTACGACAGGTTCCCGGCGATGAGGCCCTGGTTGTTGGACGCCGCGTTCCAGCCGAAGACCTCGTCGGTCATCGTCTGGCGGAAGAGGCGGGCCATGTAGTCCACGGCGTCGATGGTCTGGGGCGAGTTGAAGACCACGTTCTCCCGCTCGTCCTGGATCGAGCCGCCGTAGGACCAGATGATGGCCCGGGCCGCCATGTTGGAGTCGATCTCGTTGGACATGCCGATGCCGAGCTGGACCCCGTTCTGCTTGACGCGGGTGCCGCCGTCGAGCAGTTCCTGGTAGGTGGACGGGCCGTTGGGCAGCCCCACGCGTTCCCACAGTGACTTGCGGTAGTCACCGGGGTCGGGGGCGTAGCCGTGGCAGAAGCCGTAGTACTTCCTGGTCGTGGGGTTGTAGCTCGACTTGGTGCACAGGCCGATCTGGGGGCCGTGGCGCTTGACCGCCTCCTGGTTGACGTCGGCCAGGTCGAGCACGCTCGGCTCCAGGTTGGAGGGCGGCGAGATGAACTCGATGAGGTCGTGGCCCTCCCGGGCCTGGATCTCGGCCCCGGTCCGGGTGAACAGCTCGGCCTGGTCGATGTGGTCGACGGTGACGTTCACCCCCACCTGGGCGCCCCATGCCTTGGCGAACGGGTCGAACCAGGTGTCGTGCTGTGGTACGAAATGGCTCCAGACGAGCAGCTTCAGGTCGCCCGACAACTGCTTGGTGGGCGGGGCGATCGACGTCTGCCCCGACGTGCCGGCGTCGTCACCCGCCCGCCCGCAGGCGGCCAGCACACCCAACCCGGCCGCGCCCTGCAGGAACCGCCGCCGGCTCAGGCCGTGACCCGTGTACTCCTCCATCGACGTCCCCTTCCTCGACATCCAGCTCGGCTCTGGGGGGCCTGATCCGGACGGTACACCTCGAGGTGTATGTCTGCAGCGGCTTCGCCCCCCCGGGCGGGGCCGTCCTTGTCTGTCGCGCACGAGGGCGCGACAATTGGGCGGCATGAATCGACGTCGGCGGCAGGCGGTCCTGGTGGCAGCGGTGGCCGCCATGGCAACCATGGGCCTGGCCGTGCCCGCCTTCGCCTGCACCAACCTGGCGTCGATCAACCTGAGCAGCACGTTCGGCGAGCCCGGCGAACGACTGCCTCCACGGCGTCCGTGTCGTCGCTGAAGGGGCGCCGGCCCACTCGGGCGCCGCTCACCGAGAGTTGAGCGTCGGCGAGCAGTGCGCCCGGTGCGGCCGGGCGGTCCGCCTGCCCGTCCGGATCGCCGGGGGGCGGGTTTGCTCGAACTGCCGGGCCATCCTCGCCGCCGAGCCGTGCGCGGGCTGCCGGGAGGTTCGCCCGGTCGGCGGTCGTGACCCGGACGGGCGCGCCTGGTGCACCCGTTGTCGCGCTCGGTCCCGCGCGCGGGCGCTCGACGCCGAGCGGCGTGGCGAAATCGTCAGGGTGGGTGACGGCGGCGATCCCGTCGGTCACGGTGGGGACGGTCGAGACGGCCCTCGCCGCGACGATCGGGCGCCGCCGGTCGCTGCGGCTGCTGGCCGAGCACCTGGCCGCTCACCCCGACGTGCTCACGGTCGGCCCGACCAGCACGCTCGGGGTGCTGGACCGCTTCGTGATCGCCCTCGTCGAGGCGGGCGCGCCGATGGCGACGATCCACCCGGAGTGCGGACGGTGCGGGCGGCAACGGCGCTGGCACGCCCGCACCCCCGGGGGCGGGCAATGCTCGGCGTGCTGGGCGCGGACCCATCGCGAACCGTGCTTTGCATGCGGCCGGCAGCGCAACGTCAACCACCGCGACCCCGAAGGCCGCCCGACGTGCTATTGGTGCGTGGAGGCTGCCCGGCGCCGCCATCGCCTGGAAGAGCTGTCCGCCGAGGTCGTCGCGACGGTGGTGGCCGCCCAGCCGCGGGCCGATCCTGAGGCGGTCGCCGGTGTCGTCGAGCGGATGACGCCGGACGGCCGGGACCGGCTCAAGCTCGCTCGGCTGGTGCAGGCGGCCGCCGACCTCACCGTGCCGTTCCACCGGCAGGTGCGCGTGGCCCGCCTCCTGGCGGAGCTGCGAGCGGCTGGGATCGAGCTTGCCCGGGGCGCTGTGCCAGGACTGCGCCGGCCCGGCCGAGCCGCTGGTCGTCTACCGCCAGGTTGCCCGATGCGAGCCGTGCGCTCGACGATGCCCGGGCTGCGGGCGTTCGGCCAAGCAACCGACGGAACGGTGGTGCCGGCGCTGCGGTGACGATCCCCGCCGCGGCGAGTGCCGCAAGTGCGAGACCGGGAGGGTTCTCCTGGACGACGCTGGCAGGTGCCGGACCTGCCGCGAGCGGGCTGAGCGGCTGTGCGCTCGGTGCGGGGCGACCGGGCCCCGCACCTGGGTCCGTGAGTCCTGGTTGTGCCACCGCTGCGCCCTGGCTGCCGTCTTCGACACGCTGGTGGGCCCACCCGAGCGCCTTCCCGCCCTTCTCGTGCCGGTGAGGGCGGCGGTTGTCGCGGCCGACAACTGGAAGGTCGTCGCCAGATGACTCCGCTCCTCCGCCGCCGGCCAGCTCCTCGGCCGCCTGGCAGCCGGGCAACTTCCGATCACGCATGAGACCCTGGACGATGCCGGCGAGAGCAAGAGCGTCGAGCACCTCCGGGCGTTGCTCATCGCCGCCGGCGCGCTCCCCGAGACGATCGACCGGCGGGTGGAGCGTTTCGAGAGCCTCGTCGGGGACCTCCTGTCGGCGGCCACCGTTCAACCCGGCCGACGCGAAGGTCGTGCGAGCATGGGTGCGCTGGCAGGTGCTGCCCCGGCTGCGCCAACGAGCCGAGACGGGCGCGTTGCTCACATCGGGCCTCAACCGCGCGCGCGGCGACCTGCGGATCGTGCTGGCGCTGCTCGCGGCCCTCCACGGTCAGGGCCTCAGCTTGACGGCGGCCACGCAAGCCAGCGTCGACAGCGCCTGGCAGCGGGGGTGGACCTGCCCCCGACGCCACCGAGGGTGATCCGCTCGCCTCTGGAAGACGAGCGGCGGTGGGCCATCGCCCGCCGACTGGTCGCCGACGGCACCATCCCTACTGACGACCGGGTTGCCGCCGCGCTCGTCGTCCTCTACGGCCAGCCGCTCACACGGATTGTCAGTCTTAGTCTCACCACGGCCGATATCCAGCGAAGCGGTGACGGGACCGCGGTTGTCGTTCTCGACGGCACCCCCATGCCGCTCCACGAGCCGTTCTCCAGCCTGATCGGACAGCTGCCCGTGCGGCGTTCCGATGGAGTCAGCGACCAACTCGACAGCCGCTGGCTGTTCCCAGGACGCCATGCCGGGCGCCCCATCAACGCGCGCAATCTCGCCAACCGCATGCGCGCCATCGGCATCGAGCCGCAGGGCATGCGGAACACGGCTCGCGCGCAGCTCGCGGCCTCGATCCCGGCCGCCATCCTCGCGGAGATCCTCGGCATCAGTCCCAGCACCGCCACCCGCTGGACGGCCATCGCCAACGGGAACTGGCCCGCCTACGTTGCCGGGCGCGCAGGGCTCCCGTGAGCACAAGTCGGTGCGCGCCGCGCTTGGGGTGGCAGTCGTGTTCCGTCTCCCCTTGACGCCGCGTTCGAGAGGGGGAAATCTAAGGGGCGGCGCCGATTCGACGCCTAGCCTCCATGGTCCACCCAGCGGGGCCGGTGCGGGACGAAGGGGAGCAGATCCTCCGAATCGAACCACGGGTCTTCGTGCTCGCGTGGTGCGCTGCTGGGAGCGATCGCCGCGCGAGAGCCGGAGGACGCCATGACGAAGGAAGAAGGACTTCAAGCGGCTGGTGCGCGCTCGGATGGCCGAGTCCGGGGAGCCTTACACTTCCGCACGCGGCACGTTCCCTGACCGACCGGAGGAGATGAGTCACCGGCCCGGCCGGCGGATCCTCGGGTTGGAGACTCGCTACAAGGCCTATGGCATCTCCCGTCAGGGCTCGCCGGTTCAGCCCGAAGCGGTTGCCCGATACCTGTTCCAGCGAGCCATCTCGTTTGGGCGCAGCAGGGATCTGTTCCTTGAGAACGGTGCGAGGCTGTACTTGGCCGCCAGCGGCGAGGTTGAGTACGCCACGCCCGAATGCGACAGCGTGGCTGACGTCGTGGTCCATGCCCGGGCGGGAGGCGCTCTGCTGGTCGAGCTGGCCCGTGCCGCCGATCAGCGGTTCGCACTGGAGGGGTTCTCAGGGCGGACGACCTCAGGCACGCGCGGTCGTCCCCTGTGGGGGAGAGCCACGAGAGCTACCTGGTCCGTCAGCCGGTGCAGGACGACGAGGTGAGCCGAACGCTGATGCCGTTTCTCGTCAGCCGGGTGATCTACGCGGGCGCCGGGGCCGTCGTGGCCAACGACGAGGAACGCCAGGGTATTGTCCTCAGCGCCCGGGCCGCAACGCTCGCGAGGTTGGAGGGGGCGCCCGGGTCCAGCGGAGACTTACCGCTGCTCGACCGGAGCGCAACAGCTCTGGCCGGTGAAGGCGAAGGGTGGCGCGTCCGTGTTATCGGTGCGGACGCCAACCAGTCCGAGGTCGCGACCTACTTGAAGGTGGGGGCGACGGCGCTGGTCCTCCGCCTCCTCGAAGCTCGGCGCGACCTCGCACCGGATCTCACGCTCGAGGATCCATTACGAGCCGCCCTCCAGGTCAACCGGGATCTCGGCTTCCGCAGGCCCGTCCGCCTCGCGAGCGGACGCACGGCGTCGCCCATCGCGTTGCAGGCGGAGCTTCTGGCCGCTGTCAGGAGGCTCCTCGACGTCGAGGGCGCCACGTCGGAGGAGCGGAGCGTTGTGCGGCTCTGGAAGCGGTCCCTGATCCTCCTCGAGAGCGAGGATGATCCCGGGCGAAGTCGCGTTCTTGACTGGGCGGCGAAGCGCGAGCTCACCGAGCCGCTCAGGTCGCTCGACCCCGCGCAGGCCATGGAGCTGGACGGTGCCTACCACGATTTGGGACCTGAAGGCCCCTTCAGCAAGCTGGAACAAGCGGGACGAATGCAACGAATGTGCACCGATCAAGAGGTGACACAGGCCCGGACGCTCGCGCCGGCCACGACTCGCGCTCGGCTACGCGGCGATTTCGTCCGGAGGGCTAAGTGCTCTGGACCGTAATTCCGCGCACGTATTCCTGAGACCTCACGCTGCGGGGCGGTAGTCGTCCTTCTCGGCCAGCCGCTTCATCATCTTGGCCAGGTCTCTTCGGGTGAACTTCCACTCGAAGGGCGCCGCGGTCGCCTCGTAGCGTCGCTCGAAGGCGAGCAGGCGGGACTCGACCTCGGCTAAGTCCGCGGTACATAGTTACCGGGGCGCGTCGAAGTGAATTGACTAAATGACGGGTCGTCGACTGCCGATTTGCGGAAGTGGTTCAGCCGGAGCGCAGGGTGAGCCCTGCGACGACGCCCGGGTTCGGCGCCCGGGCCAGGTCGATGAGGAGCTCGATGGGGTCGGCGCCCTGCTGGTGCGCCGTGCGCAGGAACGTCATCACCCGGCCCTGGGTCTCGGCCCCCGCATCGCTGCGGTTGCCGCCCCACACCTTGCGGTTCACCACCGCGGGCCTCACGCCTTGCTCACCCTTCCAGTTTGTGGCGTCGACGCCGTCGGTGGTGAGGAAGGTGAGCAGG
>JBOGID010000560.1:0-25806 GCA_050742295.1 Acidimicrobiales bacterium | reverse complement strand
GGCCGCGGTCGTGCAGGCCGGGCCGGCTCAGGCGGCGGTGCCGCCGGTCGGGCCGGGGCAGGGGTAGCCGCCGACGGCGCCTCCCGAGGGGGCCGCGACGGCAGGCGGGGTGGCGCGGTCCGGGGTGGCGCAGCGGCCATGGCCCGGCGGGGTGCCGGTTCCGGCTCAGGTTCGGGCCGGCTGCCGCGCGCCGGCGCCCTGGCCAGATCCGCTTGGTCGAACCACGTGACGATGTCTTTGACACCGCGCTCGGTGGTTCCTCGCACGGGTACCACCCGCGTGTCGGACCCGGTCCGCCCGGTGCGGACCGCCAGCCAGTCCTGGCCGTCATCGTCGGTGTAGACCTCGGCGATCTCACCCAGCCGGGACCCGTCGTTCCCGATCAACGCCCTGCCCACCCACATCCGTGCTTCTGTGGCCACCGCCCTGCTCCTTCTACGCGCGCCTCTACTGTAAGTCTCACAGACCGGCGCCGTACGTTCCGGGCGGCGGGCCCGCTTACTTGTAGACCCGGACGTAGTCCACGAGGGTCTGTGCCGGCAGCGGGGTGATCCCGGGCTGGAAGTCGTTCCCGGGCCAGCCGAGGCCCTGGGTGAGCGCCACCATGTAGTCCTTGTTGAAGTTGGATGCGCCCATCGTGTTGGCCAGGCAGACCTGGCCGTTGTAGATGATCTTGATTGACTCGGCGGTCCACTCGACGACGTAGGTGTTCCAGTCGGCGATGTTCGGGATCATGCAGTAGTTGTTGGTGCCGTTGGGGTCGATGCTCGACAGCGGGTGATGGATGTAGGGGATGGCCCGATCGCTGTAGATGCCGTAGACCTCGGCGATGTCGATCTCGCCCCTGCCCGGGCCACCGAGCAGGTCCTGGGGGAACAGCCAGAACGCGGTGTGGGTGCCCTGGACCTTGGCGGAGATGATCTTGGCCCGGACCTCGACCCGGCCGCGGTTCACGCTCTTGCGCTGGTAGGTCGAGACCGAACCGGACGTGAACTGCGTGCTTCGCGGGACCGCGTCCTCGCAGATGAACGGGGCGGGCTCCTGCCGGCTGGTGAGCACCAGGCTCCCGTTGCCCACGGACACGTTGTTCGGGGAGTCCATGAAGCAGTCGTGGTCGTTCGAGTCGAACCCGCTGCCCTTGGTCGTCTGCGGAAGCCACATAGCCCGGTCGAGGGCGGTGCCGTTGAACTCGTCATTGAAGGCGCAGGTCCACACGCCGCCGCCGGCCTTCGGGACCGTGGCGTAGCCACCGCACGCCGTGCCCGGGATCGTGCTCGAGGTCGATGTCGAGGTCGGTCGGGCGGTCGTCGATGTCGTCGTGGGCCTGGTCGTCGTGGTCGTCGGCTTCTTGCACTGGCCCAGCAACTGCTGGAGGATGGTGCACTTCGTCGACGGCGCGGCTGCGGCAGTGGCCGGGGCGGCGGCGCCGACGACTGGGAACGCGGCGACGACCACGAGCACGGCGAGCATCGTTCGACGCTTCGGTCTGGTCTCGGACATGGGAATGACCTCCTTCGAGCGTGATGCAGTCGCTCGACGGACCCGACGGACCGGCGTGTCCCGCCTTGCTGGACAACCCATTCCCCTGATCATCGGCACGAAGGGTCGCAAGACGAAGCCGATTTTCCGACCCGAGTTCGGGGTGGGGGATATCATGCCGCCCGAGTGCGTGGCGTGGTACCGGCCCAAGTCGGCGGGTCGAGCGACGCCGGCACGGCGTGCGCCAACACGGAGCCTGGAGCCGGAGACGCCGCTGCGGCACTGATGGCGGCCCGTGCGCTCTATGTCGACCAGGTGACTGCCGAAGTCGTCGCCGCCCTGGAGCGCGCGGGCAGTCCGACCATCCTGCTCAAAGACCATCGATCGCACAGTGGTTGTATCCGGGGGGCGGTCGCACCTACCGGGACACCGACCTCCTGGTTCCGCCGTCACGGTTCGCCGAGGCGGCGTCGGTGCTGCGGTCTCTGGGCTTCAGCGACCTCCTCGGGGGTTTTCATCCCCGGGAGCTTGACTCCGGGACGGTCGAGACGCCCTTCACCCGCCCCGCAGAACCGGGAGGCCCCCCGGGGGGCAAGGTCGACCTGCACCGGAACATTCCCGACGTCCCTGTCCCCGCCGGGCTCGTGTGGGAGACGTTCAACGCGGGTGTCGAGTCGATCGCCGTCGGTGGCACCCACCGCGGGGCGCGGCCCTCGGAGTGAAGAAGGTCGATCTGGTGCTCGAGGGCGGCGGCGTGAAGAACATCGCGCTGCTCGGCGCGGTGACCGTCCTGGCTGAGGCCGGCTACACCTTCCCGCGCGTGGCCGGCACCAGCGGCGGCGCGATCATCGCCGCCGGGATCCCCGCGTACCAGAAGGCCGGGCGCGACCTGGGCGAGCTGCTCGACGTGTCGCTGCGCGTCGACAACTGAAGGTTCCTGGACTGGCGGTGGCCCGGCCGCTTCTCGGGGCCCGTCTCGGGCGTGATCGACCTGTTGCGCCGGGGCGGCCTGCACTCGGGGGGCTACCTCTACGAGTTTCTCGGCCCCGCCCTTGAGGGCGCCGGCGTGCGGACCTTCGGTGACCTCCGCATCGACGACGACCCCGGGTCCTCGCTGGCCGACCACCAGCGGTACTCGCTCGCCATCCACGTGGCCGACCTCACCCACCAGGTCCTGGTCCGCCTGCCCTGGGACTACTCGCTGTACGGGCTCCGCGCCGACGAGCAGCCGGTCGCCGACGCGGGGCGGGCGTCCATGTCGATTCCCTTCTTCTTCCGTCCCGTCAACGTGGAGACCGACCATGGCGCCGCCACGTGGGTCGACGGCGGCCTCCTGGCCAACTACCCCATCACCGTGTTCGACCGCACCGACGGCAAGCCGGCGCGCTGGCCGACGTGGGGCGTCAAGGTCAGCACCTCACCGCCGCACGGTAAGGACCGGCCCGTGAACACGGCGCTGCGCTTGGGCGTGCGTTGCCTGGCGACGATCACCGGCGACTGGTACCGCTCGTCGCTGAGCGCCGACACCGCCGGCCGGCGGACGATCCAGGTGGAAACGTCGAGCGTGCCCGCCACGCAGTTCAACGTCGACAACCGGGCCCGGCTCCGCCTCTATGAGAACGGCCGCGCCGCCGCCACCGCCTTCCTGGAAGGCGTTGCCTGACCGACTCGAAACGGCAGGCGCGACCGCTGGTAGGCGGCACCCGTCCCTGAACGCCCGACGCGACACCCACCTGCAGCCGGTGGGTGTGGCGTTGCGGGCCGGTTCGCCTACGAAGCGAGGCTGAAGGGCGGGTACTCGTCGGTGAGCAACCCGATGTACGCCTCGACCCGGATGCAGTAGCGGTACGCCCCGACGAGGAACGTGCGCGCTCGATCGGGGTACTCGCCGGTGACCATGACGGCGACGGCACCCCAGAGCACCGTCACGAGGCTGGCCAGCGCCAGGGCCATGACGACGACGTAGTGGGGGATGGCGATGAACCACTTGTACAGCGGCTTCCAGCGGCTCAGCTGCTCGGGATACGTGATGCTCAGCTGGGTGTGCCGGGTCTGGCTGTCGTCATCTGCGGCGGGGGTGAACTCGAAGGGCGGGTACTCGTCGTGGAGGAACAGCGCGTCGCTCATGGCGCGCCACTCGTAGCGGAAGGTCTTGGCGATGGCGTCGAAGAGCGGGCGTGGGATCCGCCTGGTGAACACCACGGTGACGAGGCTGACGAGCGTGAGGACCCCCCGCAGCGTGCTGAGGGCGTTGGCGATGATCAGGTGCGGGACGGCGAGGAGCCACTGCACCAGCGGGCGCCACCGGGCGATGTGCTGGTCGGCATCGAAGTGGACGTTTGCGGCGTGGATCATTGCGGTGGTCATGGTTGTCTCCTGGTTCGGTAGGGCGAGTGGACTCGCTGTCCCCGACCCCGGTGATCGGGGACAGCGCGGGCAACCTGGATGGGCGGTGCTATGCGCCGGCTGAGACGAGGGCGCCGTCGAAGGCCTGGTTTGTCGGAGCCTCGTCCGAGATGATGGGGGAGGGCTTGAAACCCTTGACGACGAGCCAGACCCCGAGCGAGAACTCCCAGGTGGCGATGGGCAGCGCGGTGACGGCCGCCGCCGCGGAAACCTGGTCGACCAGGCCGAAGAGCGTCGCCGTGCTGAAGGCAAAGAGGATCGGCGCTCCGATGAAGCCGAGGATCGGGAGTATCCGCGGCACCAGCCGGGAGCGGTACAGGACGTAGCCCAGGCACAGGGCGTTCACGGCCGGGATCATCCCGGGGCCGAGCAGGAAGGTCCAGTCGTGCACGGCCACGAGCGACCGTGCGTTGCCGACGAGGGACGCGGCCTCTGCTCCCGATGCGCCGCTCTGGTGCAGGGTGACCAGCGAGAGGACGCTGAGGACACCGACGAGGATCATCCCCGCCTCGACCACCCGGGCGGTCACAAAGCCGAGGGCGGCGGTCTCGTTCTGGCGCTTCACCACCGGGAACAGGACGACGGCGGTGCCGATGCCCGTCAGGGCGCAGAAGATTTCGAGGAAGGCGCCCCACACAGCACGCCTGTGTCACTGGCGCCGCTGAGGACCCAGCTCGAGTCGTTCAGGAGGTCGTGGTAGAGCGGCAGGGCGGGTGTCGAGGTGACGAAGGTGAGCAGGTAGAGCGCGCCGGCGACGAACGCCGTCTTTCTCATCGGGTCCGTCGGCGCTCGTTCGGGCGCGCTGGTTCGGGTGTACATGGACATGTCGGGTTCCCTTCGGTCGATACGGGTGGTCAGTGGTCGGGTTGGACCGGCGCGAGTGAGATCAGCGGGATGCCGGCGTCGCGGAGCTTCTGCAGAAGGCCGTGCAGGGCGGCCTGGTCGACGACGGCGCCTTGAATGGTGGTGGTGCCGTTGCTCTCTTTGATGAGGCGCATCCCGTCGAACCAGGACGCCCAACGGGCGTCGAGGTGTCCCTTCACGCGGATCACGTAGTGCGGCGAGGTGTCCGCGATGACCGAGGCTTCGCGTGGTGCGCCGTTTGTGCTGTCGTCTGCGTGCATCGAGCCGGCCCTCGCCTGTGGTCCTTCTTGGTGATCTGAAGGTACGAAGCGAGGTGGTGAGAGCACATCACCACATCTTGTGATTGGACGTGGTGATTTTGGATTTAGAGGCCGAGCTCCTCGGCCCGCAGGACCGCCGCCCGCCGGCTGTTGACGCCGAGCTTGGTGTAGACGTTCTTGGTGTGGGTCCGCAGAGTGTTCAGGGACACGGTGAGCTCGCGGGCGATGTCCGGTCCGCTCAGCTCCGTCCGCAGCAGCCGGAGCACGCCCAGCTCACGCTCGCTCAGCGGTTCGACCAATCCCTGTTGCCTGCGCTGGCTGCCGACCGCCGGGCTCTCTGAGGCCAGGATGCGCCGGGCGTGGTGACGTGCCGCGCCGCGTCTCGCCGCATCGCGCAACAGGGCGACCATCGGTGGACCCTCGTCGAGGAACAGCCGGACGTACCCCTCCGGTGCGGCCAGCGTGAGAGCTTGTTCGAGCGCCGCAAGCGCAGCCGGGCCGTTCCCTCGTGCCTGGGAGGCGAGCGCCTGCAGCGCCAGGATCTCGATGACGCTTCCCGCGCGCTGACCCTGCTGGGCGGCGGCCATGAGCCGGTCCAGGAGCTGGGTTCGCGTCCCGGCTCGGGCCTTGCGAGCCCTCGGCGATGGACTGAGCCAGCAGCGCCCGGGCGAGCGTGAGGTGCTCGTACTCGCGCACGTAGGACAGGTCATCGGCGGCCGAGAGCCGGTGCTCGCGCGCCCAGCCGAGGGCGTCACCGAACTTGCCCTGGGCGAGATGGACGCGCGCTCGAGTTGCCGCGGGCGGTCGTACCTCGGGGGAGAAGTCGGTGTCATAGCGGCGCTCCCCTTCGTGGAGCAGGTCGACGGCACCGGACAGATCTCCCTGGGCGTGGCGCAGCCGCGCCATGGCGACGCGCCACCGGTAGGGGTACTGCGGGAACGCTGCGTGCTGACCGAGGTCCTCCGCTGTCACCAGGTGCCGGTGGGCAGCGTCGAGGTCGTTGCGTTCGCGAAGAAGCTCGGACATCCCGACGTGCATGTCGGCTGCTCCGCGCAAGACGGGTGGTGCGTTCTCGGTGGCGCGCCGCAGTCCTCGCTCGTAGGTGCTCATGGCTTCGCCGAGCCGGCCTTGTGCGATCAGGAGGTCGGCGATGGTGATGGCCCCGCCGACCACGTCGGCGTGGTGGCCGGCCTTCCCCAGGCTTGCCATGCCCTCGCTGTACCAGCGGTGGGCGGCGTCGAGATCCCCGTCCGCCCAGTAGGCAAGCCCCAGAAGGCAGGCCGCCGCTCCGCGCTCGCGAACATCCTCCTCACGGGCAAGCTCGAGCACCCGGTGGGCGTGTCGCATTGTCCCCGGCAGGTCACCCAGCAGCCGGGCCTGTCCGGCGCGGAACATCGCAATCGAACACGGCAGGAGGCGGAACCCCTCGGTGTCGACAACCACCATCGCCGTCGATGAGGCAAGAGGTCGTCCATCGTCGGTGGCGGTGTCCAGCCACCGTTCGGCGTCCCTGAGGCGTTCCTCCACGCCTTCGAGCTCACCGGTGGCCATGAGTGCGCCGACGAACTCGACGGCGAGCACGGGCCTGAGCCGGAACACGCTGGCGGGCAGCGCTTCCAGCCAGGCCCGGAGCAAGGCCTCCTGGCGCGACTGGCGCAGCGCCGGGCATGCGAGCTCGATGAGGTCTGCGGCGCGCTCGAAGTCCCCGCCTTCCAGCGCGTGGCCGATCGCTTCGGACCGCTCGTCGTGCTGCTCGAACCACTCGCTGGCCCGCCGGTGCAGCCCCGGGATCTGGTCCGGCTTCTCGTGCAGGAGGCGGGCCCGCAGCACGTCGGCGAACAGGTGGTGGTAGCGAAACCAGCGGCGGCGGTCGTCGAGGGGGACAAGGAAGAAGTTCGCTCGCTCGAGCGCCTCCAGCGCGACCTGTCCGCCGGTGCGGGCGGTCACGGCATCGCACAGTGAGCCCTCCAGGCGGCTCAGGATCGAGGTCTGCAGCAGGAAGTCCCTGACCTCGGCGGGCTGCGCCTGCAAGACCTCGCCGAGGAGATAGTCCACGATGTAGCGGTCGTCGCCGGCGAACTGGCGGATGAAACCGGCGACGTCGTCGCGGCCCTGCATCGAGAGGGCGGCCAACTGCAGCGCCGCGATCCAGCCTTCGGTGCGGCCCTCCAGCGTGGCGACCTCCTGCTCGGTCAGGCCGAGTCCCATCACACCGTTGAGGTACGCGGCGGCCTCGTCGGTGGTGAAGCGCAGATCGGCGGCGCGCAGCTCCACGAGCTCGCGACGCGCCCGCAACCGGGGGGGGCAAGGCCGGGTCGGCACGGCTGGTGATCACGAGGTGGACCTGGGGAGGCAGGTGTTCGCGCAGGTAGGCCATCCCCTCCTGCACATCGCTTGCCTCGATGACGTGGTAGTCGTCGAGCACGAGCACCACGTCATTCGGGATCGAGTTGAGGTCGTTGAGCAACGCCCCGACGATCGCCTCCATGGGCTGGGCGGACTGCAGGAGCGAGAGGGCGTCCGCGCCGACGCCGGGCGCCGCCGATTGCAGGGCCGCGATCACGTACCGCCAATACAGGCCGGCGTCGTTGTCGCGATGGTCGAGCGAAAGCCACGCCGTCGTCGATCCGTCAGGTGGATCGGCCGCCACCCATTCGGTGACCACGGTCGACTTGCCGAACCCGGCCGGCGCAGAGACGAGGGTCAACGTCGACTGGCGAACCTGGCTGAGTCGCTCGCTCAGCCTCGAGCGCTGGACCACGCCCCGGCGGCGCCTGGGAACATGCATTTTGGTCTCGAGTAGCGGGCCAGTCACGAGCACCTCCACTCCGCAGCCGCCTCCACGCTACGCGACCGCGCCACCGTCACTGGCCGCGCCGGTCAGCCCCCTATCCCGGTGCGTGGGCGGCCGGCGGTCGTTTGATGCGGACGTGGCGGCGCTCGCCACACGATCGACAGTCGAGATCTGCCTCCAGGTAGTCGGCGGTGGGGTCGGCCTGAACCAGCTGCTCCCCGGCGGAGATCCATGCGCCACACGGACACTGAACCCGGACGCGCTGCGGCCAAGCGGGCCCCATCAGGCCCGGCGGCGGCGCGGAAAGTACCGCCTCGGGGACGAGGATCAAGGGCGCTGTCTCGTAGCGGACGGCAAGCGCCACCGCATCGGAGACTCGCCAGTCCAGGTGCCTGTCGCTGCCGTCGGGCATGCCGACGACGACGTCTGCGGTGAAGGTGTTGCTGTCGGGCTCGAATCCAATGACGATGCGGACCACCGTCCCGCCCAGGGCGTCGATCGCCTGCTTCAGCGCATCATGGGTCATGGGTCGCTTCATGCCGATGTGTTGCATTGCGAAGGCGATCGCGTTGGCCTCGACGTTGCCGATTGCGATGGGCAGCCGCCGATCGCCTCCGGTTTCCTCGAGCACCAGGAACGGCGCCTCATCCGGTCCGCCAGCCGCGACCCCGCGGGGCCGGACCTGCACCAACTGATCGGCATCGTCGACTGCACGGTCGTCCATCCCGTCCTCCGAGGTTGGGCGGAGGAGTTGGCGCCGGGCCGACGAGTAGGACTCGCCGGTTCGTCTGACACGATCGCGTACCAGGCGTTTGAAGTGCTTTCCGGCTGTCATGGTTCCCCCGCGACCCGGCTCGGAGCCCAGCACCCCGTCCGGATCGGTTGGGCATGACAGCGGCTCGAGGACTTGATCCCCTTCGCCTCGTGAACGAGCCCGCTGGGGTGGCTCGGTGAGGTCAGGCGGTGAGCCCCGCCGTCCCTACTGATACCGGCGGCGTGGTCCCATGTCAAGGGCCCCGATCGGAGCGGAGCCCCTGGACTGGCGTGCCCCTCTTGTCCCTAGCGAGGCTGGGCGGAGCCGAGGAACCCGGTGATGCGGTCCTGGGCGGCGGGGTCCCGTTTCGCCAGCGGGACCGGGCCGGACATGCCATTGGCGTGCAGGGCCGGGTCGTTCGGACCCAGCTGCACGGCTACCCCTTCGATGGACAGGGTGGGCCCGCCCGCGGTCGTGAAAACCTGCGCGGCCCCGTTGGGCACAGCCGCAGCCAGTCGGTTCGGGAGGTAGGGCTCGGAGTCAGTAGGTACGACGATCAGCACCGAGCCCTTCAGCCTGGCCGCATCGAGGGTCGGGTCGATGGCATAGAGATCGGCCAGGAACGCCGCCTCGGCAGCAGGGAACATGGGCCGCAACTCGGTCCGCAACTCGGCCGGGGGAGGGAGCGTGCGGGTGGCCAGCAGGTTGGCGACCGTCGCCCGGAGGGCGTCTCCCGACTCGGTGCCGTTCTGGGCCGATACCTGCGCGGCATGTGTGTCGGCCAAGGAGCCGCCCGGGGTGGCAATGAGCACGACTCGGGTAATCCGTTCATCGAGGGCGGCAAGGCGAAGGGCCAGGAGCCCGCCCGAGTCGTACCCGATGACCGAGAGGCCCTTGCCGGTCGTCTCCTTACGCTGGGCGAGCATGTCGAGTCCGGCGCGGGCGTCGGCGACCAGGTCGTCGACGCTGAGGCGAACCTCGGGCTCGATCTTGCTCTCACCCGTCCCTCGCCGGTCGTACCGGTAGCTGGCGAGGCCGGCGCGGGACAGCGACTCGGCGATATCGCGCGCCCAGCGGTCAGGCACGCCCCCGAGGGCGTCGACGCCGTCGCGGTCACCCACGCCTGCGCTCGGCAGGATGAGGGCGCCCGGGACGCTGGCCGCAGCAGAGGCGGGCGGCACCGAGAACGTGCCGAACAAGCGAACTCGGCCGGCGCCGGTGACTTGCACAGGACGGTCGGCTGAGGCCCCGGCGGCGGCATCAAGCGGGTCCGCGGCACCGTTGGGCGAGGCACCGCCGCCGCCTCCCTGGCACGCCGCGGCCGTGCACAACAGTACGAGGGCAACGACGGGGGATCGGGCGCCGGTCCGCACGTCCAGAGGGTACCGCTACGGAGTAAGCACCGCGCCGGCCGCCGCGTCGGCCAGTGGGATCACCTGCTTGAGTAGTCCTGCCGACTGCCCCGCCGGAGCAGGCACAGAGTACGACCGCAAAGGAGCCCGGACAGGTGAACGACGGCATCCGCATCGTGGACGACATCTTCGCCGAGCCGGGCGTCGACACCTTGGAGGGACGCATCGGCCCGCTCGTGGCCGCAGCCCGCGGCGCGTGCCACTTCATCCACCTGCCTGCCGGGGGCTGCGCCACCACCGGCCTGATGGTGGCGGCGTTCATCGGCCTTCTTGGCCGCGAGCGTCGATCCCGGCGAGGTCTGGCTCGTTGATCGTGAAGCGCGCCTCGACGCTGGCGCGGACCGTCTGCTTGGCCGGCGCGATGTCGAAGGTGAACTCCTCGGGTGCAGCCTGGCGACTGCGCATGAGCCCGGCTGCGGCGGCCATGGGCGCGAGATCGGTTGCGCCGCGTGCGTCGGAGAACAGTCCCGTGCCTGCGAGTTCAACGAGATCGGTGAGATCGCTGCCGAGTGCCTGGGCGTAGTCGCGAGCACGGCGGACCGCGTCGTGGGTGGCTTGGATCCGAGCGCTGCGGTGGACGGGGCTATCCGGTCGGAGTGCCCACCAGGGCCCGCCGACCTCCGTGAGGCTCTGGTCGGCGAGCTGGGCGATGAGCTCACCGAGCCGGCTGAACTCGGCCACGGTGATCGTGTGATGGACCACCGCCACATAGCCGGAGATCCGTTCGTTGGGCTTGTGACTCTTGAACTGGGGGCTGACGCGGACGGCCGTGGTCCCTGTCGTCTCGATCGCCTCCCGGAAGGCGTCGACGATGTTGTCGATCGACGCGGCCCGATCGTTGAGCAGCCGCATGGCCTTCGCCCGATCGGAGTCCATGGCAGCGACGGTGACGCCGATGCGGGCGATCTCGGGATCGACCTCGACGACGGCCTCACCTCGGACGGAAAGGAGTCGCGGTTCGCTCATGTGATCTCCCGCGGGCAGCGTTGACTCAGGCTCGATCCTGGTAGGGGACGGCGTCCCCGAAGATCAGGCCGACCCGCCTCGCCTTCACGTCCTGCTCGGCCTCGTGGACGGCCTCCAAGGCGGCGACCACGTCCTCGCCGCGGTCCAGCCGGGCCGCGATCCGGCGCACGGCCTGCTTCTCCTCGCCGTTGTACTCCCGATCGGCGGCACAGGCCCGGATGGCGTCGAACACGGCGACGCGCGCCCAGCCGGCGGCCGCTGGCAGGTTGCGGTCCACGATGGCGACCACGTCCTCGTCGCCGTCGTAGCCGGCGAGCGCGTCGACCGTCGACTGGTGCGCCCCGCAGGCGGCGCCGTAGCCGATAACCCAGTCCGGCTCTCGTGAAGACAGCACGCCGTCTCCCCGGGCGCAGGCCATGATCAACTTCAGGTATTCGAGCCGCTCGTCCTCGGGGACCCCGGCCGGGAAGCCCCACATCTCCCGCAGAAGCCACAACCCGCCTACCTCGCGAGCGTCCATGCTGGGAGTCTTTCAGGTCGGTCGTCGGGGGCACGGCTGCGCCCCCTGCTGTCGCCCTATCGTGCCGTTCCGGTGAGCCCGGAACCGACGACGATCGCACGGGCTGCGAGGGTCGTGGGCTTCGCGCTGCTCATCCCTGCGGGCCTGCTCTACGCCGCCAGTGGGCTCGTGGTGCCGATGCCCTGGCTTGTCGGGCTGTGGCTCGCCTTTGTGGCCCTTGCCGTCTACGCCGTCCGACACCGGACCGAGCCGTGGCGGGTGCTGACCGTCCCGGTTGGGGCCGTCGTGCTGTGGTTCGTCGTCGTCAGTGCAGGGGGCGCCCTGCTGGACTGGACCGCGTGACTCGGCAGCAGCAAAAATACATGGAATGACGTGAGATAAGGGTGAGCATGCAACGATGGGGACGACGTGTGTGCGGGCCGTGTTGTGCGGGCCGTGTTGTGCGGGCCGTGGTGAGCGGAGGGTGGTGAGCGGACGGTGGTGGCCACCGAGCGGGGGGCTGGTGGCCTACGACCGGAAAGGGGGATAGGCCTGGCCTTGTCGATTACCCCCGATCGGGACGGTGGCATAGATCGAGCCGACCTCGAACGTCCCGAGGGCCCGGACCCAGCCGGCCTGGAGCGTCTTTGCCGCAGGCCAGAGGCCTTCGTCGACGTCGACCACTCCGCGGGAGGTGCCCGGCCCGAAATCGTTGGCCCAGTCCGGCGAGGCTGGGTTCGGCGGGTACTGGTGGCCGGTGTCGTCGGTGAGGTCGAACGAGTCCGAGGGCAGGAAGAGCCCGTCCGACGTCCGGTTCTCGACCACGAGGTGGAGGCGCAGCGACGCGGCCTGGACCTCGACCTTCTCCACGGTGAGGCGCACGGGAGCATCCGGGCTCGTCCACGGTCCGGTCAGGAGCCGCACGCCGACCGGGATTCCGAGGGCCGCCCGCATCTGGTCGGCGAGCCGTCCCAGTTCGTAGTCCCACCGGGCGTCGGGGAGTTCGACGGCCTGCTGGAGCACGAGACCGTGGAGGTCGCCCGGCAGGTCGGGGGCCGCCGGGAGGCGGGCCCCCTCCACGAGCACGGGTACGACGATCTTGTGCTGGGCCAGGCCGGCTGCGATTTCCCGCCGCACCCAGTCGCCGGGATCGTCCAGCCGCCGGGTTCCGCCCGCGCCCGTGGCCGACAGCCAGCCCTGGCCGATGATGACGAGCATGGCGTCGCACGAACGGATGGCTTCGGCGATCTCGTCCGGGAAGCTGCCCAGCGGCATGGTCTCGATGTCGCGGAAGATCAAAAGGCCGTCGCCGAACTGCTCGGCCAGGTCGTCGCGGAGCCGTCCCGCGATGTACGCGCTGTCGCTGCGGCGGTAGCTGACGAAGATCCCGCTCATGGGCAGATGATGGCCCGCCGTGACCTCCGCTGGCGGCGGTGGCCGGGAGCAACCCCTGTCGGCCTGGCCATCCGCGACGTACGATACGTAGGCGCTCGGCCGCCACGCGGCAGGGCTAAAGGGGAAGGTGGGATCGGTGCAGGTGCGACGAATTGCGCTCGGCGCGTTCACGGCGGTGGCGGTGGCGATGACAGCAGGGGCGGTGGCGTTCGCCTGCGTCCCCTCGGCTCGCCTCGGCCTCTCCACCGCGACGGGTCGGCCGGGTGACAGCCTCATCGTGAGCGGTGCCAACTTCAGCGTCCCTGTAAATGCCACGAACCCCGTACAGCTCCGCTGGAACGGCCTCGAGGGCCCGCTGCTGGCCGAGGTCCGCCCCGATCCCTCGGGAAACTTCAGCCTGCCCGTCACGGTGCCCGACAGCGCCCCCGGCGCCTACACGGTGAACGCCCTCTGGATGGACGAGCAGGGGGACACCAACAACGGCATGTTGACCCGCGCCGTGTTCGAGATCCTCGTCCCCGGCACCACCGCGACGACGGCACCGTTCGCGGCGGTGGAGCCCGAGGCCGTGGTCCCGACCCCGACGCCGGCCACATCGTCGTCGCTCCCGATGGGCCTGGTGGTCGGTCTGGGCGTGCTCGGCCTGGCTCTCTTCGGGGGCGGTCTGTACGCCGCCGGCCGGAGCCGGCGTACCCAGGGCACGCCCGCTCCCGTACGCCGGGGCTGAATCCCCCAACCCTCCCCTGACCGCGGTGTGCCGCGGTCCTGCAGGTACCGTCAGTCGCCAATGAGCGCTGGGACTCGTGGCCGTACCGCCTCGGCGGTGGCCTTGTTCGCCGTTGCGGTCGTGGCTGCGGGTTGCCGGTCCGACGGCCTGAACGCCACCCTGGCCGCGGGCTTGCCCTCGTCCACCACGACGACGGCCGCCGTCGCCACGACCGAGGCCGCCATCTCGACGGTTGCCTCGGCCCAGCCGCCGACGACCCGTCCGGCGGCGACCACGACCGCAGCCGCCCCCAAGACTGCCACGACGCCGCCGACCACCGCCGCCCCGGCGGCGCCCGTGGCCGCCCCCGCTGACACCCGGCGGGTCCACGAGCAGGCGTGGGCGCCGTTCGCCGAGGTCGGCGGGGTGACGCTCCTCCACCCGTCCTCACGGGTCGAGCTGATCGGCTACCACGAGTCGAACCTCGACGGCGCCCGCCAGATGGAGCCGGTGGGGACGTCGGCGCCGGTGTTCACCCTCGAGGGCCGCGACCGCGACACCGGCAACCGCACGGCCGCCGACATCGTGGTCGATCCGGCCAGCGAGATCCGCGCCCCGGTGAGCGGGAAGGTCCTCTACTCCGGCACCTACGTCCTGTACTGCAAGTACTCCGACGACTTCCTCATCATCGAGCCCGACTCCCATCCCGGTTGGGAGGTCAAGGTGCTGCACATCGACGGGGTCCGGGTGCGGCCGGGGGCCCGTGTCATCGCGGGCCAGACGGTGATCGCGCCCCGGGCCACGGTGCTGCCGTTTGCGTCCCAGGTGGAGGAGATGGCGACCACGCCGCCCTGGCCCCACGTCCACGTCGAGGTGGACGACCCCACCATCCCCGACCGTCCGACGGGCGGCGGCTGCTGAGCGGTCGGCCGCCCGGCTACCCCTGAGCGGCTTGGAAGGACGCGGTGCTCACCGTCGGCCACGGGTTGGCCGACGAGCCGTTGACGGCCACCGGCCCCAGGCTCCGTTCCACCACGGCCAGGACGAAGCCGACGGTACTGACCGGGTACTCGCTGACTGCCTGACCACCGTGGCCCCAGAAGACGGTGGTCCAGTTCTCGGGACGCCCGTCGGTGCGCCACCCGATGTGGTCGGCGGTCACGGTCTTGGCCCACGGGAGGAAGCCGCCCGGCTCGGGCCACAGCGGCCCCCGCTGCGAGCTGTTCCGAAGCGTCCGGCACTCGGCCGCCACCAGCTCGGTGAACGAGATGGACGGGTCGAACGGCTCGATCAGGTACAGCCAGTCGGCGAACAAGCCCGACCCGTACTCGCGCACCAACATGCGGTAGTCCTCTGGTGGCCAGAACCCGTTGGTGCTGACAAACCGCTTCCAGTCGCCGTTGGCCCGCACCGGGAAGTCTGGCGGTTGCACCAGCTCGGTGAGGCGCACGAAGGCCGCGATGGACATCATGGCCACGAGCTTGCCAGGTCGCCGGTAGGTGTTGCTCAGCGCTAGAGTCGGACATGGGCACGGCGGCTTCGGCGCGGGGCGGCATGGGCGCGGTTACCTACGCGGGAGGGGTCACGTTCCGGGTGTGGGCGCCCAATGCGACCGCCGTGGCCGTCGCCGGGACGTTCAACGACTGGTCGGAGGACGCCAACCCGCTGTTCGCCGAGGACGACAGCGGGTATTGGTCGGCCGACGTGGCGGGCGTGACCGCTGGTGACGAGTACCGGTTCGTCGTGGACACGCCCGTGCCAGACCGGCGGAGCCGCAACGACCCCTACGCACGGGACGTGATCTCGTCGGTGGGGAACTCCGTCGTCCGAGACCCGGCCTTCGACTGGGGCGACGCCTCCTACCAGACCCCGCCGTGGAACGAGCTGGTGATCTACGAGCTCCACGTGGGGACGTTCAACGACGCCGTCGGCGGGCTGCCCGGCAGCTTCCAGAGCGTGATCAACGGGCTCGACTACCTGCGGGAGCTGGGGATCAACGCCATCGAAATCATGCCGTCGATGGAGTTCGCGGCCGACTTCTCGTGGGGGTACAACCCGTCGCAGATCTTCGCCGTGGAGTCGGCGTACGGTGGGCCCAATGACCTCAAGCGGCTCGTGCGGGCCGCCCACGAGCGGGGCATCGCCGTGATCGGCGACGTCGTCTACAACCACCTCGGGCCCAGCGACCTCGACCTGTGGCAGTTCGACGGGTGGCACCACAATGGCGGGGGCGGCATCTACTTCTACAACGACGCCCGGGGCGGCACGCCGTGGGGCGACACCCGGCCCGACTACGGGCGCCGCGAGGTCCGGGCCTTCCTGCGGGACAACGCCCGGTACTGGCTCGAGGAGTTCCGCTTCGACGGCCTGCGCTGGGACGCCACCGCCTACATCCGCAACGTGTACGGGAACGATGGCGACCCCGCCCACGACGTGCCCGACGGCTGGCGGCTCCTGCAGGAGGTCACGTCCGACACCGACGACCGCCAGCCCTGGAAGCTCCACATCGCCGAGGACCTGCGAGGCAACGACTGGGTGACGGCTCCCGTGGCCCACGGTGGCGCCGGCTTCGACTCGCAGTGGGACGCCGAATTCGTCCACCCCGTGCGGGCCGTCATGAAGGAGACGTTCGACGGCGGGCGCAACATGGACGACCTCCGGCGGGCCATCCTCCACCGGTTCGGCGACGACCCCCTGGCCCGGGTGATCTACACCGAGTCCCACGACGAGGTGGCCAACGGGCACGCCCGGCTGCCCGAGGAGATCGCCCCGGGCGACGCCGGCAACTGGTTCGCCCGCAAGCGGTCCACGCTGGGCGCGGTGCTGGCCTTCACGAGCCCCGGGATCCCCATGATCTTCCAGGGTCAGGAGTTCCTCGAGGACGAGTGGTTCCGGGACACCGATCCCCTCGACTGGACCAAGGCCTCCACCTATGCGGGCGTCCTGCGCCTGTACCGGGACCTGATCTTCCTGCGCCGCAACGGTGCCGACACCACCCGGGGGCTTCGGGGCCGCCACGTCAACGTCCACCACGTCAACGACGACGACAACCTGCTCGCCTTCCACCGGTGGGAGGACGGCGGGCCGGGGGACGACGTGGTCGTGGTCGTGAACGTCTCGAACCGAACGTGGGGCGACTACCGGGTCGGGCTGCCGCGTACCGGCGCGTGGCGCGTGCGGGTCAACAGCGACTGGGACGGCTACGGCCACGGCGACGACTACGAGAACGTGGGCGGTACATCGGTCGCCGCCACCGGCGAGCCCCGTGACGGGATGGTGGCCAGCGCCGGGCTGGCCATCGGGCGCTACTCGGCCCTGATCCTGTCCCAGGACCGCTGAAGGTCGCGGCGCAGGCCAATCCGGCCCCGACCCGGCCCGGCCCCGCACCGGGACCGGGGGGCTCTGGCCCGCCCTGGTGGTTCTGGGTCCTGGGGGACTGACTTTCGCTACCCTCCGCACGTGGGGGTTTCGGCAGCACTCGGCTCGCTATTGGAGCGGGCCGAGCCGGGGGGGTCGGCGGCGTTCGAGGTCCGGCTGGGCAACGACGGCCCGGTGGACGAGGTTGTCCGGCTCAGGGTGGTGGGGGCGGCGGCGCCCTTCTCGTGGGTCGCGCCCGAGCAGGTCACGATCCCGGCCGAGGGGGAGGCGACGGCCAAGGTCGGGTTCCACCTGCCCAAGTCGGCCACGCTCGCCGCCGGTCCACTCAGGTTCCGGGTCGAGGCGACGGCGCCCGCAAGCGGGGCGACGGCGGCGGCCGAGGGCACGCTCGAAGTAACCGCCTTCGCCGTGCTGTCGGCGACCCTCGACCCGACCGAGCTGTCGGGCGGCGACGGGGGGCGGTGCCAGTTGTCGGTCACGACCCGCGGCAACGCGCCGGTCGAGGTGGCGCTGGCGGTCTGGGCCGGAGAGGCGATGGAGGCGAGCGTCGACCCGCCGACTGTGACGGTCGAACCCAACCGGGTGGCGACGGCCACGGTCGACGTCGTGCCGTCCGTCGGGGGCAAGCGGGCCGAGGCGGGTCGCCACAAGTTCACGGTGACGGCCACGCCGGCGGTCGGCTCGCCCCTCGAAGTGGCCGGTTCCTACGTGGTCGAGGCGGCCAACGGCATCAACCGGCGGCTGGTGACGTCCGGTGCCATAGCCGTGGTGGCGCTGGCCGCCCTCGTGCTCGGCGTGGTCGCCTTCACCGGTGGCTCGTCGGATCCGACCACGGCGGCATCGAGCGGGGACGAGATCCTGGCCTCGTGCCCGGGCGAGGTGCACCGGGACATCTTCGGGATCGCCGGGCTCAACCCCGACGACATCGCCAAGCTGCCGGGCCAGTTCTCGTTCCTGCGCCTGAAGGCCGACAACTGCTTCCCTCAGCGGTTCAACCCCTGCGAGCCGATCCACTTCATCCAGAATGTGGCTGCGGCCTACCCGGGGGCGGCGGCCGACGGGCGCGAGGCGTTCCTCCAGCTCAGCGAGGCGACGGGGATCACGTTCATCGACGACGGCCTGACCGACGAGACGGGGCGCACCGGCCCCTACATCCCGGATCGCTACCCCGGCCGGTGGGCGCCCATCCTCATCCTGTGGGAGCGGTTCGGCCCCGAGCGCACCGAGGGCCCGATCCAGATCTACGGCAACGCCATCCCCTACCGGGTGAACGAGATCATCGTGTCGGGGCGGCTGCGGTTCAACGTGGACGCCTACAACGACGAGTTCGCGCGTACGCCGGTCGAGGGCGGTTTCGGCCCGCCCGCCGACAGCGGCACGGGCCCGGTCGGGCGCAGGAACGTGACGTGGGGCCGCGTCGTGCTGCACGAGCTGGGCCACCTCATCGGCCTCGGCCACACCAGCAGCACCGACTCGCTCATGTACCCCGACGCCGCCGACCACACGACAAGGCCGACGAAGTTCGCGGCCGGCGACCTGCTGGGCCTCAAGTACCTGGGCCGGGAAGCCGGCTGCCTGCCGGCTCCACCCTTCCCTGCGAGTTAGGCCTTACCGGAGCACCCGCCGGTAGAGGTCGACGGTGCGGCGGGCGATGGCGGGCCAGCTGAACCGGTCGTGCACGCGGGCCCGGCCCGCCTGTCCCATGCGGCGGGCCTTGGCCGGGTCGGCCAGCAGGTCGTTGATCGCGGCGGCCAGCGCAGCGGGATCGGCCGGTGGCACCAGGAGGCCGGTCTCGCCGTGGACGACGATCTCGGGGATCCCGCCCACGGCGGTCGCCACCACGGGCGCCTCGCACCCCATAGCCTCCACGTTCACCAACCCGAACGGCTCGTAGACCGACGGGCAGACGAACACGGCGGCGTGGGTCAGCAGCTGCACCACGTCGGCGCGGGGCAGGGTCTCCGAGATCCACTTGACGGCGGGGCAGGTGTCGGGCACGGAGGCGATCCGCTCCGCAAACTCGATGCCCTCGGCCTCGGTGTCGGGCGCCGACGCGCACAGCACCACGAGGGCGGACGGGTCCAGGGCCGGCACCGCGTCCAGCAGGTGGTCCAACCCCTTCTGGCGGGTGATGCGTCCCACGAAGATGACGTAGGGGCGGCCGCCGGCACGCGGGATCCCCAGCCGGTCGAGCACGCCGGTGGACGGGTCCGGCCGGTACACCTCGGCGTCCACGCCGTTGTGGATGACCTTCACCCGGTCGGGGTCGACGTGGGGGTAGGTGGTGAGAATGTCGCCACGCATGGCCCCTGACACGGCGATGACGGCGTCGGCCGCCTCGATGGCCGTCCGCTCGCAGAAGCGGGACAGGGCGTAGCCGCCGCCCAGCTGCTCGGCCTTCCAGGGCCGGAGGGGTTCGAGGCTGTGGCTGGTCATGACGTGGGGGACGCCGTGGAGCAGCTTGGCCAGGTGGCCGGCGAAGTTCGTGTACCAGGTGTGGGTGTGGACGAGGTCGGCGCCCTCCACGCCGGCCGCCATGGCCAGGTCGACGCCCATGGTCTGCAGGACAGCGTCGGCCCCGCCGCCACCGGCCGGCAGCCACGATGGCTGCTCGTAGGTCCCCACCACCAGTTCCGACGGGCGGGGGGCCCCGAAGCAGTGCACGCCCACGTCCACCAGGCGGGCCAGCTCGGCGGCCAGGTGTTCGACGTGGACGCCGGCGCCGCCGTAGACCTCGGGGGGGAATTCGCGCGTCAGCAGCGCGACCTTCACGTTGGCGGGACCTTCTCACCCTTGCCCAGCACGACGACGCCGCGGTCCGAGACGGTGAACCGCTTGCGGTCGCGGTCGAGGTCCACGCCGATGCGGGCGCCCGCGGGAACGACCACGTCCTTGTCGAGGATGGCCCGGCGGACGATGGCCCCCGGTTCCACCACGACCCGGTGGAGCAGCACCGAGTCCTCCACCAGGGCGTGGGGCTCGACCTTGACACCGGGCGAGAGGACCGAGCCCCGCACGATCGCACCCGAGATGATCGACCCCGCCGAGACGAGGGAGTTGATGGCGTGGCCGGTGCGGCCCTGGTCTTCGAGGACGAACTTGGCCGGCGGCATCGGCGGGTTCGACGTGTAGATCGGCCACTTGTCGTTGTAGAGGTTGAAGATGGGGTGGACCGAGACCATGTCCATGTGGGCCTCGTAGTACGAGTCGAGGGTCCCCACGTCCCGCCAGTAGGCGCGGTCGCGCTCGGTGGCGCCCGGCACCTGGTTCCCGGCGAAGTCGTAGACGTGGGACGTCCCCTCCTTGACCAGCATGGGAATGAGGCTGCCGCCCACGTCGTGGATCGAGTCCTCGTCGGCGGCGTCGGCCCGTACCGCCTCGAGGAGGGTCTCGGTGGTGAAGACGTAGTTGCCCATTGAGGCCAGGACCTGGTCGGGGGCGTTGGGCAGCCCGTTCACCTCCGTGGGCTTCTCCCAGAACCGTTCGATCTTGGTGCCCGCGCCCGGCTCCATCACGCCGAAGGCGTTGGCCTCGCCCCGCGGGACGGGGATGGCCGCCACCGTGACGCCGGCGCCCGACTCGATGTGCTGGTCGAGCATCTGGCGGGGGTCCATGCGGTAGATGTGGTCGGCGCCGAAGACGAGGATGTAGTCGGGCCGCTCGTCCCCGACGAGGTTGAAGTTCTGGTAGAGGGCGTCGGCCGACCCGAGGAACCAGCGCGGGCCGAGCCGCATCTGCGCCGGTACGGGCGTGACGTAGTCGGAGAGCAGCGTCGACAGCCGCCAGGTGCGGGAGATGTGGAGGTCGAGGCTGTGGCTCTTGTACTGGGTCAGGACCACCATCTTGAGGAACCCGGCGTTGGCCAGGTTGGACAGGACGAAGTCGATCAGCCGGTAATGGCCCGCGAAGGGCACGGCGGGCTTGGCCCGGTCAGCCGTCAGTGGGTGGAGACGCTTGCCCTCGCCCCCAGCCAGAACCATCGCCAGCACCCGCGGTCCGGCCACGGGTGGAACCTACCGCGCTCGGGCGAGCTACCGGCGTCCCGTGTCGGGCACCATGGGGACGTGCGGTGGCTTTCGGCCGACGAGCAGCGGGCGTGGCGGGCGTTCCTCGTCGCGACCCAGGAGCTGTTCGACCAGCTCGACCGCCAGCTGACGCGCGACGCGGGCCTGTCCCAGGCCGACTACGAAGTCCTGGTCCGGCTGTCGGAGGCGGACGGTGAACGGTTGCGGATGAGCGAGCTGGCCGAGCACACCCTGTTCTCCCGCAGCCGCCTGTCCCACGCCGTGGCCCGCCTCGAACGTGAGGGACTGGTGGCGCGGGAGGCGTGCGAGACCGACCGGCGGGGGATGTTCGCGGTGCTGACGCCCGAGGGGCGGCGGCGGATCGAGGCCGCCGCGCCGGGCCATGTGGCAACGGTGCGCGACCTGGTCTTCGACCGGCTGACGCCCGTTCAGGTGGCGGAGCTGGAGACGATCTCGCGTGCCATCACCGATCAGCGGGGCACATGAGGCATGAGGGCGTTCGGGGGGACGACGCCGAGGCGCCCGGCCCGGTAGTCCTCCATGGTCTGCATCAGCTCGGCCTTGGTGTTCATGACGAACGGGCCGTACCAGGCGACGGGCTCGCCGATCGGACGTCCGCCCAGGACGATGACTTCCAAGGATGCGCTCGACGAGTCCTGCGTGGGGTTGGCCGTCATGCTGAGGTGGTCGCCGGCGCCGAAGACGGCCAGCTGGCCGGCCCGGATCGGACGGCGGTTGTGGTCGGGGCCGACGCGACCCGACCCGCCCATCACGTAGGCGAGGGCGTTGAAGTCGGAGTGCCACGGCAGGTAGAGGCGGGCACCAGGCGCGATGGTGGCGTGGACGAGGGCCATGGGCGTGTGGGTGGCGCCCGGCCCGCGCTGGCCGCCCACCTCGCCGGCGACGATGCGCACCAGGGCGCCGCCGTCGTCGGACGCCACCATGGCCGCCCTGCGCCCCTCCAGGCTCTGGTAGCGGGGCGGGGACCACTTCTGGGCCGCGGGCAGGTTCACCCACAGCTGGAGGCCGTGGAACAGGCCGCCCCTCGTGACCAGCCACTCGGGCGGCGTCTCGATGTGGAGGATGCCGGCCCCGGCCGTCATCCACTGGGTGTCGCCGTCGCTGATGACGCCCCCGCCGCCGTGGGAGTCCTGGTGCTGGAACGTGCCGTCCAGGATGTAGGTGACCGTCTCGAAGCCCCGGTGGGGGTGCCAGCTCGTGCCCCGGGGCTCGCCCGGGCCGTAGTCGATCGACCCCATCTCGTCGAGGTGGATGAACGGGTCGAGGGCCTCCTGGGGCACGCCCGCGAAGGCCCGCTTGACGGGGAAGCCCTCGCCCTCGAACCCGCGGGGCGCGGTGGTGATCAGCCTGACGGTGCGCTCGCGATCGCTCGGGGCGGGCTCGGGAAGGCGGGGGAGGGTGAGGGTGTCAGCGGTGGCAGCAGGCATCGGGGCCTCCAGGTTGTTGCACGATCAACTACTTCAACGCTTTGGTGGCTGGCCGTGTTCCCTTGCCTCCTCCTCAGTGCGGAGGCGCGGGATCCGCCGTCGGGGGTTCCCGGGGCGGGACGCGCCTCCTTTAGCTTGGCGGGGTGATTGCGCGCTGGCGCGCCGCCGACCCGCTGCTGTGGACGTGCTGCTGGGCCCCGACCCGACGGTGGCTTCGCGGTCCGAGCCCACCTGCCGACGGCATGACGATCGTACCCTGGTCGCCAACGACCAGGCCCTGGTGCGGGCCGGCTTGCGGATGATGCTGGCGGCGCACGGCATGGAGGTGGTGGCCGAGGCGGCCGACGGGCAAGAGGCCGTCGACCTGGCCCGCCGGCTGAAGCCCAACGTGGTCCTACTGGCCATCCGCATGCCGGGCATGGACGGCCTCGAGGCGACCCGCCAGTCCTCACGACCTTCGACCTCGACGAGTACGGGTACGCGGCGTTGCAGGCGGGCGCCAGCGGGGTTCCTCCTCAAGGATGTGACCCGGGACGAGCTGCCGCACGCCGTCGGGGGTCTCGGTGGTCGTGCCCGTCAAGGCCGTGGTCATGAGCCTGCTCAGCCTGGGTGCGACCTCCGGCGGGTGACTTTGTGGTCCACAAAGCCTCGTCAGCTGGCGAGCTGAGCCACGAGTTCGCCCTGGTGTGGGTGTTCCAGGACGGCAACCTGGCCGGCCTGCTGGGCGTGGGCACGGCCCGCATCCGGGAGGCGTACGCCGAGACTGGGGACACCGACCGGGCCGTGGCCGCCGGCCTCCAGCGCACCGGCCGCATCGTGACCTCGGCCGCCGCCCTGATCGTCGTTGGTCTTCCTCGGGTTCTTGGCCGGCGGGTTCCTGTCCATCAAGCAGGCCGGCCTCGGCATGGCCCCGGCCGTCGTCCTTGACGCCACCGTGGTGCGGATGCTCCTCGTCCCCGCCACCATGAAGCCCCCTCGGCCACTGGAACTGGTGGCCCTCGCCCACCTGCGCCGCGTCCACGACCGTTGGGCGGGCTGGGCCGACGAGGGGCCGGCCGCGCCCGCCGGCCCGATCCAGGAACGGGAGCCCGCACCGGTAGGCTGAGCGTCGTGGCCCGTTCCCGGCGCCTGTCTGTGGCGTTCCTCGTCGCCCTCGCCCTCGCTGCCCTCGTCGCTGCTGCGACGGTGGCCGGGGGCGAGCGGCGCGTCGCCGTGGCCGACGGCGGCGCCGGCACCACGCTGCAGAGCCAGCACACCGAGCCTGCCCTGACCCCGGCCAAGCGGCAATCGGCCGAACAGGTCTCGTTCGTGGTGGTCGCCGTCCTGGCCGTCCTCGCCGGTGCCGTCACCACCGGCGCGTCGGCCCGAAGGCTGGTCGGGCGCCGCCGGGCACCTCGGGCCGTACCACGCCGCGCCGTCCGCCTGCGCGGGCCTCCCGTCGTCCTGTTCTCGTCGTAGCTGACGCGCGCCGTCGTCCCGACGGCAGGACAGGAGGAACGTTTTCGTGCACCGACTTCGACTTCGCGGGCGCGCCATCGCGGTCATCGCCGTGGTGGCGGGCGCCGCCGCCCTGATCGCTGTCCGTCCCGCCCGCCTGGGGCTGGACCTGGAGGGCGGCACCCAGATCGTCCTGGAGGCCCGGGGCACCGGCGCCACCGTGAACGACGACGCCCTGGACCGCACCTTGGAGGTGCTGCGCCGGCGCGTCGACCAGCTGGGCGTGGCCGAGCCGTCGCTCCAGCGCTCGGGCGACCGGCGCATCATCGTCGAGCTGCCGGGCGTGGCCGACCCGGCCGAGGCCGTGGCCGTCATCGGCAAGACGGCCCAGCTGCGGTTCCACCCCGTGCTGGCGGGCGAGCCGGCCCCCGATGACCTTGTCCTCACCGACGAGTCGGGGGACCGGCTGCGCCTCGGCCCCGCCGCCGTCACCGGCGACGACGTGAAGACGGCCACCGCCCGGGTGGCGGGCGACTTCGCGGTGACGTGGCAGGTGGAGGTCGAGTACCGGGGCGAGGGCAGCCGCAAGTGGGAGGCGCTGACGGGCGCCGCCGCCTGCGCCCCCGTTCAGGACCCCGCCCGCCGCATCGCCATCGTCCTCGACGACAAGGTCATCTCCAGCCCCGCGGTGGCGTCGAACGTCCCCTGCCCGGGCGGCATCTCGGGCGGCACCACCGCCATCACCGGCAGCTTCAGCCAGGACGAGGCCAAGGAGCTGGCCCTGCTCATCCGGGCTGGCGCCCTGCCCGTCCCCGTCGAGATCGCCGGCCAGCGCACCATCGGCCCCACCCTGGGCGACGCCGCCATCGAGGCGAGCGTGAAGGCGGCCGTCATCGGGGCCCTGCTCACGGCCGTCTACATGATCGCCTACTACCGGCTGCTGGGGGCCCTGGCCGTGGCCGCCCTCGTCATCTACGGCGTGCTGAGCTTCGCCGTCCTCCTGCTGCTCGGGGCCACCCTGACCCTGCCCGGCATCGCCGGGTTCGTGCTCGCCATCGGCATGGCGGTGGACGCCAACGTCCTCGTCTACGAACGCATCAAGGAGGAGCACGCGGCCGGGGCCTCGACCCGGACGGCGGGCCGCAACGGGTTCAGCCGGGCCTGGACGGCCATCGCCGACTCCAATGCCACCACCCTGCTGGCCGCCGTCCTGCTGTTCTTCTTCGCATCGGGGGCGGTGCGGGGGTTCGGCATCACGCTGACCGTCGGCGTGGTGGTGTCGATGTTCACCGCCCTGGTGGTGACCCGGCTGCTGGTCGACGCCGTGCTCAGCACCCGGCTGCGGGAGCGGCCCAAGCTGCTCGGGCTGGAAGTGGGCGGGCGGCTGCGGCGCTGGGTCGACGAGCGCAAGCCCGACCTGCTCCGCCACCGCCGCCGGTGGCTGGCGGGCTCGGTGGCGGCCGTGGTCCTGGCCGTGGCCGGCATCGCCACCCAGGGCCTCGACTACGGCCTGGAGTTCTCGGGCGGGCGCCTGGTCGAGTACGACACCGAGCGTGCCGCCGACCTCGACGCCGTGCGGGCCGCGGTGGCCGACGCCGGGTTCCCCCGGGCCGTAGTGCAGGCGTCGGGCGACGGGAACGTGTCGGTCCGCACGGGCCGGCTGTCCGAAGACGAGCTGGCCCGGGTCCGGGCCGGCGTCGAGCGGGCGGCGGGCGACGCCGAGGTCGTCCGGGACGAGTTCGTGGGGCCCACCATCGGCTCGGAGCTGCGCCGCAAGGCGGTGATCGCCCTGGGCCTGGCCCTGGCCGGGCAGCTGATCTACCTCGCCATCCGGTTCCGGTGGACGTACGGGGCGGCCGCGGTGGCCGCCATGTTCCACGACGTGCTGCTGTTGATGGGCGTATTCGCCTGGCTGGGCAAGACGCTTGACGGCGTGTTCCTGGCCGCCCTGCTCACCGTGATCGGGTACTCGATCAACGACTC
>JBOGID010000559.1:0-2919 GCA_050742295.1 Acidimicrobiales bacterium | reverse complement strand
TCCTTCGTGTCGCGCTCGCACCCGCACGTGCAGGGCTCAGCCGCGTCGGCGGGGGTGGGCTCGGTGGCGCAGCCGCACTCGCACTTCTTGGTCGTCATCGTCGTTCCTCCTTTCGTGGTCGTCGGGCCTCCTGTGGAGGAGGCCGTCAGGTTGTTCGAGCATGCGCTCGATGTCGGTGCGCAGCTCGGCGAGCGTGGCCATCTCCTCGTCGAGGGCCGCGACCCGCCGCCCGAGCAGCTCCCGCGTGTGCCCACACGGGCACAGGCCCCGTTCGCGAATGTCCAGCAGCTCGGCGATCTCTTCGAGCCGGAGCCCGAACCGCTGCGCCCGCTTCACGAAGCGCAGCAGGCCGACGGCGCCGTCGTCGTAGAGCCGGTACCCCGCCGGGCTGCGGTCGGGCTCGGGCAGGATGCCGATGCGCTCGTAGTAGCGCACGGCATCGGCGGAGATACCGACCTGTTCGGCCAGGCGGGAGACGGTCAGCTCGCTCACGGGCCCAGGGTAAGCCTTGGACCTGACTCCAAGGTCAAGCGCTCACAGGTGGACGAGGACGGACCGGCCTTCGGCCACCTCGACCAGGATCTCGGAGAGAGGACGGGGGCGGGCGCCGATGGCTGCCACCTGGTCCTCCCGGATGCCGCGCGCCTCGATCGACCGGGGGCACACGGACACGCGGACGCCGTTCGCCGCCGCGCCGTCGACCCGCTCGCGCAGCGTCTCGCTGCCCTCGACGGTCGCCACGTAGGCGGGGTCGGCGACCAGCACGGCGTCGCCTGCCAGCCGCACCTCGGCCTCGAGGTCGGCGGCGGCCGCGGCACTGGCGAACCGGTAGGCGGTGCCGACGGGCGACGCCTCGGCGGCCGGGTCGGCGGCGGTGAAGAAGATGAGTCGCTTGCGGGCCACGGGGGGCTCCTTCCGGGGTGGTTTGCGTCGACCACATCGTCGGTCCAGCCGTTGCACGGGCGTTGCGTGCCACGCTGTCGCCGTGGCTGACATCGGGCTGGACGAGCTTTCCCAAGCCGGCCTGCGCGTCCAACTCGTCGGCCCCTTCCAGATGTGCACGGCCCGGAGCACAACGCCCCTCCGCCTGCCGGCAGGCAAGGCGACGACGGTGGCCCAGCTGCTCGCCGTGCGGCGCGGTTCGTTCGTGTCGGTCGACGCCATCGTGGACGTGCTGTGGGGTGACGACCCGCCGCCCGGCGCGGCCCAGAACGTCGCCTCCCTCGTCAGCCGGCTACGCAAGGTCGTCGGTCCCGATCCCATCAGCGGCGGCCGGGCCGGCTACCGGCTGGAGACGGCGTGCACCGCCGTCGACGTCGACGACGGCGAACGGCTGATCGCCGAGGCCGAGGCCCAGCTCCGGGCTCGCCGGCCGGCGTTGGCGGCGTCGGCCGCGGCCCAGGCCCGGGCCATCCTCGAATCCGGTGAGTTCCTGGAGGACGAGCCCTTCGCTGATTGGGCCGAGGAGGGCCGTCGCCGCCTGGCGCGGCTGGTACGCCAGGCCCGGCGGGCGGTGTGGACGGCCGCCGTCGCCCTCGGCGCCCACGACGTGGCCCTGGCAGTGGCCACCACGGCGGTCGACGCCAACCCCCTCGACGAGGAGGCCCAGCGGGCCCGCATGCAGGCGCTCCACCTGGCCGGCGACGCGGGTGCCGCCCTCGCCGCCTACGAGTCGCTGCGCACGACCCTCGTCGACGAGCTGGGCGCCGACCCCAGCCCCCAGACCGAGGCCCTCTACCTCGCCATCCTGCGGGGTGAGCCACTGCCCGGCGACGATGACCAGCCAGTCGATGCCGCGACCCCCTCGTCCGGCGACGCCACGCCCCTCGCCGGCCGGGACGAGGAGCTGCGACTCCTGAGCGAGCGCTGGAGCACGGCCGTCGGTGGCAGGCCCGGGGTGGTCGTCGTGGCCGGAGCCGTCGGGTCGGGGAAGACCGTGGTGTGCTCCGAGCTGGCCCGCCAGGCCCGGGCCACGGGCGCCGCCGTGCTCTGGTCCACGTGCCACGAGGCCGAGCGCTCGCTGTTCCTGCAGCCGGTGGTCGAGGGGCTGCGGGCGTTCCTCGGCGCCATCGCACCCGAGCGGGTGCGCACGGTGACGGGCGAGTGGTCGGCCACCCTGGCCCAGCTCATGCCCGAGCTGCGCCGGCTGGTGGCGGTCGAGCACTACGAGCGGGCCACCCCCGAGATCGAGCACCGGCGGGCCCTGGAGGCGGTGGCCGGCGCGGTGCGGAACATCGCCCGCCAGCAGCCGGTGCTGCTCGTCCTCGATGGCGTCCATAACGCCGGCGCCTCGACGCTCGAAGCCGTCCACTTCGTGGTGGACCGGCTGTCGACCGAGCCCGTCCTGGTGCTGGTGGCCGCCGCCTCCGACGCCGTCGACCAGGTCACCGGCGTGCTGGGCCGGGACGCGGAGGTCGTGTCCCTGGGCCCCCTCTCGCTGGCCGCCGTCGAGCGGCTCGGCCACCGCCTCGGCGCTCCCGACGTCGATGCCTCCGAGCTCCTCGCCCGAACGGGCGGGAACGCCCAGTTCGTCGTGGAGGCGCTGCGGCTGGGAGGCGCCGTCCCGCTCGAGTCCCTGCAGGTCACGGTGCTGGAACGGGTCCGGCAGGCGGGACGCGACGTCGAGGACTTCCTGCGGGTGGGCGCCGTGCTCGGCACCACCTTCGACCTGGACTTCGCCGCCGACATCGCCTCGATCACCGAGGAGGACGCCGCCGAGCGGGCCGAGCGGGCCCTGCGGGCCGGACTGCTGACGACCGCGGGCGCCCGGTTCGAGTTCGCCGGGAGCGTGATCGGCGACGCCCTGTACGAGACGACGCCGGCACCGATCCGGGCCAGCCGCCACCGCCGGGCCGCGTCCCGGCTCGCCGACCGGCCTGAGGCGGCCGCCGCCCACCACGCCGCCGCCGGGGACTGGCC
>JBOGID010000558.1:0-9107 GCA_050742295.1 Acidimicrobiales bacterium | reverse complement strand
CGGCTATGCGGCGAGCGGGGACGACGCCTTGTTCGTAGCGCGACTGGTGGACTCGTTGCGTTCGTGGTCGAGGTGAAAGCGCCAGTAGTCGCCGAAGTCGTCGTTCGCCCGGACCGCTCGTAGCTTTAGGACTGCTTCTGCACCTTCGGCACTCCAGCGTGCCCCGGTGATGTCCATGCGGTCGGCCACGAGGTAGCGGCAGGTGCCTTCCCCGCTCTACGACTTCACCTGGGCGGCGGTCAACTTCACGCCCCTCCGTCCCGACCACTTCTGCCGCGCCGTCGGCTTCGAGGAGCCGCCGGACCGAGGGCGGCGCCTGCGCCTCATCTGCGACGCCTATGAGCTGGACGACCGGTCAACGCTGATGGGCGCCATCGAGACGTTCGAGCGAGAGGACCTCCGGGAGTTGCTGGAGCTCGGCCACGCCGGTGTGTCGCCCCACCAGCGCTACCTCTCCCGCGGTGAGGACCAGCACCTCCGCTGGGACCTCGACTGGCTCGTCGCCAACCGGGACGGACTCGACCGGGCCCTCCGATGAACCCTCCAGATTGTCTCAGGGCCGAGCTGGAACGGGCCTGGATCGCCTCCAGGGGAACGGGCGCGGCGGCGGGTAGCGGGGCGTCGAGCCGCCGACGCCGAAACTGGCCTTCCTTTCGGCTGACGGCCCCGAGCCGTTCCGCCGAACCAGCAGATCCGCAGCGGTGGGCGGCGGCCCTCCAGCACCACCAGCTCCGCCCATCCGTGCCGTCCGACGGCCTTCCTCCGTGCGTGGAAGGCGGCCTTCGCCTCGCACTCGCCGTAATACACCCCGAGAAGGTCGTCCGAGCCGCCGAGGCGGTTGTCCGAGTCTCCGCCGAACAGCAGGGATCGATCCGGGCGATTCGTCCCCGGAGGCCGATGTCGAAGGCGCGGGTGAGGTCTTCCAGGGGAAGTTCCACCACACCTCCGACGAGGGGCCTTTCCTCCGAGGGTGAAGGCGGAGCAGCGCCCTCGCCCTCACGTATTCGACGTGAACGGAAGCCTCGCCGGCACCGATCGTCACCGCCCTGGACCTACCCACGAGTCACACCTCCGAATGAGAACTGCCTCCTTGGACGCCGGCAATCCCCGAATCCCTCGCCTCGACGGATTGAAGAACCGACGGCCTGCGCCGCTCGCGCCTACGGGTTGATGGGGATCGCCGTGACCACCGCACCTCGGCTGTCGAGGGCCGCCAGCGATCGGATGGCGGCGCCTGCCGGTCGCTGGAGAGCAACAAACCTCCCGGCGTGGTGACCGAGGCCGCCACGGTCGCTCGCTCGACCGTTGGCGCACCGCGCAGCTCCATCCGCACCTTCGCAACGTCCGGGCGGGTCACACCTATCACGAACGTCCCGTCTCCACCGACGGTGTAGCGCAGCACGTCGTTGCCGTTGAAGTCCTGCTCGGACGCTTCGTTTCGTTGCACACGCGGCCGCCGATCTGGAACGGACCCCGCAGCTCTGCGCAGAGGGTGTCCGGTCGTGGCCCGGCCTGCGCCAAGAGCTGCCAACTGCCCCCCGGCGACGTGCCGCTGTCGACAACGGCCTCGGCGAATCTGGTCGGATGCGTCGTGCTCGGCCCCGTGGTCACGGGGCTCACGGTGGTACCCGTGTCCTCGGCCGGCTCGGATGTGGTCGGGCTCGGCGCCGATGCACCCTCGCCGGCCCGATCGGTGCCGCCACATCCGGTGGCCAGGGTGCCCGCCGCCAACGCGAGAAGAAGGAGTCGTTCCATGGTTCGCTCCTTAGGCCCGGACGAAGGTCACTGACTTGGTGCCGCTGGTGCACGTGAAGTCCGAGGTTGGAAGGAAGCGCTCGCTCTGCGCGGTCCGCTCGCAGACGAAGCCGTCGACCTCGACACGCGATGGGCCTCCGATCGCGTGTACCTGCGGACCGACGTTGCGGACGAGCGCTTCGGCTTCGGCACAGCTCAACCCGTTCGCGATGATGCCGCCGGCGAGGTTGTCGCTATTCGGGCTGAACCCGACGTCGGCACAGGGCCCGGCTGTCGTCGTCACCTCGAGCTCGCCGATGGAGCACGCCGTGCAGGTGAACACAATGCGGTAGGCACCGGACGTGACCGGCCGGTCACCAATGGTGCTCATCCGGCAGGCGCCGCTCGATGGGACGACGAACTCGCCGGTCAGGCGCCCCGCCGCCGACACGATGACGGTGTGCTCCGCCTGGGCGTAGAGGTTGCAGCCGGTCTTGTCCGCGATCCACAGCGTCGTGCCGCTCGCCCTCCACATCGGGTCGGTGAAGCCCGCTCCCTCGATGCGCACCCGGGCGCCAACGGCCGCCCGTGCCGGGGTGGCGGCGACCTGGGGGACGCCGTCGACGACCACCGGCCTGGGCGTTGTCGTCGTGGTTGACGTCGACGTCGGCGGCCCAGAGGTGGGCGTGGTCGGCACCGTCGTGGTGTCGGACGTGGTGGGTGCGGTGACGGGGGCGGCGGTTACCGCGCCGCCACCCCCGCCCGAACATGCCACGAGAGCCAGGGCCGCGACGCCGCCGACCCAGCCGAGACATACATGCCGCCGCCGTCTGTGCGCGGCCCGATTCGATGCGCCGTTCATGAGGCTCATCGTGGCGGCCCGGCGTAACCGGGGGATCGCCGCCTCGTAACAGTCGGGCAACGCCTGCTCGGCGGCGGTCATGGCGTCACGCTGAACCGGCGGTGCTTGGACGGTCCGGTCTGCTCGACCGAACCGCCGCAGGAGTCGACCGAGTGGGCGTGCACGTGAGCCCGGTAGCACCCCGGTCCGGGAACGGTGACGGGAGTGCTCATGGCGACCGTCTCGCCCGGTGCGCTGGGAATGAGGAAGCACGACCGGCTGGCAAAGATCACCGTCGTGCCGCTGTCGCCCTCCCACTCCACGGTGATCTCGGTGATGATGCCGTCGCGGTCGCGGGCGGTGACCTCGAGCCAGTGCTCAGTCTGCGCGTCGGGGCCAACCACGGCCGGGCCCAATTCGCCGATCTGTACCCTGGGGGCCGGCGAAGAGGCTGCCTGAGCGGATGGTGCAAGAAGGACGGTGCCGAGCGCTGTTGCGCCGAATAGGGCCGCCGACCTGGTGAATGAGCGATACACGTTGGACCTCCGTCCGCCACGGTCGGTCGATGTCCGCAACTCATCGTTGTGGTGAAGCGGTTGAGGAAACCGACCTGTCCGAGGATCATCGGCCAGCGCGGCTCCATTGACTGACGACACCGACCTCGGCGTTCCACTCGACGTAGTCGTCCTGGTCGTCGCCCGGAGCGTGCAGGCGGAGTGTCAGGTCGACGAACCGCACGGCCACCGCGTCACCACCGATGCCGAGTTCGAGCGACCGATGTCCGGCCTCGGCGTCGACGCGCGCCGACGCGGCAAGAAAAGGGGATACCAAGATGTGCTCGCTCCCGCTGTCGATGAGCGCGAAGCCGACGAGGGACGCTTCGGCCCCCACCAACGTGACGGGCACGAGGGGTCGAAGCACGATCGCCTCGAAGCGAGTGCCGTCCTCTTGGTACGGATAGGTCCAGGGGAACGGCGGGGCCACGCCGCCTATCCGAGGCCCGAGGTCGTCGTCATCCGAGCACCCCGGCCTGGCGAACCGGAGTTGATCGACGGCGGCCCACTCGCCCGGGACCTGGGCAGGGACGCTCGCCAGGCCGACACGTTCGCCATTGGTGGGAGTCGTCACGATCACCCTGGTGCCACGGCCGGCCTTACTGACGGCCCTGGTCGAGCAGGCGGTCCCACGCGTCGATGGCGTGCGGCAGCGACGGGCGGACCGAGTGGCGGAAGCCCTCGGCCGTCCGGGTGTCGACGTGGCCGGCGAGGTCGGCCACCTTCACGAGGTCGTCGAGCTGGTCGGCGACAAGCGAAAACGAACGAGTGGCGCAGTTCGTAGGTCGTCCAGCGCGTCCCGAAGCCGGCACGCTTGCACAAGAGCTGGAAGCCACGCCGCATGTTGCGCATCGTCATCGGCGTCCCGGTCTTGGTGCAGAACACGAAGCCCTCGTCGTACAGATCGAACGTCTGCATGAGTTCCCGGTGGCGGTGCAGGGCGGCGACGAGCAGCGGATGCAGGCCGATGCGGCGCTTGCTCCGTGTCGTCTTGGGCGACACCTGGCGCACGTAGCGGTCCTCGACTTCGAGCGCCCGCTCCACGACATGAATGTTGGGCGATGCGGAGTCGATGTCCACGTGGCACCAGCGGAGGCCGGCTAGTCCCACTTGCCCGGGCGCAGGCCGCACATCAGGCGGCGTCGGCTTGGCGGCGGCGGCGCAGTTCGAGCCCCAGGCTCTCCTCGCCGCGCCGCATGGCCCAGTGATGGTTGGCCGAGAACGCCGGCTTCAGCAGCCAACCGAGGCGGCGGAGCAGGGGCTTGGTGGCGTGGATCCGCCAGTCGTAGGTGATGACGACCTCGGGCCCTACGGCCAGGAAGGTCCAGCGCCCAGTCCCCTCCAGGTCGCCCGTGGCTTCCAGGGCGTAGCCGCCGTCGGTCAGCGGCTCGGTCACGCGCAGGGTCCAGCGAAGCGTGTAGGGGAGCCAGCCCTTTGTGTACAGGTCGAGGACGCGGCCCAGTCCACCCTCGCCGCCCGGCTCGATCTCCTCGACATTGAGGTAGACCGACGGCCACCAGCGCACAACGGCGCCGGCGTCGGTGTCGCCGAGGATGGCCTTGACCTCGTCGAGCGTGGCCGCCACCCGCCACTCCGTGACGAAGTGGTAGTCGTTGCTCACCGCCTCGGACCGTAGCAGCGCAGGTCCGGCCCGGCCCGCCGTCACTAAGGTCTCGCGCCGCCTGTTCGCCTGGACGATCAATCCGCCGATGACACCGATGACGCTCGGAGCCGTCTACCTCGGCGGCTCCTACTTCTTCGTGCGGGCGTCCCGGGCGTCGGCCTGGCACACCATCAAGGCCGGCTTCGTGGCCGTGGGGACGTTCGCCACGCTCATGGGCGTGGCCACGATCATCCACTGGGACCGGTTCAACCACCACCACGTCGCCTTCTGGCTTTGGGCCGGGCTGTACTTCACGACCCCGGTCCTCGTCTGGGGGGTGTGGGCTGCGAACCGCGGCCGGGGTTCGCGGCCGGGCCCCGGCGATGTCCTGCTTGCCCCGCCGGCCCGGGCCATGCTGGGTGGGACGGGGGCGTTGGCCGTCACCGCCGGGCTGTTCCTCTTCCTCGCTCCGACGACGGCCATCGACCTGTGGCCGTGGATGCTGACGCCGCTCACGTCCCGTGTCCTCGGGGCCATCTTCATGCTGGGGATCGCACAGCTTGGGGTGGTCACTGATCCCCGCTGGACCACGGCCCGGCTCATGCTGCAGGTCCAGGTGTTCATGCTGTCGCTGATCCTTGTCGCCGCGGCCCGCGCCCACGCCGACTTTGACGCCTCCAACGTCCTGACGTGGCTGCTGCTGGGCGGGTTCGCCTTCGCCGCCGCCTCGGCAGCCGCCCTCCTCGTGACGATGGATCGCAAGACTCGTCCCTGACCAGGGCCGGTCCCCTTCACCGCCTGCAGCCGGACGGCCGGCTGGGTCAGGGTCCCAGCACGTCGCGTGGGCAACGTGACCCACCGGTTAGGCCGACCCAGTACGGGCAGTTGATGAAGCGTACGCGACCGAGTTCCTCCTGCTCGAGCGAACCACGATGCCATGTCACATCGGTCGGAAAGCCGGCAAACCAGTTGTCCGTGCCCCAGCCCCTCGCTGCGGCGAGGGCCGTTCGCCTCGCCGTGTGTCCCCATCGGCGAGTGCGACGGCGGGCGGTGCTCGAAGAACGTCCTCCTTGCAGCTTCCTCGGTTTGTTCGCGACCGTCGGGTCCGCCAGGGAGGCCATCCACGCGCTTGTCCCGGTCCGAATACCTGGCACTGGCGTTCATAGGATAGGAGGAGCACGAGATGGCGTATCGCTTCGCTTGAAGGGATGAGAACCATTCCTGCCGTTGGCAGGGAAAGGGCGCGACCGAGGACGAACTGCTGGCCAAGGTCGCGGAGCACGTCCAGAAGAAGCATCGCGTCAAGGTGCCAACCGAGACGATCGTGAACTACGTCCGCTCCAAGGCCCGCCAGGTGTGATCGGGGACTCCAAGGCGCGTCAAGCGCCGAGGTGACCAAGCGCCGTCGGGCCGGGGCCGTCCTCGCTGCCATCGTGATTCTCTGCGCTGGCTGCGGGGGAACGGACGACGACAAGCGCGCCCCCGCGGTCATCACCATCGAGAACCTCGAGTTCGCCCCGAGCCTTCTACGGGCCAAGGTCGGCCAGGCCATCACCGTGCAGAACCGGGACGCGGCCGAGCACACCGTGACAGGTGTCGACGGGTCCTTCGACACGGGGCGGTTCGGGGCCGGGGCCAAGACCTTCATGGTCGCCAAGGCGGGCCGCTACGAGTACTTCTGCGCGGTGCACCCGTTCATGGCGCATCGCATCATCCAGGTCGACGCCTGAGTCCGAATACGGGCGGGGAGGGTTCCATGTCCTCGACAGAAGGGAGAGCCCAGTTGGCGACTGATGAAGGCCTGAAGCTCGATGCGACCGCGTTCGAGCTGCTCATGGAGGAGTCACGCGATCTCCATGTCGATGCCATGCGAACTGCCAGGGCGTCCCTCCCCGAGTTGAACGACATTGGGCGGTCCCGGGGTCGCGACGTCGACACCGACGAGATCGACCGCTTCAACGAGGCTCGCCGGGGCCTGGTCGCGAAGATGGGCTTGGGCGCAGGCGGCGTGGCGACCCGGACCCTCCTGGCCGGGGGATTCGGGGGCCTCCTTGCCGGCATCTTGGCCACGCCCGCACGGGCTGACACCGCGCTCGACGTCCAGATCCTCCAGACGGCATCGTCGCTCGAAGCGCTGGCCGTGGCCACCTACGGGGTGGCGCTCGGCGAGGGGCCGGACAAGGCGAATGCCCCGGCTGCCAAAGCGGTCGCAGGGATCACCGACGTCGGTGCCAAGTCAACGGTGGCCGCCTTCGCCAAGGAGACCCAGCGCCAGCACAGCGAGCACAAGAAGGCCTTCCAGTCCCAGACGACCGCGCTGGGGGGTCGGGTCCAGGACGCGCCCAACACCAAGTTTGCACCGGTCGTGAGCAGCGCCGACCTCTCCACCCCCGCCAAGCTGGTTGACTTCGCAGCCACGCTGGAGAAGGTGGCAACCGATACGTACCTGCTCAACCTGGCCATGCTCGCCGATCAGCGGTCCAAGGGCATCATGGCCAGCGTGATGGGCGTCGAGGCCCAGCACCTGGCGACCCTCCGGGCCGTCAGCGCGCTGCTCTCGGGGGGCGCGGTGCAGCTCATCGACGTGCCCTTCCCGGCGGCGAACATTCCCCGGCTCCCCGCTGCTGCCGGCAGCGTGGCGACGCCCGACGCCCTCCACGCCGTCAACGGGCCCGACCTGATCGCTGAGCCGGCGTCGGGAGCGGTCAAGTGAACCAGGACACGAATCAGCCGATGCATGGGAATCGACCGCTCTCCGGCGGAGGCTTCAATCGCCGCCGCTTCCTGGCCGGCGCGGCCGCAGCCGGGGGCGTTGCCCTGGTGGCGAGCGCCTGCGGGAACGACGACGACGGAGGCGACAGCGGCGCCGGTCAGGCCGGCGGCCCCACGACGGCGGCGAACGCGGCAGCCGACCTCGATGTCGCCGTCGCAGCGGCCGGCTTGGAAAAGCTGGCGTTCGACACGTACACGGCAGCGGGCAACGCCGCGACAGCAGGCAAGCTCGGGACGGTGCCACCTGCGGTCGCCACCTTCGTCACGACCGCGGCCAAGCAGCACCAAGAGGCGCTCGACCGCTGGAATCAGGTGCTGACCGCGGGCGGCCGCCAGGCCGTCGCCGCGCCCGCCGCCTCGCTGGCGCCGACGGTCAACGCCGAATTCGCCAAGGTGACGGACGTGGCCGGGGCGGCGACCCTCGCGTTGCGCCTCGAGGACTACGCGTCGCAGACCTACCAGTCGGTCATCCCGAAGCTGCAGAGCGCCGACGCCGTCAAGCTCGCCGCCCAGGTCAACGTCGTCGGTCAGCAGCGTCAGGCCATCCTCCGGTACGTCCTCGGCCTGTATCCCGTCGGCAGCGGCCCGGTGAAGGGCACCACCAACCCCGCTCCTGTCGACTTCGCGCCGTCGAATCCCCAGCCGTCGCTGATCACTGGCTGAGCGCTCATTCATTGACATCCGGCAGAGACACCCCTGCTGGCCTCACCCCGCCTCGAGCACCCTCTCACGATGCGCTCACCGGGTCGCGCACCTGTGCCGACAAGCGCGGGCGACGGCTTCGTAGCGCATGGCCGAGCGCCGGCGTCCGCGTTGGGAGCTCTGGATCGACGGCGCCAGCATTCGCGTCCAGGCGGACACGTGGCGTCAGGAAGGCGAGGAGTTCTACTTCTTCAACCGTCTCGGAGAGGTCGAGGAGGAGGTCGCCCGCTTTCGGGGGACCGGCCGGGGCAACATCCGCAAGCTCCGCGAATGACAACAGCATCCTTGGGCGACGGCCTCGCCGCTCGGCCGCCAGCGACGTGGCCGTGCCCGCGCCTTGCGGCCTCGTCCGACCAGCACGTCGATCACGTAGCCATCGGGATCGACGCGTCCCTGTCACTCGTGCCGGGTTGCGCGCCAAGTCATCCGCCAGTGGCGTCGGCGCCGAAGCTTGGGTGAAGGCGGTGAGGTGAATCGTGTCGACGAGACCGGTGATTGTGCCAATGAAGCGGGTCGGCCTCCTGGCCGTCGTCGTGGCGGTCGGCCTCGGCATGGGGCTGGGCACCGTGCGTGCCTTCTCCGGATGGGGTTCGACAGCGGGTGAGGATCACGTCCCGTCGGTCAAGCAGTTCTCGTTCCCGACGAGCGTGGCTGAGGGCGCCGAACCAGCCGCGCCCGAACCTGAGCAGGCGTCGCCAATCACCGCCTCGACACCAGAAGCCGCCCTCGCCGCCGTGCTTCGCGCCGAGCAGGAGCGCACCCCGGAGTTGGGATGGGCACTGCTCGACGCCGGGGCGCGGGCCCGGTACCCGACCCCGGCGTCGTGGGCACGCGCCCGTAGCGGCCGGCCGACGCCGCTGCGGTTCGAGATCGTCGGCGCGGCGGCGGTGCCCGACCGCGC
>JBOGID010000557.1:0-5139 GCA_050742295.1 Acidimicrobiales bacterium | reverse complement strand
TCGGCATCGACAAAGATTAGCTAGCTGTGCAACCAGCCGCTATACCTGCTCCGAACTAAACTCGCTGCTCAGACCACCTTTGAGCCCGAGGTCGGACTCGAACCGACGACCTGCTCATTACGAGTGAGGTTGGCCTGAGCGCTGTGCCGACCTGCGACGATGCTGGTCAGCGGCGAGCGAAACGGCCGGAGTTAGCTGCTGTCGCCGTCCTCCGTCGGTGCGCTCGCCGACGCGCGACCGAGCACCTCCACCAATTCGCCGATCACCCTCACGTCGTCCACCTCGGACGCGGCGATGACGATCGGCTGGTAAGTCGGGTTGAGCGGTTCAAGCCAAACGGCAGTGTGAGCCCACGAGTCGTCGTCGCGAGCGGCCTTCTCGCTGCGGTACATCTCCGCCTGTTCGAGGATGAGCTCAACCGCCCGTTCCTCCTTGTCGGGTGGGTAGTCGTAGCGGGCCAGCAGCCGCCGCACCTTGGCCCGCATTGCGGCCCGAACAGACTCCTTGAGGCTCCAGTCGATCGTGGCCGACTGCCGTACGGCCGCGACCAGGTCTCTAGCGATGGCCTTCAGCGTGTCGTCGCCCAGCTCGAGGATGGCGGAGTCGTTCTGGCAGACGGCGTCGTAGAACGCGAGCTCGGCATCCGGAAGGCCGAGCGCGGCGCCACGGCCGGCCTGGTCACGCACCTGCTTTGCCAGCTTCACCAGCTCGGCGATGATCTCGGCCGTCGTCAGCGCACGGTTGGTGTAGCGGTTGATGGCGTCGTCGAGCAGCGTGGAGAAGAGGCGGCTCTGGACGACGTTCGTCCGCCTCATGGTCCGGATCCGATCGTCGAGCAGGCGCCGGAGAACCGCCATCTGGAGGTTGGGGCGCTCGCCCTGCGCCAGGCCTTCCAAGAACTCATCGGAGATGATCGAGAGGTCGGGGCGGTCCATGCCAGCCGCGGCGTAGACGTTGATCAGCTCGTCGGCGGCGACGGCCTCCGAGACGAGCTGGCCGATCGCCGTGTCCAGCTCGGCTTTGCCACCGGTGCCTCCCCGCCCCGGCTCGCCCTCGGCTTCGAGCTTGAGGATGGCCGAGCGGACGTCGGCAAAGAAGCGGACGTCGTCGCGGATGGCCAGTGCCTCGTCACGGGCCCCGGCTAAGGCGAAGGCCTTCAGCAGCGCAAGGACCTGGTCGACGAACCTCGTCTTGCGATCGGGGTCGGCGAGGAGAAAGTCCATCGTTCCCGCCAACTCGGCCATGCGATCGGCGGCGCCGAGGTGCGGGTCCGATGACCAATCGTGGCTGTGCAGGATGCCGCAGCAGACGTCGTGCTTTTCGATGAGCACCTCGATGACCTGCTCGATCGGCACGCCCGCCTGCTCTCGGTCGGACGGCGAATAGTCGGCGAGGGCTTCCCGCAGCTTCTGCCACGCCGATGTAGTCGACGATCAGCCCGCCCGGCTTGTCACGGAACGTGCGGTTGACCCGGGCGATCGCCTGCATGAGGCCGGCACCCTGCATCGGCTTGTCGACGTAGATCGTATGGAGGGCCGGCGAGTCGAAGCCCGTGAGCCACATGTCCCGCACGATCACGACCTGGAGAGGGTCCCCGTGGTCCTTGGCGCGCGCCTTGATGGCGCGCAGCGTCTGCTTGTTGTGGAGGTGGGGCTGGTATGCCGACGGGTCGTTAGCCATGGCTTGGAGCTGTGGCCAGCGGGCGGCCGGCGGCACCCAGAACACGTTGTCGGAGCGGTACTCGTCCCGTGACTCGACAATGGCGCCCCGCCGGGCCGGGTTGGCGACGTAGAAGTCGCTGCCCGGTTCGGCCGTCGCCCGTTCCAGGAACCGGCGCCGCTGCTCGAATGCATCCGACACGTACTTGAGGAACACAAGACCGAGGGGCGACGTGCTTGTACTCGGCCGCTTCCAGGTTGCCGCGCATCTTGTCGGCCGCGTCCCAAAGGGTTTGCTCCAGCGACCTCGCCGCCTTCGGCTTGGCGGCCCGCTTCGGCGTCACTGACCGTCCTCCCGCATCATCCCATCATGGTCGCCAGGCGCGGTCTGGTCGTCGCCGGACCGGCCTTCGAGCACGGTCAGCACGTCGTGGGCCACCCAGACCCGGCGACCACCACGACCGGCACGGCCGGCGTCCTGTACGACCTCCAGTGACTCAAGCTGGCGAATGAGGTTGAGCGCCCCCGCGTTGGTGACCGCGAGCTCCCGCTCCACCCGACCGGTTGTGAGCACCGGGTTGCCGAGCAACAGGTCGACCACCTCCGGGGCACGGCTCCGTGACCCGCGTAGGGCTTGGCGATAGCGCTCGCGGATGTCGACGAGCGCTTCCGCCCGGTCGACGGCGTCACGAGCCTGCACGGCGACCGCGCTGAGGAAGAGCTGAAGCCACTCCTGGATCTCGCCGCGCTCCCGGACGCCCTGGAGACGGTCGTAGTACTCGGCGCGGTTGTCCTCGAAGAACCGGCTGATATACAGCAGCGGCTGCGGAAGGCGGGCCCGGCTGACCAGGAACAGCACGATGAGGAGCCGGCCCAGGCGGCCGTTCCCGTCGAGGAAGGGGTGGATCGTCTCGAACTGGTAGTGGAGGAGGCCACACTGGACCAGAAGAGGGACCGGGGGCGTCTCGTTGGCGTAACGCTCCCAGTCGGCCAGGCAGTCGGCGAGGTGATCAACCGGAGGGGGCACGAACGCAGCCGTGTCCGGGCGATCGCCGGAGGACCCGATCCAGTTTTGCGTGGTTCGAAACTCGCCCGGGTGCTGTTCACGCCCGCGGACGTTCGTCATCAGGGTTCGATGGATCTCCCTGGTCAGCCGAAGGCAGACCGGTAGCTCCTGGAGCCGGGCGAGGCCGTGTTCGAGTGCGGCGATGTAGTTGCGGACCTCCTGGACGTCCGACGACGGGGGCGAGCCCCCTCCTGCGACGGCACGAAAGACCTCGGAGAGCGACGCCTGCGTCCCTTCGATGCGGGAGCTCGCAACGGCCTCCTGCGTCAAGTAGGCGCTGGCCAAGAGGTGGGGGTTCGGGAGCAGGCGCCCGACGCCCGCGAGCCGTCCGAGGGCGTCGTCGGCCTCGGACAGCAGCAGGACCGTTCGGCTATCCAGCTTGATCTCCCTGGGGATCGCTGACGGCAGGAATGCGAAGAAGCCGTGATCGCCCTCCGTCCGAACGACCTGGCCATACTCGGTTCGCCCAAACTTCGTTGGATCCACGGCCGAAACTTACAACCTAACTGTAGTTTCGTTTGAAGTTATCTCCGAATTCCCAAGGAACGTTCAGCATTACGGCCTGTCGGACGACGCAGAGAGTCACTTTCGCCAGGGGATCTCCGAGGAGACACACTTGCACCTTGCGCTTCGCGCAAGGTGCAAAGTGCAAGGCTTCGGTCAAGCCAAAGCTGGCCCACCTTGGTCACCTGATCTGCCCCCCTGGCGCATGTACGTCGGAGAGAATCTCGCGGAGGACGACTCGGACACGTTCCCCGATGCGGAAATCGAGGCGTTCGTTGCCGCGGTCGTGACGGACGTCGCGGACAACCTGTGGCCCGACGAGCTGACCGATCCCTGGCCGCCGTGCCCGGCTCACGGCGACCACCCGTTGCAGCCGGGCCTTGTCGGCGCTCAGGCGGTCTGGCGGTGCTTGCGCGGCGGACCGTCGGTGCCGGTAGGCGAACTCGGTCCGATGCCAGGTGGGGGACCGTCCCAGGCGTGAGGTCATCGTCCCCAGCAGCGGAACGGCGACTTACGATCCGTACGTTGCCACGCAGCTGATATTGACGCTCGCAGGAAAATTCATATCATGTCGCAGGCAAGGTGCGTGGCAAGGTACAAGGCAAGGTCGCCGGCGCATGCTCGCCGCATGGAGGACCGACGGCTGACGCCGGCGCAGCGGACGATGCGTGCCCGCGCTGCCGCCTACGCGCTCCACGCGCGGACCGATCCTCGCGAGACCACGCAGGCTGCGCGCCACGCCTTTCTCGCCCGGTTCGAGCGCGAGGTTAACCCCAACGGCCTCCTGCCCGAGACGGAGCGCCGGCGACGGGCAGTAGCGGCGCGGAAGGCGTACTTCACGACGCTCGCACTGAAGTCCTCCCGGGCCCGGCGGAAGCGGCAGCCGCGTTAGATCCGGTCGCCCGGCGACAGCCGCCGGTGCGCATCCCGCGCCCGTTCGTCGGCGGCGGAGGCTCCATACCGCTGAAGCATCTGACGGCTGCGCCAGCCAGCGAGGCGCATGAGGTCGCCTTCATTGCCGCCCTGGGCGAGCCAGGCGTGGGCGAACGTGTGGCGCAGCTGGTGCGGGTGGATGCGGCCGAGGCCGGCCTTGACCGACCGACGGTCGAGGAGCTGCGCCACCCCCGAATCGGTGAGGCGGCCCTTTGCCCCCAGCCACAGCCAAGGCTGCCCGGCCATCGGGTGCTTCGCTCGGGCCCGGAGATACCGGTCGAGCGCCTGCGCCGTCCTCGCGCCGAAGGGGGCCGACCGCGGTCGGCGGCCCTTGCCGACGACGTGGACGACGCTGTAGTCGAAATCCACGTCGTCGACCTTGAGCGCCGCGAGCTCGGCCAGGCGCAACCCACAGTCGAGGAACAGTCGGATGATGGCGGCATCGCGGCGTTCGTCGTAGCCCCGGCCTTCGCACGCCGCGAGGAGGCGGCGCAACTCGTCGTCGGAGAGGACCGGCACCGGCGACTCGGGAACGGTCGGAGGCTTCATCGTCGCCATCGGCGACGCCGTGATCCCGCCCTCCTCCTCCAGCCAGCGGAGGAACTGCTGGACGTAGCGATAGCGGGTCGCGGCCGTGGAAGGTGTCCAGCGTTCGAGCTGGTGGGCGATGAACGCCTCGACGTGCTCCCGATGAATCGCGCCGACGGCCTGTGGCATCCCGTGATCAGCGAGGAAGGCCGAGAGCAGGCGAGCCGACTCCACGTAGCCGCGAATCGTCTTCGGCGACCGGTTGCGCGCCTTCAGGCTCCGTTCGAAGGACGGAAGCAGCGCGCGGGCCTCGTCGACCGCCGTCGGCATCGACAAAGATTAGCTAGCTGTGCAACCAGCCGCTATACCTGCTCCGAACTAAACTCGCTGCTCAGACCACCTTTGAGCCCGAGGTCGGACTCGAACCGACGACCTGCTCATTACGAGTGA
>JBOGID010000556.1:0-4246 GCA_050742295.1 Acidimicrobiales bacterium | reverse complement strand
CCCGCGAGGCGTCGGCCTCGCGGCCCGCTCCGAGGTGGGCGGCGACGGCATCGGCGCCCCAGAGGATGTGGCAGGGCTCGCGGATGCCGGCGCCCGCGGTCGTGTCCTCCACGAGCAGGAACAGGTCCGACGCCGCCTTGTCGCCCTGCCAGAGGAGACGGACGCCGCGCACGTACGCGAGCCACAGACGGGCGAACCAGTCGTGTGCGCCCTGCCCTTCGGCCGCCCGGCAGCACGCCTCGCTCTCCACGAACCGGCCGCGCCACAGGAGGGCCTCGGCCTGCACCAGCCGGGCGTAGGGGATGATGGCCGGCGTCAGCTCGGCGAACTCCTCGGCCAGGGACGCGTGCCGGAGGGCGTCATCGAGGAGGCCACGGCGGGTGGTGACGTTGGCCAGGTGAATGTGGACGGTGGCCAGGGCGTTGACGGCGCCGGCCCGTTCCATGGCGTCGGCGGCCAGGCTGAACGCCGCCTGCGAACGGGCGTAGCGGCCCGCGTAGTTCTCGTTCATGGCGAACTGGTAGACGGGCGCCCACGGCCAGGCGAGGTCGGCGGGGTCGAGGAGCCGACCGTCCCGGTCCCGATCGAGGCGCCGCCCAATCTCGTCGGTCGCGTTCAGCCCGGCGGGGTCGCCCGCTTCGTAGGCGAGGTGGCCCCAGGTCGCGCCCGCCCATTCCCGGAGCCGGTCGTCGGCGCCGGCCGCGAGCGTGCGCGCCTTCACGGCCAGGGACAGGGCCCGGGCCGGCCCGCCGCTGAGCCACGCGCACAGGGACTGGTCGAGCAGGGGCTCGACGGCTGCGGCCGGATCATGCTCGGCGGCGAGGGCCGAGGCCTGCTCCAGCTGCGCCTCGCCGTGGTCGGGCGTGCCCGTGAAGTAGAGGGACCGGCCCGAGATCCGGAGGGCAGCCACCCGGTCGGTCCAGTCGAGCGTGCGATCGTCGAGCAGGCGGGCGCAGACCTCCGCCGCGTCCACGGCCCGGCCGCCGGCCGCCAGGGCGTGGCTCAGGGCGAGCTGGAGCGAGGCCGGGGCACAATCGCCCCAAGCTTGGACGGCTCCTTCGAGGTGGCGGATGGCGGTGGCCACTGCGCCCGTCGCCAGAGCCGCCTGCCCGGTGCGCTGGAGGAGGGCGGCGGCGGCGGGGTAACCCGCGAGCCGAGCCCGCATGGCGTGCTCGGACGCCTCGTTCTCGAGCCCCCGCGCCGCCAGCAGCTCGAAGTAGCGGCCGTGCAGGCGGCGCCGCACGGGCGGGGCCAGGTCGTCGTAGAGGGCCTGGGCCAGAAGCTGGTGGGCGAAGCGCGTGGTCCCGTCCTCGTCGCTCCGCACCAGCCCGTTCCGGAACAGCGCCTCGGCGGCGTGGTCGGCAGCCGGGCCGTCGAACCCGGCCGCCACCGACACCAGACCGGTGTCGAAGCTCATCCCGAGGACGCTGGCGGCGCTGGCGTAGGCGATGTTCTGGCGGTCCAGTCCGGCGAAGCGGGCGAGCAGGACGGGCCCGGCCAGCGCCGACGCTTCCTGGCCCGCCTCGGGAAGGTCCTCCCCCTTGCCCAGCGCCAGCGCCACCTGCTCGACCAGCAGGGGGTTCCCTTGGCAGAGCTGCCACGCCCGCTCCTGGGTCGTCTCGGCCACATCGGCGCCGACCCGCCTGGTGAGGAGGCGGTCGGCGGCGGGCCGGCTCAGGGGCGCGACCTGGACCATCTGGGCGTGGCCTGCGCCGACGAGCGCGCAGCACTCGTCGTAGGCCTCCCTCGGCCACGGCCGCAGGGCGGCGATGAGGCCGACAGGGAGCCGGTCGAGCCGCCGGGCCAGGAAGGCGAAGACACCCAGCGAGTCGTGGTCGGCCCAGTGGAGGTCGTCGAGCACCAGGAGCAGCGGGCGGTCCCGGCCCCGTCCCTGCAGCCACCGCAGGACCCGGTGGTGCGGGGCCGAAGGTTCGACGGCGGGCTGCAGGACCCCGTCGGGCAGCCCCGGCGGCTCGGTCCCGAGGTCGTCGAGCACCTGGGCGAGCAGGCCGAAGGGCAGCGCCTCCTCCATCTCCGCGCCGCTCCCGGCCGCGATGTCGAGCGAGCCGGACTCGGCTCGGGCCCGGTCCAGGACCGACGTCTTGCCCAGGCCCGGCTCGCCGACCACGAAGAGAGCGCCGCCGTCGCCCCCGCCCACCCGGTGCACGAGGCTTCGGGCCGCGTCGAGCGATTCATCACGCTCGTACAGGTCCACGGGCCGCTCGTCGCTCGTGGACGCGCTCATCTCGACGTCGGCGGCAGTGGAGGCGTGCACGCCGTCACGACCATCCGCCGCTGCCGTCCCCATCGCACGAGTCGGCGCCCCACGTCTCCCTCGGCCAGTCCGTCTTCCGTCCGGCACCCAGCCTGCCGAGCGGCAACTCAGGCTCGCTCAATGTACCCCTCACCACCTCGGGCGGGCCGAACCGTCGTGACGTCCTGCCTGTGAGTTAAGCCTCACCTTGCGGACGTAGTTAGGCGTACCTAAGATTGTGGGGATGCGCCGGCTTGCCGCCTTGCTGTTCATCCCCCTCCTGGCCACCGCCCTGGCGTCGTGCAGTTCGGGGGACGAGGGGATCACGCTGTACTCGGGGCGGGCCGAGGTGCAGGTGAAGCCCATCCTCGAGGAGTTCACCAAGGCCACGGGGATCAAGGTGAAGGCCCGCTACGGGGCCAGCGCCGAGCTGGCGGCCCAGATCGCCGAGGAAGGTGGCCGCACCCGGGCCGACGTGTTCTGGGCCCAGGACGCGGGCGCCCTCGGGTCGGTCGACCGCCACGGCATGTTCGGGCCGGTGCCCGCCGAGGCGCTGGCGTCGGTCGACCCCCGTTTCCGGGCCGACGACGGCAACTGGATCGGCGTGTCGGGCCGGGCCCGGGTGATCGTCTACAACTCCCGCAAGCTCCAGGCGTCCGACCTGCCGACCAGCGTGTTCCAGCTGACCGACCCGAAGTGGAAGGGTCGGATCGGGATCGCCCCGACCAACGGGTCGTTCCAGGCGTTCGTCACGGCCATGACCATCCAGGCGGGCGATTCCCGCACGCAGGAGTGGCTCCAGGGCATCAAGGCCAACGAGCCCCGGACGTACGAGGACAACGCCCTGATCGTGAAGGCCGCGAACGACGGTCAGGTCGATGTGGGCCTCGTGAACCACTACTACCTGTTCCAGTTGGGCGCCGAGATCGGCCAGGACAAGCTGGTGGCCCGCAACCACTTCACCGCCGCCGGCGACCCCGGCAGCCTGGTCAACGTGGCCGGCGTGGGCATCCTGAAGGCGTCGAGGAAGGCGGCCGACGCGGGCCGGTTGGTGCAGTACCTCCTGACGCCCGAGACCCAGAAGCACTTCGCCGAACGGAACTACGAATACCCGCTCGTCGACGGCGTGCCCCCCGTCAACGGCCTGGTTCCCCTCGATCAGGTCCACGGGCCCGACCTCGACCTCAGCGCCCTCGGCGACCTGGAACACACCCTCGGCCTGCTCCGCCAGGTCGGCCTCCTCTGACGGCCCCTGCCCGGGCTGCGGCCCGCCCCCCCACCACGCTCGTGGCTCTGGCGGGGGTCGTCAGCTTGGTTGCGCTGGTGCCCGTGGGGTACCTGGTGGTACGGGCGGGCGGCGCAGGCTGGGGCCCGATCGCCGACACGCTGTTCCTCGACCGCACGGCCCGGCTGCTGGCCCGCAGCCTGGGACTGGCGGGCGCCGTCACCGCCGCCAGTGCCGTCATCGGGGTGGCGCTGGCGTGGCTGACCGTCCGCTGCGATCTGCCGGGACGGCGACTGTGGCAGGTCGTGGCCGCCCTGCCCCTGGCCATGCCTTCGTACGTGGCGGCGTTCGCCTACGTGTCGACCTTGCCGGACCTGACCGGCTTCCTCGGCGCCTTCGTAGTGCTGACCGTCCTGTCGTACCCCTATGTGTTCCTGCCCGTCGCCGCCGCCCTGGAACGGATCGACCCGTCGCTGGAGGAGGCGGCCCGTTCGCTCGGGGACGGGCCGGCACGCGCCTTCATGCGGGTGACGTTGCGCCAGCTCCGGCCGTCCGTGGCGACCGGCTCACTGCTGGTCTGCCTGTACGTGCTGTCGGACTTCGGGGCTGTGTCGCTCCTGCGGTTCGACAGCTTCACCCGGGTGATCTACCAGTCGTACCGGGCCAGCTTTGACCGGCGGCCGGCGGCGATCCTGGGGTGCCTGCTGCTGGTCTTCACCCTGGCGATCCTCGTGGCCGAGGCCCGGTCCCGGGGCCGGGCCCGCTAC
>JBOGID010000555.1:0-7107 GCA_050742295.1 Acidimicrobiales bacterium | reverse complement strand
TCGCGGGCCACCCGCTACCGGCGCCGTCGCCCGCCGGTGGCGGGCCCACGGCCGCCGCGGCCCGAGCCCGCCAACAAGCTGAGCGAGCAGGAGCGCCAGCGCATCCTGGCGCTGCTGCGTTCGGAGCAGTACTGCGACCTGGCCCCGGCCCAGGTGTGGGCCCGTCTGCTCGACGACGGCGTGTACCTGTGCTCGATCTCCACCATGTACCGGCTGCTGGCCGTCGCCGGGGAGAACCGGGAACGGCGGCGCCAGCGCACCCATCCCGCCAAGAAGCGCCCCGAGCTGATCGCCCGCCGGCCCAACGAGGTCTGGAGCTGGGACATCACCAAGCTCCAGGGACCCGAGCGGGGCGTCTACTACGAGCTGTTCGTCATCATCGACATCTTCTCCCGCTACGTGGTGGGGTGGATGGTCTCGCCGGCCGAGACGGGCGAGCTGGCCCAGGCGTTCATCGCCGACACACTGGCCCGACAACAGGTCGGCCGCGACCAGCTCACCCTGCACGCCGACCGGGGGACGTCGATGACCTCCAAGCCCGTGGCCCAGCTGCTCGTGGACCTGGGCGTCGCCCGAAGCCACAGCCGGCCCCACGTGAGCAACGACAACCCGTTCTCGGAGGCCAATTTCAAGACCTTGAAGTACTGCCCGGTGTTCCCGGGCCGGTTCGGCTCGATCGAGGATGCCCGTGCCTTCTGCGCCCAGTTCTTCGAGCACTACAACCACGTCCATCGTCACTCCGGCATCGGCCTACACACGGCCGCCTCGGTCCACTACGGCACCGCCACCGAGGTCCGGGCCAAGCGGGCCGAGACCCTCGACGCCGCCTACTCCGCCAACCCGGCCCGGTTCCACCACCGCCGCCCCACGCCGCCCAAGCTGCCCACCGCCGCCTGGATCAACGAGCCGTCCCCGGTGGCACTCATCGGGTCCGCATAGGAACTTGTCTCAAAGGGCTTGACAGCTTCCGTGGCGATGACCTTCACCACCCTTTCCCACCCGGCACACGCCACAGGTGTCAGCGGGCTCACGCCGTGGAAGTCCAGACCCGAGTGGAGCGGGGGCAGACCAACAGCCGGCCGTCCAGGCCCGCACGCACGTTCAGCCAGATCTTGCGGGCCAACCTCCTCACCCCGTTCAACATGCTGCTCGGCTCGCTCGCCGTGGCTGTCGTGCTCACGGGCTCATGGCGCGACGCCCTCTCGGTCTGGTCATCGTCGCCAACTCGCTCGTCGGCATAGTGCAGGAGGTACGCGCCAAGCGCGCCCTCGACCGCCTGGCGGTCCTGAACGACCCGCTCGCGCACGCCGTGCGTGACGGCGAGGTCTCGGACATCTCGAGCGATGCCGTTGTCGTCGACGACCTGCTCGAGGTCCGCGCCGGGGACCAGGTGGTGGCCGACGGGGTCCTGGCGAGCGCCGAGGGCCTTGAGGTTGACGAATCGCTGCTGACAGGGGAGTCGGACGCAGTACGCAAACGGCCGGGTGACCGTGTTCTCTCGGAAAGCATCGTCACCGCCGGCTGGGGGCGTTGCCAGGTCTCCGCGGTGGGCGCCTCCTCCTTCGCCGGGCGGATCACGAGCGAGGCCCGGCAGTTCACGACGACGGCCTCGGAACTGATGGGCGGCATCAACCGGATCCTGGCGTGCGTCTCCGTGGCCGTCGTAGTCACCGGCCCCGTGCTCTTCGTCACCCAGCGCCGGTCGTCCAACACGTGGCAGGAGGCCCTACACGTATCGGTGGCCGGCCTGGTCGGCATCGTCCCGGAGGGTCTGGTGCTCCTTACCAGCGCCGCGTTTTTCGCCGCCGCGCTCGGGTTGGCGCGCCACGGGGTGCTCGTGCGCGACCTGCCGGCGGTCGAGGGTCTGGCCCGCATAGACGTGCTGTGCGTGGACAAAACCGGCACCCTGACCGGGGGCGAGATCACCTTCGACCACTTCGAGGTGGTCGGACGTGTCGAGTGGGGGGAGGTGGAAGCCGCCATCGGAGCCCTCGCCGCCGAGGAGCATCCGAATGCCACGGTCATGGCCCTCCGCCACGCCTTCCCTCACTCGCCCGGCTGGATCCGCAGCGAGTCGATACCGTTCTCCTCCACTCGCCGGTGGAGCGCAGCATCGTTCGCCGGCCGGGGAACGTGGATCCTGGGCGCCCCCGATGTCGTGGCACCGCCAGGGCTCGGCAGCCGAGCAATGGCGCTGGCGACGAACGGTCAACGCACGCTCCTTCTGGCCCGGACGGCCGAGCCCGTCGAGGGCGACGTACTGCCGCCAGCTCTCGAACCGGTGGCGCTCCTTGTATTCGAAGAGACCCTCCGCGCCGACGCCGGCGCCACCATGGCGTACTTCCGGAGCCAACACGTATCAGTGAAGGTCGTCTCCGGTGATGATCCCCGCACTGTCGGCGCCGTGGCCCGCCGGGCTGGGATCGGTGTGGGCGCCGACGTGGACGCCCGCCGACTCCCCCAGGCCCCCGAGGACCTGGGGCCGATCGCCGAGACCCACGCCGTCTTCGGGCGCGTCGTCCCCGAGCAGAAGCGGTTGCTGGTGTCCGCCCTGCAGGCACGGGGTCACGCCGTGGCGATGACCGGCGATGGCGTGAACGACGTGCTGGACCTGAAGGAGGCCGACATCGGGGTGGCCATGGGATCGGCGGCGCCGGCCACCCGTTCGGTCGCGCAGCTGGTGCTCCTCGGGAACCAGTTCTCCGTCATGCCCAAGGTGGTGGCCGAGGGGCGTCGCGTCATCGCGAACATCGAGCGCGTCGCCGCCCTGTTCCTGACCAAGAACGTCACGTCGCTGCTCCTGTCGCTGGCCGTGGCGGTCACCGGCTGGCCCTACCCGTTCCTGCCTCGACACGGGACGCTGGTGAGCACGCTCGCCATCGGGGTGCCCGGCTTCTTCGTGGCTCTAGGACCCAACGGGCGACGGTTCGAGCCCGGCTTTGTCCGACGGGTCCTCGCATTCGCCGTACCCGCCGGAGCAGTGATCACCGCAGCCATGATGGGCGCCTACGCATTGGCCCGGGCCGACGGCCTCACACTCGACGAGTCGAGGACGTCGGCCACCGTCGTCCTTCTGATCGGGTCGCTGTGGGTCCTCACTGTCCAGGCCCGGCCGCTGCGCCCGTGGAAGGCCGGGCTGGTGGCGGCCATGGCCGCGTTGGGAGCCCTCGCGTTCGCCCTCCCGCCGACGAGGGCCTTCTTCGCTCTTGGCCTCCCGGGCGGGGTCCCGTTGGGACGCTCGGTTCTCCTCGGCCTGGCCGCGGCAGGGACGGTTGAGCTGGTGAGCCGGCGGCTGACCCGACGTGCCGTCGCCGTTACGGCTGCCTCGTCCGAGGAGCCGTCCGGCGAGGAGCCCGCAGCTTCGCCCCTTTTCAGGGTCGGCCGAGGGCAAGTGCAGCCTGGACGAGCGCCGTGTGGGTGAGCGCCTGGGGATAGTTGCCGAGATGGCTGCCCGTCGCCGGGTCGATCTCCTCGGGGTACAAACCCAGCGGGTTGGCGAAACCGGTGGTAGCCGCGAACACGTCCTCGGCCTCATCCCGCCTTCCCTCGGCGGCCAGAGCCTGGGCCAACCAGAACGAGCACGGAAGGAAGGCACCTTCCTTCCCGGGAAGGCCGTCGTCGGTCCGTGGGTAGCGGTAGAGGAGGGGGCCTCCTGCAGACAACTCGCCGCGGATGGCGTGGATGGTGCCGGCGACTCGCGGGGAGCCGGTCGGCTCGAGGCCGATGAACGGCAGTACCAAGAGCGCGGCGTCGAGGCCGGCGGACCCGTAGGTGCGGGTGTAGGTGTTGCGGGCCGGGTCGAACCCTCGGCCCCGGATGTCGGTCCCGAGGGCGCGGCGCTCTCGCTGCCACCGCTGGCGCCGACGACGCGAGAGAGGGTAGGTCTCGCCGATCCGGAGGGCACGGTCCAGAGCGAGCCACGCCATGAGCTTGGAGTGGACATAGTGCTGGGGTTCCGAGCGCACCTCCCAGATCCCTGCGTCAGGATCGCTCCAACGGCGGCAGACGTAGTCGGCGAAGGCGCGCACGGCGCGCCAGGTCTCGGAGTTCAGGCGGTGGCCGGCGGCGGTGAGGTTCCAGGCCGAGTCGATGACCCATCCGTACACGTCCAGCTGGTGTTGGTCGGCGGCGCCGTTGCCGACGCGGACGGGTCGGCTGTGCTGGTATCCGGGCCAGTCGCCCAGCTCTCGCTCGCCGGGCGCCCGACGGCCGTCGAGCGTCAAAAGCACCGGCAGGCGGGGACGATCGAGGCGGCTGGCGTGCAGTAGCCAGGCGAGGAACCGACGGGCGTCGTCGAGCTTCCCGACACGGATCATCGCCGCCACTCCGATACTGGCGTCGCGCGGCCAGGCGTACCGGTAGTCCCAATTGCGCTCGCCACCGATGGCTTCGGGCAGCGATGTCGTGGGAGCGGCCACCGGCGCGCCCGAGGGGGAGTACGTCAGGAGGCGCAGGGTCAAGAGGCTGCGCACGACTGCGTCGCGATGGGCCACGCCGGCGCCGACTTCGGCGCACCAACGTTGCCATCGTCGCTCGTCGTCGAGAAGGGCGGCGTAGGCGGCGGCCGGCTCCACGTGCACCAGCGGCTCCTGGTAGGCCACGCCGAGCGCGAAGGTCAGCGGCCGCTCGGGCTCGATGGTGATGTCGACCGCCTCGCCCACGGGCACCGCCACGCCGCTGGAGGTGCCGAGCGACAGCGCCAGACTGCCCCAGTCGCATACGACGCCGTGGCGCTCGCGCCGGGTGCGGGGGCGGCGATGATTGCGGCCCAGCCTCGGGTCGAACTCCACGCGGACGTCGACAGGGCCGCCTTCGGCGGTGATGTGGCGGACGAGCAGGGTCGAGGGTAGGAGGCGCCGGCCGGGCTCGGCGATCATGCCGTCGGCCAAGGTGACCGCGCCCCCAGCCGTGGCCCACGTCGTCTCCACGGTGGCCGTCTCGGGCCGGTAGCGCCGGCCGACCACCGGGCCCTCGGCAACGGGGGCGATCCGGAATCGGCCGGCGTCGGATCCGCCGACCAGGCGGCCGAAGACCGGCTCACCATCGAAGCGCGGCAGGCAGAGCCAGTCCACGCTGCCGTCGGAGGACACGAGTGCGGCGGTACGGGTGTCGCCGAGCAGGCCGTACTGGCTGATCGGAGTCTCCGACTCGACGAGCGAACGGTCGAGGCGGGTCACGGGCGGCGGTAACGAAGGAACAGAAAGTCGTCCTCCGCGACATGGGCGAGGACGAGCGGGACCGGCGGGTGCATGGCTGTCCCGGTTGCGATTCGCCGGGCAGTACCGCCAACCAGCGTCGGTGACACGGTGAGGCACAGCTCGTCGATCAAATGGCCGGCGATGAGCTGGGCGTTGAGCCTGGGGCCGCCTTCGACGAGGGCGCTCTCGGCGCCCCGACCAGCGAGGTCTGCCGGCCCGCCGAGCGCCCCTACCGACGAGGCGCCGTCGGCGCTGGCGATCATGTTCATCCTCACCGCAGGCCGGCCCGGCCCCACAGCCCGGAGCCGGCCGTAGAAGGTGGCGCGATCGACCTGGTGGACGAGGTGAGGGTAGAGCTGGCGCACGTCAGTTGGGACTGAGGAGAACGCCCAGCAGGGTGCCGTACGCAAGGTGGGCGACGATCGCCACCAGAGGCGTCTGCAGGCCGTAGTTGAGGGCAAGCAGCCCGGGTGGCTCCAGCACGGCCGTGGTGGCCGGGCCGGCGCGTGGCGAGGCGATGCGGGGGTGGACGCCCGCGAGCAGGGGCACGAGCACAGTGAGGGCCATGGACACGTGCAGCAAGGCCAGCAGTGCTCCGAGCCACCAGACCGACCTGTCGAGGAGAGCGAAGACCGCGGCGTAGCCAAGGGCAAAGCCCTGACCCACGCCTAGGTGGACGAAGAACCCGGCCACCCGGGCTCGGTCGGGATCCTCGGTTAGGAGTGTCCCGAGCAGGAGGGGCAGGTCCAGGCGGGTGAGCCCGGTGAGCTGGGCGCCGATCATCACCGCGGTGAGGGCGCCGGTGGAGATCAGCCCGAACAGTGCCCAGCCGGCCCAGTCCACGTCAGCACCGGGCCGGCGGGCGGGTCGTGGCGGCGGTGGTCAACGGCGTCCGGGCCCGCACGGAATGGCCCCGACGTCAGGAGCGGACATCAGCGGGGACCTTGGCGCCAAGGGCGGCGAGCACTCCGTGGAAAGACTTCTCGAAGGCGGCCAGGCCCTCGTCCTCGAGGGCCAGGCCCACGTCGTCCATGTCGATGCCGGCGGCCGCGAGCCGGCGCATGACTTCGGCCGCCCCCTCCACGTCGTCATCGATGGTTTGAGCGATGCGGCCGTGGTCCTCGAAGGCGGCGATGGTGGCCTCGGGCAGGGTGTTCACCGTGTCCGGACCGATGAGACTGTCGACGTAGAGAGTGTCGCGATAGGCCGGGTTCTTGGTCGACGTGGACGCCCACAGCGGGCGCTGGAGGCGGGCGCCTTTGTCCACGAGTCGCTCCCAGCGTGGGCCGAAGAAGCGGTCGCGGAACAGCTTGTAGGCCAGCTTGGCCTGGGCGATCGCGGCCCGACCCCGCAAGTCGAGCGCGTCCGCAGTGCCGACTGCCTCGAGGCGGCGGTCGACCTCCGTGTCGACCCGGCTCACGAAGAACGACGCCACGCTGTGCACCGCGCGCAGGTCGCCCTCGTAGCGCTCGAGGCCCGAGACATAAGCCTCGATGACATCGTCGTAGCGCTCCAGGCTGAAGATCAGTGTGATGTTGATGCTGCGACCCTCGGCGATCATCTGGTGGATCGCCGGCACGCCTTCGGGGGTGGCGGGGATCTTCACGAACAGGTTGGGAGCGGCGATGCGCTCGTGCAACTGTCGTGCCGCCGCGATGGATCCGGGAGTGTCCTGAGCGAGAGCGGGTGCGAGTTCCACCGACACGAAGCCATCCCCGCCGTCGCCGTTGTCGTAGACCGGGCGCAGGATCGACAGCGCCCCTTCGATGTCTTCGATCACCATCGACCAGTAGGCATCGGTGACGTTCGAGCCGTTGGCGAAGAGCCGCTGGAACTGCTCGTCGTAGTCGGCAGACCCGCTGATCGCCTTGGCGAAGATGGTGGGGTTGGAGGTCACGCCCCGGATGCC
>JBOGID010000554.1:0-14140 GCA_050742295.1 Acidimicrobiales bacterium | reverse complement strand
CTCTTGGCCAGGGGCGGCGGACGTCGCGTCGAGACCGGTCCTCAGTTCGGCCACGAAGGCGCCCGCGCCGGCCGGGCCGGCGCCGTCTAGAAGGCGCCTGACCAGGGCTGCTCCGACGATCACCCCGTCGGCCGCGGCCGCCGCCTCGGCCGCCTGGGCCGGGGTCGAGATGCCCACGCCGAGGAGCACGGGCTTGTCGGTGCACGCCTTCAGCCGCCCGCCGACCTCGGCCGCCCGGCTGCTCAGGGACGCCCGCTCGCCGGTCACGCCCATCACGGCCACGCCGTAGACCCAGCCCTCGGACCGTTCGCAGATGACCTTGAGGCGGTCGTCGGGGGTGGTCGGCGCGGCCAGCAGGATCGTCTCCAGTCCGGCCCTGTGGGCGGGCCCGGACCAGTCGTCGAGCTCGTCCACGGGCAGGTCGGGCAGGATGACGCCGCTGACGCCGGCGTTGGCCACGGCGGAGGCGAACCGGGCGGCGCCCGGGCGCAGGACGACGTTCACGTAGGTCATGACCACCAGCGGGACGTCGACGTCCAGCGACTCGAGGCCGGCTAGGACGGACTCGGGCGTCACCCCGCCGGCCAGGGCCCGCGACGAGGCCTCCTGGATGGTCGGACCGTCCATGACCGGGTCGCTGAAGGGGATGCCGACCTCCACCGCATCGGCGCCGGCGGCGGCGACGGCCTCGACCACGGCGAGCCAGTCGGGGCCCAGCCCCCCGGTCACGTAGGGGACGAGCAGCTTCCGACCGGCGTCACGCTTGGCCCGCAGGGCCGCCTCGATGGGTCCGACGGCCATGGACGGCGACAGTAGCGGAGGGCTAGGTGGAGGCTGGTGTCCAAGTCCTCACTCGGCGGCCGACCGCCCCGCTGGCGGCGGCTCTTCATCGCAAAGGTGCAGGTCAGAGGCGGGTCGGCCCCCTCGACCCGAAGGGTCGAAAGCGAAAGACACCAGGCTCCTAGGATGGGGCCGAACGGGGGCCGCGGCGCGTGCGGGCCGACTTGGCCGGCGCCGGGGCCACCGTGACCTCGGCCGGTGCCGGTGCCGGGGGGGCCGGCGCCGGCTGCACGGCCTGGAAGCGGCCCTGGAACTCGTCGATCATCGCCCGCAGACCGTCGAGGTCGGCCGACGCCTGGTCGAGGGCGTCGTGGCCCTCGTCGGTCAGTTCGTAGACCCGCGGCACGGGCCCAGACTGGGGCGCCGACCACATCGACCGCACGAACCCCGCCTCCTCCAGCAGCCGCAACTCCCGGTACACCGGGCCCGGACCGGCCAGGTCGAAGCCCCACTGCTTGAGCCGCTCCGTCACCTCGTAGCCGTGCCCCGGGGTCTCCGCCAGCAGCAGCATCAGACAGCACGTCAGCAGCGGCCGGCGCTGCACAAGCCTGTTTTGCACCGAGTGGGCCTCCACCGCCGTCTATGCCCCCGTAGCTCTTCCGTAGGACGCTCTATGTGTGGTGCGCCTACAGTACCGCCACAAGTAGCAGAGGCAAGATATCGCGGGTCAGGAATTCGGCGAAAGCAGCTCCAGGATCTCGGCGACGTCCTTGTCCCCCCGGCCCGAGAGGGTCAGCAGGACAGACGTCCCCGACGGCAGGGCGTCGGTGCCGGCCGCCCGGGCGATCCACGCCAGGCCGTGCGAAGGCTCCAGGGCGGGCAGGATGCCCTCCGTCTCGGCCAGGAGCTGGAAGGCGTCGAGGACCTCGGCGTCGTTGGCCGAGACGTACGTGGCCCGGCCGATGGTGGACAGGTGCGAGTGCTCGGGCCCGACCCCGGGGTAGTCGAGGCCGGCGGAGATGGAGTGGGCCTCCGCCACCTGCCCGTGGGCATCCTGCAGCAGGTACGACCGCGACCCGTGCACGACCCCCGGAAGGCCGTGGCCGATGGCGGCGCCCCCTTCCGTCTCCACGCCGACCAGCCGGGCTTCGGTGTCCACGAACCCGGCGAAGGTGCCGGCCGCGTTCGACCCGCCGCCCACACAGGCGACGACCACGTCGGGGTCGCGTCCCCCGAGCAGGGCCCGGCACTGCGCCCGGGCCTCCGCCCCGATCACCCGCTGGAACTCCCGGACCATCCACGGGAACGGGTGCGGCCCCATCACCGACCCCAGGCAGTAGTGGGTCGTCTCGACCGAGGCCACCCAGTCCCGCAGCGTCTCGTTGATGGCGTCCTTGAGGGTGCGGGAGCCGGAGCCGACGGGCGTGACCTCCGCGCCCAGCAGGCGCATGCGGAAGACGTTGAGCTCCTGGCGCTTGACATCGACCTCGCCCATGTAGACCTGGCACTCGAGGCCGAACAGGGCGCAGGCGGTGGCGGTGGCCACGCCGTGCTGGCCGGCTCCGGTCTCGGCGATGACCCGGGTCTTGCCCATGCGCCTGGCGAGGAGGGCCTGCCCGAGGACATTGTTGATCTTGTGGGACCCGGTGTGGGCCAGGTCCTCCCGCTTGAGGAGGATGCGGACACCGAGCCGTTCCGACAGCCGCGTGCACTCGGTGACGGGCGTCGGACGTCCGGCGTAGGTGGCGAGCAGGTGGTCGAGCTCGGCGTGGAAGCCGGCGTCGGCCCACGCGCTGCGGAACGCCTCTTCGAGCTCCGCGCACGCCGGCACCAATGACTCGGGGACGTAGCGGCCGCCGAACTCCCCGAACCGCCCGCCGGGCGCGGGGTCGGCCATGAGCGCCATCTATGAACCTCCCAGATCCCAGTCGTAGGGCTCGTCGCCGCCGTCGCCGCCTTCGGGGGCCGGGGGCGTTGCTGCCCTGACCGCAGCCACGAACGCCCGCACCTTCACTGCGTCCTTGACGCCGGGGGACGCCTCCACGCCCGTGGCCACGTCCACGCCCCAAGGGTGGACCTGGGCGATGGCCTTGCCCACGTTCTCGGGCGTGAGGCCGCCGGCGAGGATCAGCCGGATGCCGTCGGGGGCCTCGGCCATCGACCAGTCGAACACCTCGCCCGAGCCGGGGGTGGCGGCGTCGAGCAGGACGGCGTCGGCCCCGTACTCGCGGGCTCTCGCCACGGCGGGGTCGCCGGCCGGGAAGGCCTGGATCAGCAGCGGCACCCGTTCCCGCACGAACTGGGCCTGCTCGGGCGTCTCGTGCCCGTGCAGCTGGGCGGCCCGCAGCCCGATGGAGTTCACGATCTCGACGAGACGGGCCGGGGCCTCGTCCCGGAACACCCCGACGGTCAGGACCTCCCTCGGCAGTCGCTTCACGATGTCGGCCACCAGGGCGGGCGCCACCTGGCGGGGTGAGGGCGCGAAGATGAACCCGACGGCGTCGGCCCCCATCGCCACCGAGAGGAGGGCGTCCTCCTCCGACGTGTTGCCGCAGATCTTCACGAACATGCTGGCAGCGACGGTAGCGGGCCGCCTCGTTGCTCTTACGCGTCGAGGCGGTCGTGCAGGTAGTCGTCGTAGGCCTGGAGGTCGAGCAGGCCGTGGCCCGAGTAGTTGAAGAGGATGACCTTGGGCTCGCCCTCCTCCTTGGCGGCCAGGGCCTCGTCAACCACGGCCCGGATGGCGTGCGCCGTCTCGGGCGCCGGGATCGTGCCCTGGGTGCGGGCCCACTGGACGGCCGACTCGAACACCTTGCCCTGCGGGTAGGCCATGGCCTCCATGCGGCCTTCCCGCACCAGGTTGGAGATGATGGGCGAGTCGCCGTGGTAGCGCAGCCCGCCGGCGTGGATGGGGGGCGGGATGAACTCGTGGCCCAGCGTGTACATGGCCAGCAGCGGCGTGGTCTCGGCCGTGTCGCCGAAGTCGTAGTCGAACCGCCCGCCCGTCAACGTCGGGCACGACGACGGCTCCACGGCCACCAGCCGCACCCCCTCGTCGGGCACGAACGGCAGCGAGATGCCGCCCAGGTTGGACCCGCCGCCGCAGCAGCCGATGACCACGTCGGGCCTGTCCTCGCCCGCTTCCGCCAGCTGGGATTTGGCTTCGAGGCCGATCACGGTCTGGTGCAGCAGCACATGGTTGAGCACCGATCCCAGCGCGTAGTGGGTGTCGGTGCGAGTGGCGGCGTCCCGGACGGCGTCGGAGATGGCCGTGCCCAGCGAGCCGGGGTGGTCGGGCTGGTCCACGGGCGACGGCTCCACCTGCCCGCCCCACGTCTCGATCATCACCCGGCGGTAGGGCTTCTGCTCGAATGACGTCCGCACCATGTAGACCTTGCACTCCATCCCGAACAGGGCGGTGGCGAAGCTGAGCGCGCTCCCCCACTGGCCGGCGCCCGTCTCGGTCGAGAGCCGGTTGGTGCCTTCCGCCTTGTTGTAGAAGGCCTGCGCCACGGCCGTGTTGGGCTTGTGCGAACCGGCGGGCGAGACCGACTCGTCCTTGTAGTAGATGCGGGCGGGCGTGCCGAGGGCCTGTTCGAGGCGGTGGGCGCGGCGCAGCGGCGTGGGCCGCCACAGCCGGAGCACGTCGAGCACCTCGCCGGGGATGTCCACCCACGGCTCGGCCGTCACCTCCTGGCCGATGAGCGCCACCGGGAACAGCGGCGCCAGGTCGTCGGGCCCGATGGGCTGGCGCGTCCCCGGGTGCAGCGGCGGGTCGAGGGGGCTCGGCAGGTGGGCGACGACGTTGAACCAGGCCTGGGGGATCTCGGTCATTCAGGCTCCTCTCAGGGATCGCAAGGCCGGCGACGGGTCGGAAGAGGTGACGAGGGACTCGCCGACGAGCACGGCGTGGAACCCGTCGGGGATGTCGTTCGCGTCGCGGATGCCGGACTCGGCCACCTTGACGACGCCGTGCGGGACCTGGGCGCCGAGGCGGGCCGCCAGGCCGCGGTCGATCTCGAAGGTGCGGAGGTTGCGCTGGTTGATGCCGACGATGGTGGCGCCGGCGGACAGGGCCCGGTCGAGCTCGGCGCCGTCGTGGACCTCGACCAGGGCCGCCAGTCCCAGCTCAGCCGCCAGCCCGCTGAAACGGGCCAGTTCCTCGTCCGACAGGGCGGCGACGATGAGCAGGACGGCATCCGCCCCCATGAGCCGGGCATCGGCCACGTCACGGGCGTCCACCGTGAAGTCCTTGCGCAGGACGGGCACGTCCACGGCGGACCGGGCCGCCGCGAGGTCGTCGGGCGAGCCCCCGAAGTAGTCCCGGTCGGTGAGGACCGACAGCGCTGCGGCCCCGCCCTCGGCGTAGGACTTGGCCACGAGCGCAGGGTCGAGGTCGGGGTTGAGCGCCCCCTTGGACGGCGACCGCCGCTTGACCTCGGCGATGACCGACAGGCCTGGCGCGACCAGGGCGGCGCGGAAGTCGCGTGGCCTCGGGGTCGCAGCCGCCTCGGCCAGGAGCCCGTCGAGGTCACGCCCGTCCTCGGCGGCCGCCCGGCGGTGCGCAGCGACAATCTCCTCGAGCACTGCGCCACACCTTAGGTAAGCCGGCGGGGTGCGGTACCTTCGGTTTGCGTGCGACGGCTGGGGTCAGTGGCAGGCGGCTTGGCCGCAGCGGCCATCGTGATGGCGTACGCCTCGACGTCGTGGGCGTGCGTGGTGTACGTCGGGATGAGGATCGATCGCCAGTTCGTGGCGCCGGGCGGCGAGCTCACGGTGTCGATCGCCCCGGCCGTCAACCCCATCCCAACCCCCGTGGCGATCCGGCTCGACAGGCTCGACGCGCCGCCCCTGCTGACCCACACGCCGAGCGCCACGGGCCCTACCGAGGTCCGCGTGCGCATTCCCGTCGACGCCTCGCTGGGCGAGCACATCCTGATCGCCAACGACCCCCAGCCTCCCGGGCCGTCCAGCCGCGAGGTCTACCTCGTCGAGCGGGCGCTGTTCTCCGTCGTGCCCCGGGCTGAGGCAGCCCGGAACCCGACGATCGAGACTGTGTTCACCTTCTCGCCTCCCTTGACGTACCAGGAGACAAACGAGCTGTTGGCGACGACCGGTGCGCAGCTCGTCCGGCTGCACTACGTCGCCGACCCGAGCGGTGACTTCGTGAACGCCGACACGACGGTCGGTGCGACGATGGGTTCCTTCCAGCAGCAGATTGGCGGTCTGCTCAAGCCCGGGAACACCAAGTTGGTGGTCGACACGATGACGGTCCGGGGGCGCGTCGAGAAGGCGTCCATGGGCAAGTTCTCGCCCCGGGTCGACGACCGTACGGTCGTCGACCTGACGCCCGGACCGCCTGCGGCCGTCCCGGCGGCCGCGGCCCGCGACGACAGCGGAGACAGCGGCGGCGGTGGCGGCCTCGTCCCCCGGCTCGTCGCGGCCGCGTGCGTCGCCGTGGTGCTTGCCGGAGCCGCCGCGTTCACAATCCGGAACCGCCGCACCACCTGACCCGCCGTACGCGACCATTGGTGCGATGGCCGCCGATGCGGGGACGATCGTGGTGGTCGAGGACGATCGGAACATCGCCGATCTGGTCGAGCTGTACCTGCGCCAGGAGGGGTTCCGGGTGGTGCAGGCCGAGGACGGGGAACGAGGCATCGAGGCGGTGCGCAACCACCGGCCACGGCTCGTCGTCCTCGACGTGGGCCTGCCCGGCGGGCCGGACGGGCTGGAGGTCTGCCGCCGCCTTCGCAACGACGCCAACCACGTCCCGATCCTGATGCTCACGGCCCGCGACGGCGAGATCGACCGGGTGCTCGGCCTCGAACTGGGCGCCGACGACTACGTGACCAAGCCCTTCGCACCGCGGGAGCTGGTCGCCCGGGTGAAGGCCATCCTGCGGCGCACCGACGGTCCCAGGGAGGCGCCCGACGTGGTCGCCGTCGGCGACATCGAGGTGGACATCGGGCGTCGCGAGGCCCGGGTCGCGGGCCACGTCGTGCCCCTGGCCACGAGGGAGTTCGACCTGCTGCGCTATCTGGCCGAGAACACCGGGCTGGCCCTCTCCCGCCAGCAGATCCTCGACGCCGTATGGGGGTACGGGTGGTACGGCGACGAGCGCACCGTCGATGTCCACGTGCGGCAGCTGCGCAAGAAGCTCGGTGACGGGTTCCCCCTGACGACGGTCTGGGGTGTCGGCTACCGGCTGGCGTAGATGGCTGGTCGGAAAGCCCTTGTTCGGCGGCCGACCGTCGGATTGGAGGCCACGCTGAAACGCAACGGTGCTGGTCAAGGGCAGGTCGGCCGCCTCGGCGCGGAGCGCCGATCGCGAACCCGACCAGCCATCTAGATGAGGCGGCGCATCACCCTCACGATGGTGGGGGTCGTGGCCGGGGCCTTGGTGGTGGCCATGGTCGGCACCGTGCTGCTGCTGCGCTACCAGGCCCGCATGGACACCCTCGACGACCTGCGCCGCCAGGCCCGCACCATCGCGGCCCGCACCGAGGACATCCAGCGGCCCCAGATCCTCACCGCCCTCAGCCTGGTGCTGCGCCTCGAGGACCTGCGCCTCCTGTGCTTCGGGAGCGGCTGCCGGCCCGCCCAGGCCGCCCTTCCCCCGGGCGTGGAGCGGGCCGACCTCGACCTGGGGCGCCTACGAGCCGGCGGCACCGTCAGCGGCACGCGGGGGTCGATGGTCTACGCCGCCGCGGGCGTGCCCCAGGCCAACGAGGTGCTGTTCGTGGTGCTGCTCACGAGGCGGGTGGAGGCCCGGCTGCCGGGCGGCCCGTGGTTCGTGATCGTCGCCGGGCTGACGCTGGTGGTGGCCGCCGCCGTCGCCGCCAACCTGGGCCGCAGGCTGACCCGTCCGCTGCGGGAGGCCGAGAGCGCCACCAAACGGATTGCCGCAGGCGACCTGGCCACCCGGGTTCCCATCGACGACCGGGACGGCGAGGAGCTGGCCGGCCTGTCCCGGTCGATCAATACCATGGCCGCCAGCCTGGAACGGTCGCGGCGCCTGGAACGGCAGTTCCTGCTGTCGGTGTCCCACGACCTGCGGACCCCGCTCACGTCCATCCGGGGGTTCGCCGAGGCCCTGGCCGACGAGCGCGCCCCCGACCCGGCCCACGCCGCGGGCGTGATCCTCAGCGAGTCCCGCCGGCTGGAACGGCTCGTCCAGGACCTGTTGGAGCTGGCCCGCCTCGACGCCCGCCGCTTCTCGCTCGACGTACGGGCCACCGACGTCGGCGAGGTCGTGGCCGACACGGCCGAGGGCTTCCGTCCTGCGGCCGAGCAGGCTGGCGTCGAGCTGGCCGTGACGATCGGCGCGGCCAACGGCTCCCACGCCGCGGCCGCCGACCCCGACCGGCTGGCCCAGGTCGTGGCCAACCTGGTGGAGAACGCCCTGAAGTACGCCCGGTCGTCGATCTCGGTGGGCACCAGCGCAGGCGGCGACATCTGGGTCGAGGACGACGGGCCGGGCATCGGTGAGGAGGACCTCCCCCACGTGTTCGAGCCCTTCTACCGCTCGGCCCGGGCCGCCTCCCGGGAGGTGGGGACCGGCCTGGGCCTGGCCATCGTCCACGAACTTGTGGAGGCCATGGCCGGGGACGTGCGGGCCGAGTCGCCGCCCGCAGGCGGGACCCGGGTGGTGGTCAGCCTGCCCCGGTGGAACCCGTAGCTGTTGCCGCCGCGAAGCGGCGGGCCAGCGAGTCGGCGGCCCGGTCGAAGTCACCGACGTCGACCCACTGGTAGGCGGTGAGCAGGAGCGGCACCTCGCACGGCGCCACCCGCACGGGGACGACGGTCAGGCGGCCGTCGATCTCGAGGTCGACGATCATCTGGATCTCGCGCCGGACCCAGCCCGATGCCAGTGCGGCCGGGCTGACCAGCACCAGCGCGGCCCGGCTCGTGACCAGGCCCTGCTCGATGGCGAACACCCACGGCTCGCCGGGCGGGATGCTGTCGGGCGCGATCCACGCCTCCAGCTGGCGGCGGCGGAGCTGGTCGCCCAGCTCCCGGGCCACCGGGCCGTCCGCCTCGGTGTCGTGACTGATGAACACCAGCGGAGCGCCGCTCGCGACCGGCGGCGGCGTCGATGACGGTGACGGCGCAATGGACCGGGCGGGCGCGGGCGCCACCTTGGGACGGCGCTTGAGCATGACCAGGGTCACGGCCAGGGCGCCGGCCAGGACCACGATGATGATCCACGAATTGAGGTTGCTGTCGCTCTCGCTGGTCGCTGCCACGGTGGTGGCCGGCCGCACCGTCGTGGTCACGCCCGGCCGCACCGCTGTGGTCGGGCCGGGCCGTCCCGTCGTGGACGGGATCCGGCCCGTCGTGGACGGGATCCGGCCCGTCGTCGGCGTCGACGTCCGCACCGACGTGTCGGTGCTGGTCCCCGATCCCGACCCCTCCCCGCCGAGCAACAGGACCGCCAGGGCGCCGATCAGCAGGACGCCGAGAGCCACGGCCGCGATGGCGAGCGGACGCCGCTTGCCGTCAGCAGCGACGCCGGGCTCCTCGAGCACCGGGGCCGCGCTGGTGGACACCGCCCCGGCGATGCGGCGGGCGCAGCGGTCGAGCTTGGCGTCGTCGGCGGCCCGCACGTCCATGACGAACGGGCGCTGGCGCACCTCCTCCCGCAGGGCGGCCGGCACCGCGTCCGCTCCCTCCCCCGACACGAACCGGTCGGCCTCCTCGTCCCAGCCCGCCCCGCCATCAGAGACGGCCAGCACGAGCCCGTCCACGCCCCGGTCCGAGACCCAGGCCCGCAGGTCGGGTGGGTCGGCCGCCGCCAAGCCGGGCGACAGGACGACGACGGCCCGGTCAGCGCCGGAAGGGGAGGCGGCCACCTCCAGGCCCAGCCCGGCCACCCGCCGGGCGAGCCCGTCGGCCACCGGGTCCGCCGGTGCGCCACAGAACCAGACAGGCGCCTCCATGTTCGGGCCCAGTCTCCCAGATGACTGCTGAACAAGCCCTCGTTCTGCGGCCGACGGATCGGCCGGAGGCGCCAACATGCAGGTCACGGGTAGCCGGCCGCCTAGCCGCGAAGCGGCTGAAGCAAAGATCAGCAGTCATCCAGAGCCAGACCGAGAGGCCGTCAAGCCGGACAATCGGGCAGGCGCAGCGGCAGCGCCAGCGTCCCGAAGACGGCGTCGGCACCCGCCGGCCCGGCGCCCCCGCACCGCACCCGGAACACGACCTTGCCGGTGGCGTCAGTCGTCCCCCGGTCGGGCCCCTGGAGGCCCAGGTTCGTACGCAGCGCGAGCAGCACGGCGAGCCCGTTGCGCGTCGTTCCCTGCAAGGCCCCCTCGCTCGTGACTGAGCCCGAGTAGACGGTCACGACGATGTTGAACGGCTCCTCCTTCGGGATCGGCGACGGCTCCACCGCGGTCTGGATGTTCGTCTCGCCCGCGGCCGCCAGCCGCAGGTCGAGGGCCTTCTGCTCGTCGGCGGCCAGGAAGAAGGCCTCGGGCTGGAGCATGAGCAGGTCGGGCGGGCGCCAGGCCCGTACCCGGTAGTGCCCACCCCGCACCGACGGCAGGTTGTACTGCCCGGTCGCGGTGGAAATGACGTTGAGAGTCGAGACCTGCGTGCCGAGCAGCCGTTCGACCCGGATGTTGGCGTTGGGGACGGGGCCGGCCGGGCCCACGACCGCCCCCGAGATGCGGGCCGCGCCGCCGGAGATGTCGGCCGGGAGGGTCGTCACCGTGCGGGGACGGCCGGGCGCCGTGCTGGCCGTGACCGGCACCGTCGAACTGGTGGCGGCCGGTTCGGGCGCGGACGTGCCCGGGGCGGGCGGGACCGTCGTGGGTGGCGACGGCGAGTCACCCCCGCACGCCGTGGCCATCGTCACCAGCGCGATCAGCAGCACCAGCGGCCGCAACCGCACGGGTTAAGACACCAGGGGGAGCGCCTCGACCCGGGCGGAGGCCGTGCCGCCGTCCCAGGCCACGGTGACGTCGGCCGGGGGCTCCACCGCCCGGCCCACGTACGCCAGGGCGACGGGAGCCCGGCGGTCGAGGGACTCCCCGACGCTCGTGAGCCGCCCCACGTCCTTCTCGCCCACCAGGACCCGCGCCCCGGGAGGCGGCAGGACGTTCTCGGCGACCACGACGCCCCGCAGGCGGCGGGGGACGTTCCCGCCCCGTGAGTCGATCCTGGCCACCAGTTCCTGGCCCGTGTAGCACCCCTTGGTCCAGCTGACCGAACGTTCGACGATCCCTGCCTCGGCGGGGATCGTGCTCTCGTCGAGTTCCCGCCCCATGACCGGGATTCCTGCTTCGATGCGCACCGACTCGTAGGCGTCGAGCTCGCAGAGGCGGACGCCGTCGGGCACCTGGGGGTCCTCGCCCACGAGGTCGGCGCCCGGCAGCCCCGGCCAGTCGGCCACCATCGCCGGGCCCGGCACGACGTCGTGGGCCTTGGGCCCTCGTATGGCGAGGCACTTCCACGCCAGCGGCTCGACGTCGGCCTTGATGCGCAGCTTGAACTTGTTGAGGCGCTCGGCCACGACGTCCCCGTACCCGGCATCGGTCTCCAGGACGTAGCGATCGTCCGCCTCCCGCAGCACCCGCAGGAAGGCGGCGAGCTTGCCCTGGGGCTGCAGGATAAGGGCGAAGGCCGACTCGCCGACCCCGATCTCGACCTGCTGGGAGAGCTGGCCCTGGAGGAACTTGACGGCGTCGGGGCCGTGGACGGCCACGAAGTCGCGGGGTAGCCACACCGCCCCCGCCTCCCGCCGGAAGGCCAGGTAGTCGCCAGTTACGTCAGACATTGCACGTCAGACATTGCACGTCGGACATTGCAGGTCAGGCACGGACACCCTCCGCAGCTCTGGTCATGCGCCGGGCCGCCGGCACCGCCGCCAGTAGGGCCTTGGCCTTGTTGCACGACTCCTCATACTCGGTCTGGGGGACGCTGTCGGCCACCACGCCCCCGCCCGCCTGCACGGACGCCCGGCCGTCGGCGGTGACGGTCATGGTGCGGATGGCGATGGCGGTGTCGAGGTTCCCGGAGAAGTCGAAGTAGCCGATGACGCCGGCGTAGGGCCCGCGCTTGGTCGGCTCCAGATCGTCGATGATCTCCATGGCCCGCACCTTGGGGGCGCCGCTCACGGTGCCGGCCGGCAGCGTGGCCCGCAGCACGTCGATGGGCCCCTTGCCCGGCCGCAGGTCGCCGCTGACCTGGGACGTCAGGTGCATGATGTGGCTGTAGCGCTCGACGGTCATGAACTCGTCGACCTGCTCGGTACCGAAGCTGACGACCCGGCCGAGGTCGTTGCGGGCGAGGTCGACCAGCATGACGTGCTCGGCGAGCTCCTTGGGGTCGGCCAGCAAGTCGGCCGACAGGGCCCGGTCCTCCGCGTCGGTGGCGCCCCGCGGCCTGGACCCGGCGATGGGCCGGGTCACCACCCGCCCGTTGCGCAGCTGCACCATGGGCTCGGGAGACGAGCCGACGATGGTGATCTCGGGGTGGCGGAGGAAGTACATGTAGGGGCTGGGGTTGACCTGGCGCAGCACCCGGTAGACGTCGAACGGGTCGGCGTCGAGGTCGAGGTCGAACCGCTGGGACGGCACGACCTGGAAGATGTCGCCCGCCCGGATGTGCTCCTTGGCCCTCTCGACGGCCGCGCAGTACCGCTCCGGCCCGACGGTGGACCGGACCTCGGGCAGCGGGTCCAATGGGTCCGGCGGCTCGGCCGGCACGTAGGACAGGGGCCGGCCCAGGTCGGCGGCCAGTTCGTCGAGGCGGGCCGCGGCCCGGTCGTAGGCTGCGTCCAGGTCGGCGGTGGTGGCGGCCGGGCCGCCGACCACGACGTTGTCCACCAGGTAGACCCGCTGGCGGAGGTGGTCGAAGGCCGCCACCTGACCGATGACCGACAGCACGGCGTCGGGGTGGCCCATGTCGTCGGGGGGGACGTTGGGGAGGCGCTCCACCTCGCGTACCACGTCGTAGCCGAGATAGCCCACGACGCCACCGTGCAGGGGCGGGAGGTCGGGCAGCACCGGGGACCGGTAGGCCTTGAGGAGCGATTCGACGGCGGCCAGGACGCCCCGGTCGGTGGGCATGTCCGCTCCGGGGGGCGGCGAGCCGCTGACCTCGATGCGGCCGTTGCGGGCGACGAGGAGGAGCGACGGGTCGCGTCCGACGAAGGAGAACCGTCCCCACCGCTCGCCGTGCTCGACCGACTCGAGCAGGAAGCCTGGGGTGCTGGGGCCGGCGCCGGCCAGCTTCAGGAAGGCGGACACGGGGGTCTCCAGGTCGGCGGCCAACTCCTTCCAGACGGGGACGACGGTGTGGCCGCCCGCCAGCGCCCCGAACTCGTCCCTACTGGGGCGGAGCATGAAAGGACCGGGAGAAGCAGGTGCGCTCGCCGGTGTGGCAGGCGCCCCGCCCTTCCTGCTCGACGACGAGCAGGACCGTGTCGCCGTCGCAGTCGTAGAAGGCCTCGCGCACCCACTGGCGGTCGCCCGACGTCTCGCCCTTGCACCAGTACTCCTGGCGGCTCCGGCTCCAGAACCACGTGCGCCCCGTCTCCAGGGTGCGGGCCAGGGCCGCGTCGTTCATCCAGGCCAGCATGAGCACGGCGCCGGTGCCCGCCTCCTGCACGATGGCCGGCACCAGCCCGTCGGCGTTGTACATGACCGAGTCGAGGTCCTCCTGGCGTGCGCTGATCGGCGTGGCGGTGGGCACGGAGCCATCGTAGGCCGGTGGCTAAGGGAATCCCGGCGGGAAACGCTCTAATGGAGGTGGTGGACGACTTCGGCGACTGGTACCGGGCGGAGCATCCGGCGCTGCTGGCGGCGGTGGCCCTGCTGACCGGCGACCTCGACTCGGCCCGGGACATCACCGCCGAAGCCTTTTCGATCGCCCTTGAACGGTGGGCCGACGTGGCGGCCATGGCCAACCCCGTGGGCTGGACCTATGTCGTGGCCGTGAACCTGGCCCGCCGTCGGTGGAGGCGCCGTTTGCGGGAGCGGCTGGCCTTCGGCCGGTTGGCCGAGCCGACTGTGCCGTTCGGGCCCGACAGCAGGCTCGACGTCTACCGGGCCGTGCGCGCCCTGCCGGACCGGGCCCGCCTGGCCGTGGTGTTGCGGTACTTCGGCGGGCTGTCCGAGGCAGAGGTGGCGGAGGCCATGGGCGTGGCCGTCGGCACCGCCTCGGCGACGCTGACCACGGCCCGCCGCCGCCTGTCCGTGCTCCTGACCGAGGAGGTGCCCCTTGACTGACCTGCGCGACGTCCTGTTGTCCCTCGCCGACCCGCCGGCGGCGGAACCGGTGCCGGTGGCCGTCCTGGAACGGCGCGGGAAACGCCGGCGGCGTCGGCGCCTGGCCGGCCGGGGCGCGGTGGTCG
>JBOGID010000553.1:0-6340 GCA_050742295.1 Acidimicrobiales bacterium | reverse complement strand
CCCCCGCCGCCGCCCGAGGCCGAGCTGGTGGGCGAGGAGCTGCGCCTGCGGGTGGGCGACCGGCGCTGGCGGGTGCGGGGGCTGGGGCGGATCACCACGGTCGACGCCCTGCGCCTCAACGTGATGGTGGCCCGCGAAGGCGGCGGCGAGGACCGCTTCCACGTCGACACCTTCGACCTCTACTCGGCCCGGGCCCGGGCCATATTCACCCGGGCCGCGGCCGACGAGTGCGGCCTAGCCGAGGACGTGGTCCGGGCCGACCTGGGCCGGGTGCTGCTGGCCGCCGAGGCCCACGCCGACGAGGCGGTGCGGGCCGCGGTGGCGCCCAAGGAAGACGCGGTCGTGCTCTCCCCGGCCGAGGAGGCGGCCGCCCTGGCCCTCTTGCGTGACCCCGACCTGGTGGGGCGCATCTGCGCCGACGTGGAGCGCACCGGGGTGGTGGGCGAGTCCACCAACGCCCTCGTGGCCTACCTCGCCGCCGTGTCCCGCAAGCTCGACGCCCCCCTGGCCGTGATCGTGCAGTCGAGCTCGGCGGCGGGCAAGTCGGCGCTCATGGAGGCGGTGCTGGCCATGGTCCCGCCCGAGGACGTGCGCCGCTACTCGGCCATGACCGGCCAGTCCCTCTACTACATGGGCGAGGGCGACCTGGCCCACAAGGTTCTGGCGGTGGCCGAGGAGGAGGGCGCCGAGCGGGCCTCCTACGCCCTCAAGCTGCTGCAGTCCGAGGGCGAGCTGTCCATCGCCTCCACCGGCAAGGACCCCGCCACCGGGCGCCTGGCCACCCACACCTACCGGGTCGAGGGCCCGGTGGCCATCCTGTTGACCACCACCGCGGCCGACGTGGACGAGGAACTGGCCAACCGGGCCGTCGTGCTCACCGTCGACGAGGACCGGGCCCAGACCCGGGCCATCCACGCCCGCCAGCGGGCGGCCGAGACCCTCGACGGCCTCCTGGCGGCGGCCGAGCGCGAGCGGGTGCTCAAGGTCCACCAGGACGCCCAGCGCCTGCTCGCCCCCCTGGCCGTGGTCAACCCGTGGGCGCCCCAGCTGGGCTTCGCCGACGGGCGCACCCGGACCCGGCGCGACCACCGCAAGTACCTCACCCTCATCCGGGCCATCGCCCTGCTGCACCAGCACCAGCGGCCCCGGCGCAGCGTCGACCACGCCGGGCGCACCATCGCCTACGTGGAGGCCACCCTCGACGACGTGGCCCTGGCCAACCGCCTGGCCCACGAGGTCCTGGGCCGCTCCCTCGACGACCTCGCCCCCCAGGCCCGGCGCCTGCTCGGCCTGGTGGCCGAGCTGGTGGCCACGCTGGCCGCGCAGCAGGCGATCGCGCCGGCGGACGTGCGCTTCACCCGCCGCCAGGTGCGCGAGCACGCCGGGTGGTCGGAGTTCCAGGTGCGCACCCACCTCGACCGCCTGGTGGCGATGGAGTACGTCCTGGTGCACCGGGGCGGGCGGGGCCAGAGCTTCGTCTACGAGCTGCTCCACGACGGCGGCGGGGCCGACGGCCGCCCCCACCTCGCCGGCCTGGTCGACGTGGCAGCCCTGGCGGCCGCGTCTGCGACCGGGGACTTCGAGGGCGGGGGCGCCCACTTCGAGGCCCCATCGAGGGCCGGTCGCGCCCCGGTCGCGTGCGCCTCGGGCGAGGCGGAAACCCTTACGGCGCAAGGGCTTTCGCCCGCCACGGAGACGAACGGCGCCCAGCACGCGCCGTCGGCCCTCAACGGCTCGGGGTCGCACGCGCAGGTGGCGGGCTGATGGGACGGCGGCGCCTCCCGGCCCGCAACCCCCGCCTGGTGGTGGCCGAGGTGGGCGGGCCGAGCGCGCTGGCCGAGGCGGCCAACGCCTACCTGGCCGACATCGAGGCCAAGGGCTTCTCGCCCTACACCGTCGCCTACCGGGCCAAGACCCTGGCCTACCTGTGCTCGTGGCTGGCCGAGCGGGGTGTGGCCCACCCCGCCGAGGTGACCAAGCCCATGCTGGAGCGCTACCAGCGCCACCTGTTCCACCACCGCAAGCCCGACGGCACGCCGCTGTCGTTCCGCACCCGGGTCACCTACCTCGTCCCGGTCAAGGGCCTGTTCCGGTGGCTGGCCCAGACCAACCGCATCCTCTACAACCCCGCCTCGGAGCTGTGCCTGCCCCGGGCCGAGCACCGCCTGCCCCGCCTGGTGCTGGGGGTGGCCGAGGTCGAGGCGGTGCTGGGGGCGCCCGACGTGGCCGAGCCCCTGGGGCTGCGGGACCGGGCCCTCATGGAGGTCCTCTACTCCACCGCCGTGCGCCGCTCCGAGGTCATCGCCCTGGCGATGGGGGCCATCGACGTCGAGCGGGGGACGATGGCGGTGCGCCAGGGCAAGGGCCGGCGCGACCGCTTCGTGCCCATCGGCGAGCGGGCGGTGGCGTGGGTCGACCGCTACCTGGTGGAGGCCCGCCCCCGCCTGGTGGTGCCCCCCGACGCCGGCGTGCTGTTCCTCAGCGCCGACGGCAACGACATCACCCCCGACCACCTGACCCGCCTGGTGGGCCGCTACGTGGCCGCCGCCACCGGCCGGCGGGGCAGCTGCCACACCTTCCGCCACACCGCCGCCACCCTCATGCTGGAGGGCGGCGCCGACATCCGCTACGTGCAGGAGATGCTGGGCCACGCCCTGCTGTCGACGACGCAGATCTACACCCAGGTCTCCATCGACCGCCTCAAGGCCGTGCACACCGCCTGCCACCCCGGCGCCACCCTGGAGCGCCGCCGCTCGCCCGTCGCCGAGGCGGGCGAGAGCCCGGGCGACGACGGGCACGACGACGGACACGAGCGCGCCGAGCTGCTCTCCGCCCTGTCCGCGGAGGCGGACGAGGAGCGGGACGAGGACGCCGCTCCCGAGCGGAGGCGGCGACGTTCGTGACCGCCGCTCAGCGCCCGGGCTTGGACCCCAGCGCGAACAGCACCGCGTCGGCGAGCGCCACGAACTCGACGGCGCGGCGGGCGTCGAGGTCGGTGGGGCGGCCGTGGGCGGCGAGGTTGCGGAGCACGCCGAGCCCCTCGATGGCGTTGAGGGTCTCGCCGGTGATCAGCCCGCGCCGGCGCGCCAGGCGCGCCAGGGCGTTCGCCCCGAGGCGGTCGGCGGCGTCCTCGCCGGCGAGCATCGACCGCAGCTCGGCCTCGATCCGACCGAAGCTCTCCACCACCGCGGCCGACGGCGATACCTCCGCCAGCCGCTCCAGCTCCTCGCGCAGGCTGTCGTGGTCGCGGATCTCCCGTGGGGGTGTCGCCGACGACGGGAGCCCGTCGCCCTGCTCCAGCTCCGCCCGCGCCGCCGACAGGGCCTGCTCCCAATACTCGACCTCGACGCCCGAGGGACCGGCCTTCCACCGCTTCACCGGCGCCGACAGCGCCCCGACCAGCGGCGCCCTCAGCACGACGACGACGACCGCCAACGTGACCGGCCACGCCAGCGAGCCGACCACCGAGGCCACGAACTCCAGCCAGCTCACCGAGCACCCGCCTTCCCGACCGCGACCCGCTCACCCTACCGACGTCGCGACGCGCCAAGCCGGACCGCCCGCCCGCTCCTCCTCTCGCCGCCGTCATCGACGCCCCGAGCACGACCTCGCGTCCCCGAGATGAGCCCTGCCGTTTCGTCGACGCCCCGCGCCCGCACCCGGCCGCGACGTCCGCCATCGCGACCACTACGACGCCGCCCGACGGCTACAACAGGGCCGAACGACCTGCTCAGCGACCATCCACCACTCCGCAGGCGCCACCCGCCAGACTCACCCCCGATTGCCCTGAACACGATTTCAACCGGGGGTTGGGCGGCGCCGTGGCCTGGATGCGGATGATGGGGGCCGAGTCGGTGGCCTACCACCGCGAGACGATCATCGGGCGCGCCGACGACCACCCCGGCCAGGCCCTCGACTACTACGGCTCCCGGGGCGAGACGCCGCTCGCCTGGGGCGGTTCCGGGGCGGCGGCCATGGGCCTGGAGGGCAACGTCACCGAGGCCCAATACGACGCCCTCTACGGCCCGGGCGGCGCCTGCGACCCGACGACCGGCCAGCGCCTGGCCCGCACCAAGCGCCCCGGCATGGAGCTGGTGATCGCGGCCCACAAGTCCGTGGCCGAGCTGGGCGTGGTGGGCCGGGCCGAGGACATGCACGCCATCATGGACGCCGAGCGCGACGCCACCCTGGCCTACCTCGACGACCTCACCGCCACGATGGGCGGGCGGCGGGGCCGGGCCGCGGTGCCCACCCCCACCGCGGGACTCCTCTACGCGCAGGCCCGCCACGCCACCACCCGGGCCGGCGACCCCGGCCCCCACGACCACGTGCTGCTGGCCAACGTGGTGGAGATGGCCGACGAAGCGGGCGGACACAAGGCGGCCATCACCGCCCTGTGGCGCGAGCACGTCCACGCCGCCACCATGGTCGGCCGGGTGGCCTCGGCCCGCAAGGCCATCGAGCTGGGCTACGCCATCGCTCCCGACGACGGCCCCTCGGGACGCCTGGGCCACTGGGCCATCGCCGGCGTGCCGGAGGCCGCGATGGAGCTGCACTCCAAGCGCTCGGCCGAGATCGACGCCGAGTGCGAGGCCGCCGGCTACGCCACCTACCAGGCCCGCCAGGTGGCGGCCCGCGAGACCCGCCGGGCCAAGCGCCACACCCCCGTCGACGACCTGCTGCCGAGATGGCGCCAGGAGTTGGCCGACGCCGGCCACCCCGTGCCCGACATCGTGGCCTCCATCGAGCGGGCGTCGCTCGACCGCGGCCCCGAGCCCCCGCCCCTGGCGCCGTTCGAGACCCGCCGCCTGGTGGCCGAGGCGCTGGACGCCGAGGGACGCCTGGCCGAGCGCAAGGTGTTCACCCGCCGCGACGTGGTGGTGGCAGTTGGGCCCTCGCTGTTCGGGCGCGACCCCGCCGAGCTTGGGCGGGTGGTCGAGGCGGTGCTGGCCGACCCCGAGGCGGTGCCGCTGCTGCGGGTGGGCGGGGCCAGCGAACGCGCCTACGCCTGCGCCTCCACCCTGGCCCGCGAGGCCGCCATCGAGGCGGCCATGGCCGCCCGGGCGGCGCGCACCGACGCCCCCGCCGTCGAGCGCTCGATCGCCGAGCGGGCGCTGGCCGAGGCCGAGCGCTCGCTGGGCCGGCCCCTCACCGACGGCCAGCGCGACGCGGCGGTGGGGATCGCCACCTCGGGCCGGGGCGCCGAGGTGGTTGTCGGCATCGCCGGGTCGGGCAAGACCACCGCCCTGGGCGTGGTCGCCGCCGCCTTCGAGGCCGGCGGGTTCGAGGTGGTGGGCACGTCGACGTCGGGCCAGGCGGCCCGCACCCTGGGCCGGGAGGCGTCGATCGCCGAGAGCCGCACCATGGCGTCGCTGTTGTGGCGGATCGAGCACGGCCAGCTCGCACTCACCGACCGCCACGTGGTCATCGGCGACGAGGCGGGGATGGCCGACGACCCCTCGGTGCTGCGCCTCTTGGCCGCGGCCGAGGAGGCGGGGGCCAAGGTCGTGTTCGTGGGCGACCACCGCCAGCTCGGCGCCGTCGGCCCGGGCGGGTCGCTGGAGGCCCTGGTGGGCCGCCACGCCGTGCACCTCCTCGACGAGAACGTGCGCCAGCGCGACCCCGCCGAGCGGGCCGCCCTCGCCGAGCTGCGGGCCGGCGACGTGGAGGAGGCCGTGGGCTGGTATCTGCGCAACGGCCGCATCGCCACCGCCCCGACGCGCGACGAGGCCCTCGACCACGTCGTGGAGGGCTGGGCGACCGATGTGGGCGACGGGCTGGACGCGGCCATGTTCGCCTGGCGGCGGGCCAACGTGGCCGAGCTCAACCGCCGGGGACGGGAGCGCTGGGCCGAGGCGGGGCGGCTGTCGGGGCCCGAGCTGGTCGCCCCCGGCGGCGCCCGCTACGCGGCGGGCGACCGCGTCGTCACCCTCGCCCCCGGCGCCGACGGCGCCCTCCTCACCAGCGAACGGGGCACGGTCGCCTCCGTCGACCCCGCCGCCGGCACCCTGGTGGCCCGCATGGACGACGGGCGCCTCCAGCCCTTCGCCCCCGCCGAGGTGGGCGCAGAGCGCCTGGCCCACGCCTACGCGGTCACCGTCCACCGCTCCCAGGGGGCGACGGTGGAGGCGGCCCACGCCTTCGAGGACGGCGGCGGGCGGGAGCTGGCCTACGTGAAGATGAGCCGGGCCCGGGGGACGTCGGTGGTCTACGCGGTGGCCGACACGGCGGCCCAGGCGGCCGAGGACCTGGCCCGCGACTGGTCGTCGGAGCGCCGCCAGCTGTGGGCCATCGACTCGGGCACCCCCGCCCGCCACGCGGCGGAGGTGGAGGCCGAGAC
>JBOGID010000552.1:0-21973 GCA_050742295.1 Acidimicrobiales bacterium | reverse complement strand
CACCAACCGGCGCTGACGCTCGTCCAACAGCGGCGTCACCGCAGCGAAGAACTCAGCGAGCCCCTCCGGTGACAGCTCCACATCCCGAACACTACATCGCGCGCCTTACTAGGCGGGGGACCCTAACGTGCCACCTACTACAGCGACAGGGCTGTAGGCCCTCGGCAAGTCGCTACGGACGGAAGGCGGATAAAGAAATGCGAAAGACCGGAGTACGGCTTCTAGCCGTTGGCTTGGCCGTGTTCGCTCCGACACTCGGAGCATGCGGCGGCGATGACACCCCGGTGAAATCCGACGCCCAGCCGGTTGCCACCACGACTGTCGTCACCGCTCCAGCTCGCCCGACGTTCGCCGCTGGTACGACCACTGCGGCCATCCAGGCCAAGGGAAAGCTCGTCGTGGGCACCAGGCTCGACCTGACCGGCTTCGGCGTGAAGACCGCCAGCGGGGCCATGGAGGGCTTCGACGTGGAGATCGCCAAGCAGATCGCCGTCGGTATCTTCGGCGGCACCCCGACCGACGTCGTCAGCAGGATCGAGTTCACGGACTCGGTCATGGGGACCCGGGAGGCTTCGATCAAGGACGGCATGGTCGACTTCGCCATTGCCGCCTACCGAATCACCGACGCAGCCAAGCAGCAGGTCGACTTCGCCGGCCCCTACTTCATGGCCGGGCAGGATCTCCTGGTCAGGAGTGCCGATGCGACGATCAAGGGCTTCTCCGATCTGGCCGGCAAGAAGGTCTGTAGTTCGCGGGTCACCGGGACAGCCGCAGCGAACGTGAAAGCCAAGGCGCCCGAGGCTGAGTCCATCCAGATGGACACCACTCCCCAGTGCGCAGACGCCCTCACCGCGGGTCAGGTGGACGCGGTGGCCTCGGTGAACACCAGCCTCCTCGGTCCCTTGGAGAAGAGCGCCGGCGCCCTCAAGCTGGTGGGCAACCCGTCCACCGAGGAGCCCAGTGGCATTGGGGTCAAGCGGGGCGACGACGCCTTCCGGGCGTTCATCAACGACCGCCTCGAGAAGCTCTACGCCAGCGGACAGTGGGCCTCGGCCTACGCCGCCACACTCGGCAAATACGGGTGGAAGACGCCGACCCCGCCGCCGGTCGACCGCTACGTGACTGCGGCGGTGACCACGTCCACCAGCCGCCCGTAGGCGCTTGAGCACCGGCACACGCCTCGCCCGGCGTCATCCTCATCGCGCTCGACAGCCGTGGCCCGTTTGGCACCGACGCCGCGGCCGTCCCTAATCGTCGCCTCTCGAAGGGACCAGACCCATGAAATGCACACTCGCCTTCCTCCTCGCCGCTTTCGCCCTGCTCGTGGTCCCGAATGCGGCCCCGGCGGCGCTGGGGCGCCAGCGCGCCACCACGACCGCCACCTACGCCGCCAGCGGTGTCTATTCCAGCTCCTGCAGTGAGGGTCACTGCCTCGGTGACCCGACCTACAGACCTACTCCGGCCAGCTCAGCTGCGTGGCCGGGTGCTCGCCGACGACTCAAGCGGGGAGCGTGAGCCTCAGCCTGGTGATCCAGAAGCTGATCCCCCAGGACCCGGTCCTTCCGCAGGACCCGATCATTCCCGTGGACCCGGTCTTCCCCCAGAAGGCGAGCGGTACGTTCACCGTCACCTGGGCTGACTTAACCACGACCTCGGGCACCCTCTCCGGCCACAGCATCCCCCCCAAGGGCATGGCCCTCAGCGGTGAGGTCACCGCCAGCACCAACGTCTTCATCCCCCAGGATCCGGTAAAGGGGTTCGTCACCTTGAGCGAGGCCCGCGTCGGCTCCTTCGCCGGGTCATTCGCCCTGCCGACCATTTCCGGCTAGTTCCACGCCAATCGGCCGTGCCACTCCCACGTCCGTGTGGTCGGCGACGCCTCGGGAGCCCCATAACGGCCGTCCCCTAAACTCCTCATCCGGCCCTACGGCAGCGCCCTTGATGTGCCGTTCAGGGACGTTCGCGAAGTCGCCGGCCGCCCGCCCGGTAACCGGCGAACCCGAGCATGTGCTGCGCCCGGTAACGCGCCTTGCCCGGGTCATCGTGGGCGGCCCTTCGGTGTCGAGGCGGCTTGGGAGCACGCATGAGGATTTGAGCGTCAACGGAGGTGCCCAGGCTGGACCTCCTGGTGTCCACGCCGAGTCCGCGTGACGCACCGTCATACGGCCCCGGTAGGTCATGTGGCCATGAGAACGGAGTCGTGAGTGGCGCACGTCGAGAAGCGAGGGGCGGGGCGGTGGCGAGCTCGGTACCGGGACCCGTAGGGGCGGGAGCGGTCGCGGACGTTTGCTCGACGGATCGATGCGGAGCGGTGGCTGACCTCGGTTGAGCACGCGAAGCTCTCGGGCGGGTACGTCGATCCGGCGAACGGGCCGGTGCGGTTCGACGAGTGGGCGGCGGAGTGGCTGGACGAGCCGAGCAAGCGGCCGAGTGCGTTCGCTCGGGACGAGACGATCGTTCGGGTTCACCTGGTCCCACGCTTGGCAAACGGGCGATTGGCACGATCACGCCGGCGGACGTCCAGGGCCTCGTCACGGCCTGGACCGCCTCATCGGCCCTCCCACTGTGCGCCGGCAGTACGGGGTCCTCCGCGCCATCCTCAACTCGGCGTCGCCAACGAACTGATCGTTCGCTCGCCTTGCTGGGCATCCGGCTGCCAGCGGTCACGCAGACCTTTCGGCTGTCGTCGAGGCGGACGAGCTGCCCTCGCCGACGCGATGGGCGAGTACGGGCCGATGGCGTACCTCGGGGCCGTCCTCGGGCTGCGGGGGGGGGAATGCTCCGGGCTGCGGGTCGGGCGGCTCGACTTCCTGCGGTCGACGCTGGAGGTCGCTGAGCACCTCACCAGAGGGCCGGGCGGGCGCATGCTGATGAGGTCCGCCGAAGTCACAGGCCGGGCGGCGCACCATGGCTGTCCCGGAGGCGCTCATGGCTTCCTCGCTGACCATCTGGCCCGCCGAGGGCTCACCGGTGCTGACTCGGCCGAACTGGTTTTCACCGCCCCGCACGGCGGGCCGCTCGACTACGCCCACTTCCGCCGGCGCGTCTGGACCCCGGCGACGGCCGCGGCGGGCGTCGACGGTCTCGCGTTCCACGACCTCCGCAGGGCCAACGCCACCGCCCTGGTCCTCGAAGGCGTCGACCTGAAGACCGCGCAAACCCGGCTCGGGCACTCCGATCCGCGGCTCACGTTGGCGGTCTACGCGCAGGCAACCGCGGCCGCAGACCAAGCCGCGGCGACCGCGCTCGGGACGCGGTTCTTGAGAATCTCGCGGCCTGCCCGCGGCCTGCAGACCGTCATCCACAGGGCCACATAGGCTCTGACCTGGTCGGGGAGGGGGGATTTGAACCCCCGGCCTCAGCGTCCCGAACGCTGCGCGCTAACCAAGCTGCGCCACTCCCCGGAGTGGGTCGATGCTACCGGGCGGCGAGCGTCACGGTTGCGGGGCGGTAGGCCTCGTCCTCGTATCGCCCGCCCGCCAACACCGCTTTCACGGCCTTGGCCAACCGCATCGGGTCGAACGGTTTCACGATCCAGCCCTCGGCTTGGCTCCGCTTCGCCAGGAACACGTCCGCCCTCCGGTCCAGCAGCATCAGCACCGGTACGTGCGGCAAACGTCCCGCGCCCTCTTCCAGGCGCAGGTCGAGGCAGGTCGCCATCCCGCCCATTTTGCCGATCTGCAGGTCCAGCACGACGAGATCCGGAGCCGACCGCTCCACCTCCCCCCGCACCTCGGCGCCACGCGTCAACTCCCGCGCCGTAATCCCAGGGTCTTCCAAGACCGCCTTCACTTCGTCACGCACAGTGACGGCGTCGCTGACGATCAACACGTCGGGCACCGGCCGAGCGTAGCGGGGGGACTCGTTGGGTAGCATTCAAACTCGTCTGAGTCCCCGATTCGGGAGGGTTGTTGCTCCACATCCAGTTGGAGGAGCGCGACGGGTACACCATCTGCCGGCCTGTCGGTGAGCTCGACGCCTACACCGTCGGGCAGTTCCGGGAGTCTCTGGCTGATCTGGCCACCCGTCCCAAGCTCCTCATTGACATGTCCGACGTCCCCTTTGTGGACTCGGCGGGGCTGGGCGCCTTGATCGGAGGGATTCGGCGATCTCGGGAGGTCGGCGGCGACGTGGCCGTGTGCTGCAACCGTCCGACCCTCGTCCGCCTCCTGCACACCACCGGCTTCGACCGGATCGTGACCGTCGCCGACACTCTCGAAGAGGCGGCGCGTTCGCTCACGGAGCCGAAGAAGGACCCTCAGCACCACCTGTAGCGAGCCACTCACCGACGGCGGCCAGACCGTCCAAGTCGTGGACGTCGGACTGGAACAGGGGGATCCGCGTCACCTGGCCGGGCGCGATCCGCTTGACCAGTCCCGCCACCTCGAGTTCCTCGGCGTCGGCCAGGGCGTGCAGGTCGGCGAGGTTGGCCCAGAGGCCGCCCAGCGGCGTCCCCGCCAGCGTCTTGGCCCGTTCCCGGTCGGCCTCGGACGACCAGCCGGTGCCGAAACGGGGCTGCATGCGGTTCACGACCAGTCCTTGGACGGGGATGTCGGCCTCCGCCAGCTTGTCGGTGAAGAACTCGGTCTCGACCACCGCGTCCCGGCGCGGCGACGCCACCAGGACGAAGGCCGTGGCCGGGTCCGTCAGCAGGTCCAGCACCCGCTGGGCCCGGTCGCGGAACCCGTCCTCCATGCCCTCGAAGGCCTGGAAGAAGGCGATGGCATCTGTCACCACCTGCCCTCCGACGGTCTTCGACACCGTGCGCAGGAACGTCTGGGCCGCGGCGTTGACGGCCTTGAGCCCGACCCGGGTGGGCAGCATCAGCAGCCGGAAGATGCGGTTGTCGAGGAACCGGGTCAGCCGGCGCGGCGCGTCCACGAAGTCCAGGGCGTTGCGCGTGGGCGGGGTGTCCACCACGATCAGGTCGTAGTCGCCTCCGGCGTACAGCTCGTACAGGGTCTCCATGGCCATGTACTCCTGGGTGCCCGAAAGGGCGCCGGCGATGTTCCGGTAGAACCGGTTGGAGAGGATCGTCTCCGCCTGCTCCGGCTTGGGGGCGTACTTGCGCACCAGCGAGTCGAAGGTGCTCTTGGGGTTGAGCATCAGCGCCCACAGCTCGCCCGGCCACGCTCCGTCGATCCGGTGGGGCGTGTCGGGCAGGGCATCGAGGCCCAAGGCGTTGGCCAGCCGCCGGGCGGGATCGACGGTCACGACGATCGAGCGCCGGCCTTCCGCCGCGCCCTGCAATGCCAGGGCAGCCGAGACGGTGGTCTTGCCCACGCCGCCCGGTCCGCAGCAGACGATGATGGCGGACTGGGAGGCGACCTCGGCCAGCGACGGCCCGGCCCGGCGCGCCGCCGTCACAGGGACCTTACCGACGCGGCCAGCGAACCGGCCAGGGCATCGATCTCGTCCCGTCGGACCTCGGCCGTGAACAGGGCGGGGACGTGGAGCTGGGGCAGTGGGAGGGCCTCGGCCAGGCGGGCCACCTGCTCGTCCTGGAGCTGCTGCCTTCCCGCCCGGAACCGGGCCGCAGCCCGGAGGGCGTCCGCCTCGCCCGGGCGCAGCCCCACATCGGCCTCGGCCGCCGCCGCCTCGGGGTCGACGTCGAGGCCGTCCAACCTCGGGTACAGGCCGTTCACGACCACCGGTCCGAGGTCGACGCCGACCTTGTCCTCCAGGGTGAACGCCGTCTCCACCACCTCATTGACCGGCGTCTCCTCGGGCAGGGTCACCAACAGCACCCGGCACCGCGAAGGGTCGGTGAGCATGGCCAGCACGTCCTCGGCCTGCTGGCGGATGGGGCCCATGGACACCGTGTCGAGCAGCGTCCGGGCGCTCAGCAGGAACGTCACGGCATGGCCGGCCGCCGGCGCATCCAACAGGATGAGGTCGAACTCCTTGCGCTGCTCGAGCTGCTTGACCTTGCCGAGCAGCAGGATGTCCTTGATGCCGGGGGCGGCGGTGGCCACCACGTCGATCGTCCCGGTACGGGTCAGGCGCTTGGAGATCCGGGTCAGCCCGTGCTCGTCGAGGTATTCGAGCAGGGCCTCGTCGGGCGTCAACGTCCGGGCCCGCACCCCGGGCATCAGTTCCTGGTCGTCATATGCCAGCCCCGACACGCCGAACGCGGCGGCCAGGCCGTGCTTGCCCTCGATCTCGACGACCAGGGTCGACAGGCCCTCCCCGGCGGCCATGCGGGCCAGGGCTCCAGAGACTGTCGTTTTGCCGACTCCGCCCTTCCCGGCCACGATGGCGACCCGGGTCTGGGCGCAGAACTCACGAGGATTCAACCATCCCCCTGCATGCAGGTCGCAAGAGCGTACCGATCGCTGCCCTGTTGCTCGGCATGGCCCTGGCCGTGTCGACCGCGGCAGCGGGCTCGAGCGCGTCCGCGGCCCAACAGCCTGGGCCCGCGCCGGCGCCCGACGAGCCCGGTCCCGCCGCCGCACAGCCGCCGGTCGACGTCATCGAGGTGTCGGGGCGCATCGACGGCATCCTGGCCAACTTCATCGAACGGTCCATCGCGACGTCGGTGGCCGACGGCAGCCAGCTGCTCGTCATCCAGCTGGACAGCCCGGGCAGCGTCCTGTCCGACCGCGGCATGGACGAACTGGTGGCCCAGATCCGGGGCGCCGCCGTGCCGGTCGGAGTGTGGGTCGGCCCGAGCGGGTCCGAGGCCTACAACGACGCCCTACGCCTGATCCGGGCCGCCGCCGTCTCGGGAATCGCCAACGGGGCCCACATCGGCCGCTATCGGGGCCGGTGCCCCGAATGCCGCCCCGACGACCCCCTGCTCACGGGCCAGCGGCTGTCGGCCGGCCAGGCCCGGGGCCAGCAGGCGGTGGACACGGTCACGCCGACCCTCGGTGACTTCGTCGTCGAGATGGACGGGCGCGTCGTCGCCGGCCGCACCCTCGAGACGGCTCGGGTGGTCACGCGGGACGGCCAGCCGCGCCGGGAGCCGATCGCCCAGGTGCGGTTCGCCAAGCTCAACCTGGTGGAGCGGGTCCTGCACGGGACCACCAACCCCTCGCTGGCCTACCTGCTGGTGGTCATCGGGCTGCTGCTGATCGTGTTCGAGTTCTACTCGGTGGGGATCGGCGTGGCCGGGCTGACGGGCGGCGTGTGCCTGGCCCTGTCCGCCTACGGCCTGGGGGCGCTGGGCGCAACGCCGCTGGGGCTCGTGCTGGTGGCCGTGGGGGTGTTCGGGTACGCAGTGGACGTCCAAGCCGGGGCGCCCCGGGCGTGGACCGTCATAGGGACGGTGGCCCTGCTGTTCGGGTCGTGGTTCCTGTTCCCGGGCGACCGGCGCGTGGGGTGGCTCGTGATCCTCGCGGTGGTGGCGGGGACGGTGTTGTTCGCCGTCCGGGGCATGTTGTCCATGGTGCGGTCCCGGTTCTCGACCCCGACCATCGGGCGGGAGTCGATGATCGGCGAACCGGCCGAGGCGACCACCCCCATCGACCCCGAGGGAATGGTCCGGCTGCGGGGCGCCTTGTGGCGGGCGAGGGTGAACCGGGCCACGCCCATCGTGGCCGGGGAGGCGGTGAAGGTCGTCGCCATTGACGGTCTGGTGCTGGAGGTCGAGGCCGACGACCGTCCCACCAAGGACTTCCACCACGGGGGCGGTTGAACGCTGGTAGTGGTCCGTAGGCGCCCTCACCTGCGGGTATAGGAAAAATCACCCCTTGTCGGCGTTCCCTTTCGGCGGTATTTTCGGGAACTTGACCGAGGGGGCCAGTTGAGAACCCAAAGGGCCGAGGGGCTATGGCAGGACCGCGCCGCCTGTAGAGGGCCGCAGGCTGAGGTCTTCTTCCCGCCGGCCCATCTGGAGCGTAAAGACGAGCGGGAGCTGCGGGAACGGCGGGCCAAGGCAATCTGCGCGTTGTGCCCGGTCAGGCGGCCGTGCCTCGACTACGCACTGCGGATCCGCGAGCCCCATGGCATCTGGGGCGGGCTCAACGAATTGGAGCGCAAGCAGCTCGTGCCGGCGAGGCCCGCCGGCTAACGCTACGTGGCATCAGGCAGGCGGGGGCCTCCGATCCGGAGGTCGCCTCTCCGGCGCGTCACACCGTCGGCGTCCAGGCGGTTCAGTAGCGGGAGGGCGTACTTGCGGGTCGTGGCCAGTGCCTCGCGCACCTGGGCCACGGTCACGCCCTCGGGGTTGCCGGCCAGCAACTTTGCGACTTCGTGCGCGGCCTTGTCCAGGGCCGACGGGGCGAAGTAGCACCCGTCCTGGGCCACGACCAGGCCCCGGCGGACCAGCTCGTGTAGTTCTGCCTTGGTGACGCCGGTGGGACCGGGCGGCGTGAACGGTTCGGCGGCCAGCGCTTCGACGTAGGGGTGGGACGCCAGGGGGTCCACGGCGTCCGCCAGACGAGCCCGGCCGGCGTCGACGGCGATGCCCTCGACCAGCGGTAGGACGGCCCGCTCCTGGTCGGTGAGGGTCGCCTGGTCGAGCCCCAGGGGCCCGGCTGCGTCGACCGCCGTCTTGACCCGCTGGAGGGTGGCGGCCTTGGCGCCGTCCGACACGACCCACCGGCCGACGGTCGGCGGACGGCGCTCGCCGGTCATGCGTTCGAGGTCGTCGGCGGCCACCCAGCCCCGTTCCTTGATGACCCGGTCGGCGGAGAGGGTGGGCCTGGCCTTGGACGCGGTGCGCACGGGAGCCACGTCGAGCACGACCCCGCCGCCGACCGTCTCGTCCCGGCCGCTCTCGCGCAGGACGTAGCGGTCGCCGGGCAGCAGCGGCACGCGAACGGGCAGGTGGAGGCGGACCAGGCCCTCCTCGCCGGGCAGGATGGCGTCCTCGACCAGGACCCGGAGGCGGACGGGGTGCTCGCCCGACCCGAGGTAGGCCTGGTACGCCCCCCGCTGGCTCACCTCGTGGTCGAGGCCGGCGAGGACGTGGAGGGACGCGTCGACGGTGCGGGTCAGGTGCCACTGGTCGGGCCTGACGACGGCGTGGCCCCTTGCCAGGTCGTCGTGGGACAGGCCGGACAGGTTGACCGCCACCCGGCTGCCGGGCGGAACGGTTGTGTGCGATCGCTGCAGGCTCTGCAGGGCCCGGACCCGGGCCCGCCGGCCGAGGGGCAGCACCACCACCTCGTCGTCGACGGTCAGCGACCCGCCGGCCAGGGTGCCGGTGACGACGGTGCCCGACCCGCGCGCCGCGAAGACCCGGTCGATCCACAGCCGGGGCCGTGCCTTGTCGGCGGAGAACGGCGTCTCGGCCACGAGCCGGTCGAGGGCGGCCCTGAGGTCGTCGAGACCGACGCCGGTGGGCGTGTCGAGGTCGATGACCTCGGCCTTCTCGAGGAACGTCCCCTCCACGGCCTCGGCGATCTCCAGCCTTGCCAGTTCCCGGTCGTCGTCGTCGACCAGGCCGACCTTGGTGAGAGCGATCAGCCCGTGCCGGAGACCGAGGACCTCGAGGATCCGGAGGTGTTCCTCGGACTGGGGCTTCCACCCTTCGGCGGCCGCCACCACGAACAGGCAGGCGTCGACGGCGCCCACCCCGGCCAGCATGTTCTTGAGGAACCGGACGTGGCCGGGGACGTCGACGAAGGCGAGTTGGGCACCCGACGGCAAAATCGTCCAGGCGAACCCGAGGTCGATGGTGAGGCCGCGGGCCTTCTCCTCCGCGAACCGGTCGGGATCCATGCCAGTGAGGGCCAGGACCAGCGTCGACTTGCCGTGGTCCACGTGGCCCGCGGTGGCGACCACGTGCATGGCCGGGGCCTGGCCCGCGGCAACCGGGGCCTCGGCCGTCATGCCAGCGTCGAGAGGGCCTTGGCCAGCAGCGGGTCGTCGGCGGGATCGACGGTGCGCAGGTCGCACACGGTCGCCCCCTCGTGGACCCGGGCGATGATGGGTGGGTCGTTGGTGCGGAGGGCTTCGGCGGCATCGAACCCGTCGACCGCCACCCCCGCGGACGGCATCTCCTCGCCGGGCACCGACCCGCCGCCTGCCACCGCCACCGTGTCGAGGACCCGTCCCGCGCCGAGGGCGGCGGCCCGGGCCCGCAGCGAGTCCACCGAGGCGGCCGCCATTCGCCAGAACGGGATGGCGTCGCCGTCCTTGCACAGGTAGGCGAGGGCGGTCTGCTGGAGGGCGGCCAGGACCAGGCCGCCGGGCCGCAACGCTCGCATCAGGGGGTGGGCCGCGCACCGGGCGACCAGATCGGCCCGGCCGGCGATGACGCCCGCCTGCGGGCCGCCCAGCAGCTTGTCGCCCGAGAACGTGACGAGGGCGGCACCCGAGGCGAGGATCTGGCGGGCTGCCGGTTCGCCGGCGAGCCACGCCGGCGGGCCGCCAGCCAGCCACGGCGTCTCGGCATCGAGGAGGCCGGAGCCGATGTCGGCCACGACTGGCGGTCCGAGGGCCGACAGCGGCCGCACGTCGGCCGACTCCGTGAACCCCACGATCCGGTAGTTCGACTGGTGGACCTTGAGGATGAGGGCGGGGTCCTCGGCCGCCACCGCCGCCTCGTAGTCGCGCAGCCGAGTGCGGTTGGTCGTCCCCACCTCGACCAGCCGGGCGCCGGACTGGGCCATGACCTCGGGGATGCGGAACCCGCCCCCGATCTCCACCAGTTCGCCCCGGGACACGACCACGGCCCGGTTACGGGCCAGCGCGGCCAGGACCAGCATCACCGCCGCCGCCCCGTTGTTGACGACCAGGGCCGCCTCGGCCCCGCAGGCCCGGGCCAGCAGCGAGGCGGCGTGCCCGCTCCGTGACCCCCGCTTGCCCTCCACCAGGTCGAACTCCAGGTTCGAGTACCGCAGCGAGCCCGCCTGCGCGGGTCCGGCAAGACCCAACGGCGCCCGGCCCAGGTTGGTGTGCAGCAGCACGCCGGTGGCGTTCACCACGGGCCGCAGCATGGTCGTGGCCACCCGTTCGGCGATGGCCCGGGCCGAGCCCGGGTCGCCGGCGGCGATGGCCCGGCGCGCCGCGTCCACCAACAAGGGATGCGGCAAGTCGATGTCGGCCAGCGAACGGGCCAGGAAATCGACGGAGGGCGGCCGGTCGGGCACGGCCCGAGGATAAGCGAGGGCGAGTTTCTGGAATGCTGGTAGGCCCATGCGGCTGCAGTGGAGACGGCTTCCCCAGGCGATCGCAGCGTTCGTCTGCGTCGCCATCATCATGCCCATCGGCGTGGTCGGGGTGTCGCTGGGGAGCTACATCTTCCTGCCCCTCCCGACGCCCGAGCTGCCCGAGCCCCGCATCGATGTCGAGCCGTCCCGGATCACCAAGATCTACGACGCTGCCGGCAACGAGATCGGCGTGCTCCGCAAGTTCGACACCAAGATCCCGGTCAAGCCCGAGGACATCCCCGACGTCCTCAAGCAGGCGGTCGTGGCCGTCGAGGACCAGCGGTTCTACTCCCACAGCGGCTTCGACCTGCAGGCGTCGCTGCGGGCCCTGTGGGCCGACATCAACGGGCGGGCCGTCGTGCAGGGCGGTTCGACGATCACCCAGCAGTACGTGAAGTCGGTGTACACGGGCGGCGAGCGGACGTTCGCCCGCAAGCTCAAGGAAGCGGTCATCGCCAGCCGCATCGACCGCCAGCTGGACAAGGACGACATCCTCTTCCGCTACCTGTCCACCATCTACCTGGGGGGCGGCGCCTACGGCGTGGGGGCGGCGGCCGAGTCGTACTTCCACAAGCCCGTCAACGACCTGACCCTGTCGGAGTCGGCCCTGCTGGCCGGCGTCATCCGGGCGCCCAGCGAGCTGGAGCCCCGTGCCAACCCGGCGGCGGCCGAGGCCAACCGGGTCCGGGCCCTCGACCTCATGCTCCAGCAACGCCGGATCACGCCCGAGCAGTACGCCGAGGCCAAGGCGGCCCAGATCGTCAACGTGGGGTCCGAGCCGACGCCCGAGGGCCCGGCCACCCTCGTGTACCCGCTGGAGCTGCAGTCGGCGACCGAGCCCTACTTCGTGGACGCCGTCCGCCAGTACCTGAGCGTCAAGTACGGGGACGACGCCATTTACCGCGGCGGGCTGCGGGTGGAGACGTCGCTCGACCCCCGCATGCAGGAGCAGGCCAAGAAGGCGGTGGCCGACTCCCTGTCGGGGACGGCGCCGCCCCTGGAGATGGCGATGGTCTCGGTCGAGCCGGGGACGGGGTTCATCAAGGCCCTGGTTGGGGGCCGGGACTTCAACGCGTCCCAGGTCAACCTGGCCCTGGGCGCCTGCCCGCCGCCTGACCCCGAGGCCCGCAAGGACGGGCCCGTTTGCCTGGCCGGCGGCGGCAGCGGCCGCCAGCCCGGGTCGGCGTTCAAGCCCATCACGTTGGCGGCGGCGTTCGAGGCGGGGATCGGGCCGGGGCGGGTCTTCTCCGGACCGTCCACCTACCGCGTGCCGGGCTGTTCGGGCAGCTTCTGCACGGTCAGCAACGTGGAGAGCGGCGGCTACGGGGCCATCACCTTGCGGGCGGCGACGGCGTATTCCGTCAACACCGTGTACGCCCAGCTGATCCGGGACGTGGGCGTGCCCGAGACGGCCGAGATGGCGCACCGGCTGGGCCTGACCATGGTCTCGCCGACGGGCGTGCGGGCCGACGGCGAGTCCTACGGCGTGGCGCTGACGCTGGGCGCGGCCGAGACATCACCCCTCGACATGGCCGCCGCCTTCTCGGTCTTCGCCAACCGGGGCGTGCAGCAACCGGCCACGCCGGTCGTGAAGGTGACCGACGCCGAGGGCAACGTGGTGGAGGACAACACCAAGCGCAAGGGCACGCGGGTGCTGTCCGAGGCGGTGGCGGACAACATGAACGACGTCCTGAAGGGCGTCGTCGAGTTCGGGACGGGGACGGCGGCGGCGATCGGCCGCGACGGTGGCACCGCCGGCAAGACGGGCACGAGCGAGAACTTCGGCGACGCCTGGTTCGTCGGGTACACGCCGGCACTGTCGACGGCGGTGTGGATCGGGTACTCGGACAGCCGGGAAAAGCCGCTCCGCAACATCAAGGGCGTGAACCCGGTGTACGGGGGGACGATCCCGGCCCGCACGTGGAAGGCGTACATGGCAGAGGCCCTGAAGGGCGCACCGGACGCCATGTTCCCGGCGCCCGCGTCGCTGGCCGGAGACATCGCCGCCGGCCCGCGCCGGGCGGCCGAGGACACCCAGATGACGACGCCCATCCAGATCATCGCCGGCCCGCCGCCGACTCTCACCATCCCGCCGTTCCCCTCGACGACCAGGCCGCCGCTGACCCTACCGAGCACCCCGTTCCCGACGATCACGACCCCGACGACGCGCCCGCCCGTGACCGGCGTGCCGCCCACGACCCCTACGACCCGCCCGCTCGGCTTCCCGTAGGAGGCTGGTGTCAAAGCCCTCCTCCGGCGGCCGGCCGCCCAGTTGGAAGCCCTGCGGTGACGCAAAGGAGCTGGTCAGGGGCAGGTCGGCCGCCTCGGCGCGCAGCGCCGATCGCGAATGACACCAGCCACCTAGCGCGGCTCGGGTTACCGGCGCGCCGTCGTGGTCGTGATGGCATTGGACTGGCCCGGTTGGGTGTTGCCGCCGCCGCAGCGGAGCATGCGTTCGCACGCGGCCTTGATGGGGACGCCGATGAAGAGGCTGTCTGTCCCCCGCCCGCCCGGGTTGTAGATCCGGGACGCCATCCCCACCACCTCGCCCGTGTTCAGCACGAGGGGCGAGCCCTGGCGGACCTCGTCCACGAAGACGTTGTGGTCGATGGCCGTGTCCGACGCGGCCCCGACGACGCCCGCCGTCAGCCGCTGGCCGGCGCCGCCGGCCCAGATCCTGGTCCCCTGCCTGGGCGGCTGGTTGGCCCACGGCAGGCTCTCGATGTTGCCGGGGATGACGAGGAGGGCGAGGTCGCGGTCCTCCTGCCAGGTCCAGAGGGTGGCCTGCTGGCCGCCGTCGAGGCGGATGCCGGGACCGGGGGACTTGGTGCTGGCCCGCACGACGTCGAACGAGGTGAGCAGGTAGGTCTGCCCGCTGAACGACCCGACCACGAAGGCCGTGCCCTGCACGGGCTGGCCCGCCTCGTCGCGGGTGAGCACGGCCCGGACCGACGCCGCTACCTTCTTGGCCAGGTCGTCCTCGGACAGGACCTCGGGCACCTTGCTCGTGGTCGTCTCGTTGTCACCGTCACCGTTGTTGTCGGCCAGCGTGATGCGCGCGGTGGGGGTGGTGTCGGCCGGGCCCGCGCTCCCGGCCAGTTCCCTATTGGCGTCGACCGATGCCCAGACGTAGGTGGCGACGAACGAGACGACGATGGCCAGGGTGGCGCAGATGATCACCATGCTGAGCGCGCCACCGTGGTAGTACCGGCGGCGGCGGGCCATGGCCGTTCAGGGTACCGGCGGGGGGAAGCGGAACGGCCAGCGCCGTGTTAGAGAAGTGCGAGATGGTCCCGCTGCTCATCGTCGTCTTCATCGTGATGCCCATCGTGGAGCTGGCCGTGCTGATCCAGGTCGGTCAGGCTCTGGGCGTCCTCAACACCATCGCCCTGCTGCTGATCATCAGCTTCGCCGGCGCCTGGCTGGTGAAGCGGGAGGGGATCGGCGTGCTGCGGCGGTTCCGCCGGCAGATCGAGACGGGCCACGTCCCGACCAAGGAACTGGCCGACGGCGTGATGATCCTGTTCGCCGGTGCCCTGCTGATGAGCCCGGGCTTCGTGACCGACGTGCTGGGCATCCTGCTGCTGCTGCCGCCTGTTCGCTCCTTCATCCGGGCCACCGTGTTCCGGCGGTTCTCGGTCAGGAACTGGTAGTCGAGGCAGGCCCCAGGGCCGCATCGACAGCGGCGAGGACCCGGGCCGTGCAGCCGCCCATGTCCACCGGAGGGAGCAGGTCGTCGGCGATGCGGGCGGCGATAGCGGCGAACTCCGCTCCTGCGGCGCTCTCGGGCGCGGCCACCGACAGGGGTGTGCCGGCGTCGTTGGCGGCGCTCACGGCCGGCTCCAGCGGGATCTGACCGACGAGGGGGACGCCCAGGTCGGCCGAGAGGGTGGCGCCGCCCCCGGACCCGAACAGGGCGTAGCGCTCGCCGTGCTCGCACGTGAACGCGCTCATGTTCTCGACCACGCCCAGCACGGTAAGGTAGCTGCGGCGGGCCATGTCGGCGACGCGCACGGCGACCTTCTGGGCCGCCACCGCGGGCGTGGTCACGATCAGCATCTGGGCCTGGGGCAACAGCCGGCCGAGGGCCATCTGCACGTCGCCCGTGCCCGGAGGCATGTCGAGCAGGAGGTAGTCGAGCGGGCCCCACGACACCTTCTGGAGGAACTCCTCCAGGGCCTTGGCCAGCATCAGCCCCCGCCACATGATCGCCATGTCCTCGTCGTCGACCAGCAGGCCCATGCTGACGACCTCGACCTCGCCGCCCGACGTGCCCACGGGGATGTGGTGGGGCTTGATCAGGCGGCGGTCGCTGCTGGCGCCCAGGCGGCCCTTGACCCCGAGCATGCGGGGCACCGAGAAGCCCCAGATGTCGGCGTCGAGCACACCCACCGTCAGGCCTCGGGCGGCCAGGGCCGAGGCCAGGTTGACGGTCACGCTCGACTTCCCGACCCCGCCCTTGCCGCTGGCTACGGCGATGATTCGGGTGGTCAGGGGGACCTCGGTGGTCGGCGCGTTCTCGGAGGCCTTGCGGCGCGCCCGCTGCATGACGTCCGAACGCTGGGCCTGGGTCATCTCGCCGAAGTCGACGTGGACGTCGGACACGCCGGGGACGGCCCTCAGCTTGGACTCCACGTCCTGGCGGATCTGGGTGCGCAGGGGGCAACCGGCGATGGTGAGGGCGACCTTGACCCGCACGGCTCCGTCCTCGCCGATCTCGACGCCCTGGACCATGCCGAGGTCGACGATGTCGGACCCCAACTCGGGATCGATGACGCCCCGGAGGGTTCCGATCACCTCCGCTTCCGTGGGCACGGTTGGATTTTACCGGGGTGCGCCGGTAATATGCGAAGTCGTGGTTGAAGAGACGGCACCAGCGGACGATTTTGCGTACGCGGGTGACGCCGCCTCTACGGGTGCCGTGCGCCTGGCCATCCTGAAGGCGCTGGGCGACAACACCCGCTACGCCATCTACCTGGAGCTGGCCCGCTCGCAGGCGCCCCGTTCGACGTCGGAGATCGCCGACACGCTGGGCCTGCACCCCAACACCGTGCGGCCTCACCTGGAGCGGATGCGGGAGGTCGGCCTGCTTGCCGTCGAGGTCGACAACCGGGGGAGCGTGGGCCGGCCGCAGCACCGCTACTCGCTGGCCGACGGCGCCCCCTCGCTGGGCTTCGAGCCGCCCGCCTACCCGACCCTCGCCCACATGCTGGTGCAGGCGGCGTTGAACGCCGGCATCTCGCCGGAGGCGGCGGCAGTGGCGGCACGGGCGGAAGGGCGCGAACGGGCTTCCCGGGCGCCCCGCAAGGGCTGTGTGGCCGCCCTGACGGGCGCCCTGGCCGAGCTCGGGTTTGACCCCGCGGTCGCCACCGAGGGTGATCTGGCCACTATCGCCTTCACCCACTGCCCCTACCAGGAACTGGCTGAGAGCCACCCTGACCTGGTCTGCAACCTCCACCGGGGGCTGATCGAGGGTTTTGTGGAAGAGATCGGCGGCGCCAGCGTTGAACGTTTTAGGACGCTTGCCGACCGCGACCCGTGCCAGGTCGAGCTGTCGGTCCGGTAAACTGATAGTCGTAAGAGTTCGAGGAGGAAGCCCGACATGAGCGTGAGCGAGCCAATCACCATCACCCAGCACGAGCAGATCCTCAATCTGAGCGACACTGCTGCGGTCAAGGTCAAGGAACTCATCGCCGCTGAGGGAAACCCGGAGCTCGCGCTCCGCGTGGCCGTCCGCCCCGGTGGGTGCTCGGGCTTCAGCTACGAGATGTTCTTCGACAGCGAGTTCGCAGCCGACGACAGCCTGAGCGAGGCTGGCGGGGTCCGGGTCGTGGTCGACTCGGCCAGCGTCCCCCACCTCCGGGGTGCGTCGCTGGACTACAAGGACGGGCTGCAGGGCGCCGGGTTCGCCATCAACAACCCCAACGCCACCCGCACGTGCGGGTGCGGCTCCTCGTTCTCCTAGGAGCGTGGTCGGAGAGCCCTCGTTCGGCGGCCGACCGCCGTGTTGGAGGCGACGCTGTGACGCACGCGTACTGGTTCAGGGTAGGTCGGTCGCCTCGGCGCGAAGCGCCGAACGCGAATTCGACCACGCTCCTAAGCCTCCGATCCGCTGAGCAAGCCCGTCGGGCCGTACACGCCGGTCGTTCGCGCCGGCGATTGGCTCGTCATCTCCGGCCAGATCGGCCTCTCTGACGGCGCGCTGGTGGACGGCGGCGTCGCCGCCGAGGTCCGCCAGGCCCTTGCCAATCTGCGGGGCCTGGTCGAGGGCGAGGGGGCAGCGGTGACCGACGTGGTCAAGACGACCGTCTTCCTGCGCCACATCAGCGACTACCCGGCCATGAACGACCTCTACGTGGAGTTCTTCGGCGACCACCGCCCGGCCCGGGCCACGGTGGCCGTGGCCGGCCTGCCCTTGGGTGCGCTGTTCGAGATCGAGGCTTGGGCCTGGGTAGGAGGAAAGCCATGACGTCGCCGCTCTCGTTCTCGGTCACGTGGGACTACCGCTGCCCGTTCGCCCGCAACTTCTGCGAACACGTGCTCGACGGCCTGGAGGGCGGTGCCGGCTGGGACGTGCGGTTCGTGCCGTTCTCGTTGGACCAGGTGCACGTCGACGAGGGCGACGTCGACGCCTGGGACAACCCCACGGTGTGCCGCAGCCTGCTGGCCGGCCAAGTGGGGGTGGCCGTGCGTGACAAGTGGCCCGACCGCTTCCTGTCCGTCCACCGGGCCCTGTTCGCGGGCCGCCACGACGAGGGCGGCGACCTGCGGGACGAGGCCGTGCTGCGAAAGGCCGTGGGCGGCGCCGGCCTCGACCCCGACGAGGTGTTCGCCGAGGTCGACGCGGGCTGGCCCCTGGCCACGTTCCGCAAGGAGCACGAGGCGGTCGTGGCCGACTACCGGGTGTTCGGCGTGCCGACGGTCATCGCCAACGAATCGGCCGTGTTCATCCGGGTCATGAACCGCCCCCGCGGCGACGCCGACCTCGCCCGCCGCACAGTCGAACGGGCCCTCGACCTCGTCACCGGCTGGACCGACCTCAACGAGTTCAAGCACACCTCGATCCCCCGGTAGGTCAGCCGACCCCGAGCAGGAACCCGAGGAAGATGGCCAGTAGGAGGCCGAACATGGCCGCCAGTCCCACGACGGCGACGGCGACCTCGAACAGGCGCCGGGCGTTCATGTTGATCAGCCGATGTGGATCTGGCTGAGGAACCACCAGGTCCAGAGCCCGAGAAGCAGCAAGGCCGACAGTTCGACGCCGAGAACGATGTGGGCGATCGTGCTACGGGCGTCCCGCTGATGCGATCGTGCGGTCGGCAGGGCGACGGCGGCGGCGACGGCGGCCCCGGCGCTGAACGCCAGCAACGCCAGAGCGATCGCTATTACCACGACTCCCCGCTCGAGAGCCACCAGAGGAGCGCACCCAGGATCGCCAGCGTCATCATGAGGCAACTGTGCGCTTCGCCCGGGGCGCCGGCCATCGGGCCTGGCCCCTATGCGTACCTGGGGAAGCCCTCATTCGGCTGACCCGTCAGAACCCCCAGCGGGACTTGCCGAAACGGTACCCCACCGACCGGACCGTCTGGATCAGGTTGGCGTGCTCCTCGCCCAGCTTCGCCCGCAACCGCCGCACGTGGACGTCGACCGTGCGAGCGCCGCCGTAGTACTCGTAGCCCCACACCCGCGACAGCAGCGTCTCCCGGGTGAACACCTTGCCGGGGTGCGTGGCCAGGAACTTCAGCAGCTCGTACTCCATGTAGGTCAGGTCGAGCGGACGCCCGCCGATCAGGGCCTGGTACGTCTCCAGGTTCAAAACCAACGGCCCGTGCTCGATCAGCTCCGGCCGTGTCCCCGTCCCCGTCCGGAAGAACAGGTGCTTGATCCGCGCCTCCATCTCGCCGGGCCGGAATGGCATCACCACGAAGTCGTCGAACAGATCCTCGCGCAGCTCCAGCTCCCCGAGCTGGCCGCCCTCGACCACCACCAGCAGCGGCTCGAGCGGGAGGTCACGCTGGCGCAGGGACCGGCACAGCGAGAACGCCCCCTCGGGGTCGACGTCGGCGCAGATCACCCCGCCCGACCACCCGTCGTCGGGCTGCAGGTCATCCACGTCCGAGGGCGCCTTCACCGCGACCCACGGGTACCCACCCAGGTCGAGGCTCTGCGCCAGCGCCGCCGGAGGCGGTTCCGGGTACACCAAGAGCGGTTCCACGGCGGCTACAGGTTCCCGAGATAACGGTCGATCTCGAAGGGGGTGATCTGGGTCCGGTACTGGTCCCACTCGGCCCGCTTGTTGCGGATGAACCACTCGAACACGTGCTCACCCAGCGTGTCCGCCACCAGGTCGGAGCGCTCCATGCAGGCGATGGCCTCGTCCAGCGACCCGGGCAGCGCCTCCACCCCTTCGGCCATGCGCTCCGCCGGTGTCATCTCGTACAGGTTGGCGGTCAGCTCGTCGGGGAGCGAGTAGCCCTTCTCGATCCCCTGCAGCCCTGCCCCGAGCACGACGGCGAAGGCCAGGTAGGGGTTGCACGCGGGGTCGGGCGAACGGAACTCGATGCGCGTCGAGGACGACTTCCCCTTCTTGGAGCCGGGCACCCGCACGAGCGCCGACCGGTTGTTGCGGGCCCACGCCACGTACACAGGCGCCTCGAACCCCACGACCAGCCGCTTGTACGAGTTCACCCACTGGTTGGTGACGGCGGTGATCTCCTTGGCGTGGTGCAGCAGCCCGGCGATGAACCCCTTTGCCACCGACGACAGGTGGTGCTCGTCGTCGGCGTCGAAGAAGGCGTTGCGGTCCCCCTCGAACAGCGAGAAGTGGGTGTGCATCCCCGACCCCTGCACGCCCGCCAGCGGCTTGGGCATGAAGGTGGCGTAGACACCCCGCTCGAGGGCCACCTCCTTCACGACCAGCTTGAACGTCATGATGTTGTCGGCCATCGTCAGCGCGTCCGTGTAGCGCAGGTCGATCTCGTGCTGGCCCGGCGCGTCCTCGTGGTGTGAGTACCGGACGGGGATGCCCATCGCCTCCAGGGCCAGGATGGTCTTCTTGCGCAGGTCGGTCGCCACGTCGTTCGTCGTCAGGTCGAAGTACGAACCGGTGTCGATGGGCTGCGGCGCGGGCTGGCCGTCCACCGTCTTGAAGTAGAAGAACTCAATGTCTGGGCCCACGTAGAACGAGAACCCCTTGTCACGAGCCTTGAGGACGTTCCGGCGCAGCACGTGGCGGGGGTCGCCCTCGAACGGCGACCCGTCCAGGTTGGTGATGTCGCAGAACATGCGGGCGACGGGCGCGTCCTCGCCCCGCCACGGCAGCAGCTCGAAGGTGTTGGGGTCGGGCATGAGCAACATGTCCGATTCCTGGATGCGGCTGAACCCGTCGATGGCCGACCCGTCGAACCCCAGCCCCTCCTCGAGGGCCGTCTCCAGCTCTCCGGGGACGATGTTGATCGACTTGATCTGTCCCAGCACGTCGGTGAACCACAGCCGGATGAAGCGGATGCCCCGCTCCTCCACCGACCGCAGCACGTAGTCCTGCTGGCGTTCCATGCACCCTCCGACCAGGGCGCGCCGGTCGCGCCCGCCCGTATCTTGGCAGCCGATCCGGGGGCCTCTGCCCAGTTCACACGCCGTTCATGTAGGTGCAACGGATGGGAAACGGCATGCGGCGATGGTGTGCGGCGATTTTCGGACCCCCGAGGAGGGAATGTGCAGGAACGCAGCCCGGCCGACGTTCTGAAGCTGCTGAAGGACGAGAACGTCGAGTTCGTCGACTACCGCCTTCTGTGATCTGCCTGGCCTGGTGCAGCACGTGAGCGTCCCCGCGACGCAGATGACCGAGGACGTGTTCACCGACGGGCACGGCTTCGACGGCTCGTCGATCCGCGGGTTCCAGCAGATCCAGGAGTCGGACATGATCCTGCTCCCGGACCCGCACACCGCGTACGTCGACCCCTTCCGCACGCGGAAGACGATGAACATCCACTGCTTCGTGCACGACCCAGTCACGGGGGAGCCCTACAGCCGTGACCCGCGCTACGTGGCCAAGAAGGCCGAGGCCTACCTCACCTCGACCGGGATCGGCGACAAGGCCTACTTCGGGCCCGAGCCCGAGTTCTTCATCTTCGACAACGTGCAGTTCTTCTACAAGGGGAACGCGTCGATGCACCTCGTCGACTCCGTCGAGGGCACGTGGAACACCGGCCGCGACGAGGGGCCGAACCTCGGGTACAAGCCCCGCACCAAGGAGGGCTACTTCCCGGTCCCGCCCATGGACCACTACCAGGACCTGCGGTCGGAGATCGCCGCAACCTTGATCGCGCTCGGCATCCCCGTCGAACTGCACCACCACGAGGTGGCGTCGGGCGGTCAGGGCGAGATCGGCATGCGCTTCGACACCCTGCTGAACATGGGTGACAAGCTCGTCACGTTCAAGTACGTGGTGAAGAACGTGGCCAAGGCGTTCGGCAAGTCGGTCACGTTCATGCCCAAGCCCCTGTTCGAGGACAACGGGTCGGGCATGCACACGCACCAGTCGCTGTGGAGCGGCGACACGCCGCTGTTCTACTCCGAGAGCGGCTACGCCGGCCTGTCGGACATCGGCCGCTGGTACATCGGCGGCCTCCTGTTCCACGCCCCGTCGCTGCTCGCGTTCACGAACCCGACAACGAACAGCTACCGGCGGCTCGTCCCGGGCTTCGAGGCGCCGGTCAACCTCGTCTACAGCCAGCGGAACCGCTCTGCCGCAGTGCGCATCCCGGTCACCGGCACCTCGCCGAAGGCCAAGCGCATCGAGTTTCGGGTGCCCGACCCGGCGAGCAACCCATACCTCGCGTTCTCCGCGATGCTGATGGCCGGCATCGACG
>JBOGID010000551.1:0-19313 GCA_050742295.1 Acidimicrobiales bacterium | reverse complement strand
CACGTCGGGGACGGCCTCCTCCAGCGGCGTCGACGGCGGCAGGCGCCCGATGTGGCGCAGGGCGTCGCGGATCTCGGGCTGGCTGAGGAACCGCACCGAGCCCCGCACCCGGAACGGGATGCCGGCGCTGTGGAAGGCCTCCTCGAACAGCACGAGCTGGGCGTGGGTGCGGGTGAGCACGGCGTGGTCGGACCACGGCTTGCCGGCCCCGTGGCGGCGTCGCACGGCCCGGGCCACCCCGGCTGCCTCCTCCCGGTCAGTGGGATAGGAGGTGACAGTCGGGAGTGGCCCGTCTGGCTCGTGCGCCCGCAGCCGGTGGCGCCCGCCGATGACGGCGTTGGCAACGGCGAGCACCTGGGGCGAGGAGCGGTAGTTGTCGTCGAGATGGACGACGGCGGCGCCCGGGTGCCGGTGCGGGAAACCGGTGAGATAGGACGGGTCGGCCCCGTTCCAGGCGTAGATCGCCTGGTTGGGGTCGCCGACCACGCACAGGTCGTTGCGCCCGCCCCGCCACGCCTCCAGCAGGCGGAACTGGACGGGGTTGACGTCTTGGAATTCGTCGACGAACAGGTGGCGGAACCGCCACCGCTGCGTGGCTGCGAACTCGGGATCGCCCTCGATGGCGTCGGCGCACAGCTGTAGGATGTCGTCGAAGTCGATGTAGCCCTTCCGCCGCTTCTCCGCCTCGTACTGCTCGTAGAGGGTCGCGACCTCGGCCGCGGGCAGGGGCGTGCGCCGGCCCGCCGCCACCACCTCGCCCTCGTACCGCTCGGGCGGCACCATGCGGGCCTTGGCCCACTCGATCTCGGCCGCGATGTCGGCGGGCTGCAGCCCCGAGTCGGCCCTCCGGGGCATCAGCAGGCCCAGGATCCGGACCTTGCGGTCGAGCACAGCGGGCGCCCGCTCCGAGTGACCACTGCGTTCGGGCCACGCAGGCCCGGCGCCCCACCGCCGTCGCAGCTGGGCGTAGGCCACGGCGTGGAACGTGCCCGCCGCCACCCGGTCGCGCACACCAAGCTGGCCCAGGCGGTTGCCCAGCTCGCCGGCGGCGCGCCGGGTGAATGTCAGGGCCAGGACGTGGCGGGGATCGGCGCCGCGGCCCGCCACCCGCCACGCGATGCGGCGGGTCAGGACGCGGGTCTTGCCCGAACCCGCCCCGGCCAGGATGCACAGCGGCGCGGCCTCGCTCGTGACCGCGTGCCGCTGCGACGGGTTGAGCCCGTGCAGCAGGTCGGAGTCGCCAGCGCCACCCATACCCGCGGACCGTACCGACGGGGTAGGACAGAAGGGTGGATGGTCCGGCTGGGTGTCCGACCGCGGTGACGGTCAGGCGAGCACGGGCTCGGCCCAGTAGATGCCGGCGTCGTCGGTGGCGCGGGCCACGGCGACGGATGCGGCCGCGTGCCTCCACGTGTCGTGCACCGACAACTCGGTGGGCCGGTCGCCGGCGAGGACCACGTGCCGCCACCGGAGCGGCCCGGTGGCGGCACCGGCCTGGTTCGACGCCTCGATCGCCGCGGCCGCCTCGTCTTCGTGCCGGGCCGTGAACGGGCACCGCTCCAGGTCGGTCCACACCGCGGCCATGAGGTTGCGGTATTCGTGGATGCACCGCCAGCTGGCGTCGCCCAGCATGCAGAGCAGGCGGACGTCGAGCACGTCGGGCCCCGTCAGTCCCAGCCCCGGCGCGGCGCAGAGGGCGGCCACTGCCTCCTCGACGGCGAACGCGGCCCAGCGCGTCTCGCGCTCGACCCTGGGCTCCCAGCCGGGAACGGCGGCCGCCGCCGGGTCGACGTCCGAGAGGCCGGGTTCGGCCCAGCAGACGAGGCTGGGCGCGCCGGCGCGCCGGGCTGCTGCGTCGCCCTCGGCCCCGTCCACCGAGGGGTGGCCGGCGACAGGCCCGACCGTTCCGTCGAGCCTTGCCGAAACCCGCCACGGGCCGGGCGGGTGGGTGCGGGTGGGCGCCTCGCAGCCGGCGCTCGCCGCGGCCAGGGCAGCTAGGTGTTGGCCGGACCGCTCGCACCCGGCGGCCACGTCCTCGGCGACCCGCAGCTGCACCCGGTAGTGCCCGAGGACGCTGGCCAGCAGCGAGCTCGCCTCCGAGGCAACCCGCCAGGGGAGGGAGCGACCCTGGTCGCGGAGCACCTGGCCGGCCATGTCCTCGGAGGCGAAGAGTTTCCGCCAGGCATCGGCACCGACGGCCGGCAGCCACGACGGATCGCCGCGGCGGCCCCACTTGGCCGGCACCACGAGGCGCCACGTGACCCGGGAACCCACGGGGACAGTGTGGCCCGAAACAGCCCCAAACAGCCCGGGAAATGGAGAGCGGCCCCGAGTAGCCATTGAGCTGAAGCTCTCCGACTTCTCGGGGCCGACCTTGTGGCCGCTCCTCAATGAGTTGCGACTCACTGCCGGCAGCCACTCGCTCCTGACTTGGAGAATGCGACCTGAGGTCGCCCATCTCGTCAAGCCCTGAACTCGAAACTTCCGACTTGCCGACTATGCGCCTCCCCACGCCGCCCGTCAAGACGAACTGTCGTACGGCCTCGGTAACCTCAGGGGCATGCTCATCGGGCTCGACCTCGACGGTGTGGTGTGCGACCTGGGCCCAGGCGTGGCCGGGCGCATCGCCGACCGCTTCGGCGTCCTGAGCCACCCCGACACGTGGCGCACCTATGACCTGCGCCTTCTCCGGCTCGGCGTCCCCGAGGCCCCCTTCCGCTCGTTCCTCGACGAGCTGTTCGCCGACCCGCTCCTCTACGACGCCGCGCCGCCCTGCGAGAGCGCGGCGTGGGGCGTGGGCAAGCTGAAGAAGGCGGGGTGGCGGGTCGTGGGCATCACCGCCCGCCCTTCCTACCTGGCCGACGTGACCCTTGAATGGCTCGCCCGCCACGGCCTCGACCTCGACGGCGTCCACCACACCGACGTGGGCCACAAGTCCGAGGTGGCGGCCCGGCTGGGCGTGACCGTGACGGTGGAAGACAATCCCCACGAAGCCGAGCAGCTGGCCGAGGTGTGCGAGTCCTGGCTGCTCGACCGTCCCTACAACGCCGACTACGAGCTGGCCCGCGCCCGCCGCCTGTGGTCGTGGGACGATGCCGTAGGCCGCCTCTGCCAGCTGCGCCTGTTCGCTTGACCGCCGGAGGCCACGTGGCCGTCACCGCCGTCGGGCTCGACCGGCCCGGGATCGTGGCCGCCGTGACAAGAGTCATGGTCGACCACGGCTGCAACCTGGAAGACACGTCGATGACGATCCTGCGCGGCCACTTCGCCATGATGCTGGTGGTAGCCGTCCCGGCCGGCGTCGACGCCGCCGAGCTCGAGGCCTCGCTGGCCGACCCGGCTGCCAAGCTCGGCCTGGTCGTGACGGTCCGCCCCATCGAAGAAGAGGTGGCGGCGCCTCCCGAAGGAGAGGAGTGGACGGTGTCGGTCTACGGCGCCGACCGCCCCGGGATCGTCTACGGCGTGGCCTCGCTGCTGGCCGACCTAAGCGTCAACATCGTCGACCTCACGACCCGCGTGATCGGCGACCCGGCCCAGCCCGTCTACGCCATGCTCCTCGACGTCACCATCCCGGCCGGCGTGGAGGCGGCCGACCTGCAGCGACGCCTGGAGGCCCTCGCCGGCGACCTGGGCGTCGACTGCAGCCTCCACCCGTCCGAAGCCGACATCCTGTAGATGACTGCTGATCGAGGCCTCGTTCGGCGGCCGACGGCTCGGCCGCGGACGCAAACATGCAGGTCACGGGTAGTCGGCCGCCCAGCCGCGAAGCGGCTGGAGCAAAGATCCGCAGTCATCTAGTCAGGTGGCGGTCCGGCCCGTCCTCGTGCTGCCCGACGCGCGCCTGAAGCGGCCGTCGGCGCCCGTGGGGGGCATCGACGACGCGGCCCGGGCCCTGGCCGTCGACCTGGTCGACACCATGCGCTCCCGGCCTGCGTGCGTCGGCCTCGCCGCGCCGCAGATCGGGGTGGGTCTGCGGGCGTTCGTGATCGACGTGACCGGTCACAAGAAGGCGCAGTCGTGCCACGGCGAGCTGGTCCTGTTCGACCCCGAGCTGGTGGCCGCCCACTCACCGGTCCTGGCCCGCGAGGGTTGCCTGAGCGTGCCGAACCTGACCGGCGACGTGGCCAGGGCCAGCACGGTCGTCGTCCGGGGGCTGACACCGGCGGGGGACGTCCGGGTGGTTGAGGCCGACGCCTTCGAGGCTCGGGCCGTCCTGCACGAACTCGACCACCTCGACGGGCGCCTGTTCCTCGACCGCGTCAGCTCCCACGATTCGATCTTCCGGCGCAAGGTCTACCGGTAGCCTGGGAGCGTGGCGTTCCCCCGCAAGTTCCTCAACGAGAACGAGGAGATCGTCCTCGACATGCGGCCCCACTGGTCGTACTTTGCCGGGCCCGTCACCGCCCTCGTCGGCGCTCTGGTCCTCGCCGTGCTGGCCGCCGTGTGGGACCTGCCTGACGCCGTGCGCCTGGCCGCTCTGGTCATCGTGCTGGCCGCCCTGATCTGGTGCTTCGCCCGCTGGGCCCGCTGGGTCACGACCAACTTCGTGGTCACGACCGACCGGCTGATCTACCGCCACGGGGTGTTCGCCAAGCGGGGCCAGGAGATCCCGCTGGAGCGGCTCAACGACGTCAGCTTCCACCGCACCCTCATCCACCGCATCCTGGGCGCCGGCGACCTGCTCATCGAGTCGGCGGGGGAGCGGGGCCAGCAGCCGTTCGACCACATCGCCCACCCCGAACGGGTGCAGAACATCATCCACCGCGAGATCGAGGCGGCCCAGGCCCGGGACGCCGACCGCATCGCTGGCCGCCGCGAGACCGTGCTCTCGCCGCTCGAGCAGATCGAGAAGCTTGAGGAACTGCGCCAGCGCGGCGTCATCTCCCAGGCCGAGTTCGAGGCCAAGAAGGCCCAACTGCTCGACCGGCTTTGAGCTAAGCCTCCGCGTCCCGGAGGCGGCGGGCTGCCTCATCGGGGGCGACGGGGTTGAAGAAGATGCCGCTGCCCAGTTCGCCGGAGGCCACGAACCTTGGCGTGCCCGGGGCCCGGTAGAGCGGGCAGATCTCCACGTGCAGGTGGGCGTTCGGCCACGGCTGGCCGTCGGTGGGCCGCTGGTGGATCCACAGGAAGTAGGGCATGGGGGCGTCGAACAGGCGGTCGAGCCGGCCCAGCACGTCCACCAGCAGGGCGGCCAGGGCGTCGCGCTCGTCGTCGGCCAGGGACGGGAGGTCGGGCCGGTGGTCGACGGGCGCCACCGTGATGGCGAACGGCCAGGCCGCGGCGGCCGGGACCCATGCCCGCCAGCCGGGGGCCTCGGCCACCAGCCGGTTCTCGGCCGTCTCGGCGCAGAGGGGGCACGGGGTGGCGGACAGCTCCCGGGTGGGCACGGGTGGCACGCCGGCGAAGGCGTAGATCTGGCCGTGGGGATGGGCGATGGTTGCCCCCACCTGGGCGCCCCGGTTCTCGAAGATCAGGACGTAGCCCACGTCAGTGCGGGCGCCGAGGGCGGCCGTCCGGTCGGCCCACAGGTCGACCACCCTGCGGGCGCCGTCCTGCCCCAGGCCGGCGAACGAGGCGTTGTGGTCGGGGGTGTAGAGGATGACCTCGCACCGGTCGCCGTCCATGGCCGGCCACCGGTTGACGAACCACCGCACGTCGTAGTGCTCGGGCGCCTCCAGCCCGCCGGGGCAGAACGGGCAGCCCGTAGCCGCGCCGGCCGCCCGTGTCACCATCGCCCCCGGTCCCTCGTTGGGCCGGTGCTGGCGGCTGGCGGTGATGATCACCGGGGCCCCCGTGAGGGGGTCGACGAGGACGACCGGCGGCTCGCGGCCGGTCACGGCGCCACCGGCAGCGGCTGGGCCCGGCGCAGGGACTCGGCCAGGCGGCGGTAGGCGCCGGCGGCATCGCCTCCGAAGGCGTCGACGTCGCTCCAGACCGGTGCCCCGTCCATCTGGTCGACCCGGTAGAGGCCGAACCGGTGCTCGTACGTCCCCCACTCGTAGCTGTCGGCCAGCGTCCAGTGGAAGTACCGGGTGACGGGGAGACCCTCCTGTACGGCGGCCTCGACGGCGGCCAGGTTGGCCCGCAGGTACCGGGCCCGGTCCCAGCCGTCGCGCCGCCCGTAGGTGACGCTGCTCCGCACCCGGTTGCACAGGCCGTTCTCGGCCAGCCACATTTCGAGGCCGGGCTCGTGGTTGAGCCGGCAGTAGCGGGTCAGCCCCTCGGGGTTGACGGCGGAGTCGGTGAGCTGGCGGAACGGCGACCAGTTGCGACCCCCGACGGTGCGGCGGCCCGGCAGCCAGACCCGGTTGGCGGTGACGGGGTCGTAGTAGTTGAGGAGGATGACGTCGATGGGCCGCTCGTCGGGGCCCTGGTACAGCTCGGTCACCGCTCGGGCGAAGGGCTGGTCGAAGCGCAGGATGCTGGCGGCCACGGTCCGCTGGGCCCGCTCCAGCCGGCTCGGAGCGGGCAGCCCGCCGTGGTAGCGGTGGCGGCGCTCGGCCAGCCAGTCCCGCAGGTCGGCCCGTTCGACGCCGTGGGAACGGCCCAGGAGGAGGTCGATCAGGAGCGGGTCCAGCTCGTAGACGGACAGGGCGTGGTTGTTGGTCGAGACCACGGCGTCGGGCTGGCGGCGGTGGATGGCCCGGTACGCGAGGACGTGGCCGGCCAGGAGGTGGGCGAGGGCCCGGACCACGTCGCCGGTGCGTCCGAGGCGGCCCGGCGGCAGGGCAGCCGTGAAGTACGTCTGGAAGGCCACAGCGTTGACCTCGTTGATGGTGAACCAGTTCCGGCACCGATCCCCCAGCCGTTCCGCGGCCGCCGCCGCCCACGCCGCGAACCGGTCGGGCGACCGCAGGTCGAGCCACAGGTCCGGCCCCAACCAGGCCGGGTGGGTGAAGTGGTGGAGGGTGACGACGGGCTCCATGTCCCGAGCGTGGCAGGCGTCGAGGATGGCCCGGTAGCGGGCGAACGCCTCCTCGTCGTAGTGGCCGGGCGACGGTTCGCACCGGGCCCACTCCACGGACAGCCGGAACGCCTGGCAGCCGGCTGCCACCGCCCGGTCGAGCACGTCCTCGTACCGGTTCCAGAAGTCGAGGGCGGCGCCGGCGGGCTCGGCCGCCCGCCCGCTGCGCTCCCAGTCCCGCCAGTTGTTGGCGGGCTGGCCCGGCCCGTTGTACCCGCCTTCGATCTGGAACCCCGACGTGGCCACGCCGAACCGGAAGCCGTCGGGGAGGGGCACGGCGCCAGACGATAGGCGGGGCCTGCTCCAGCCCGGGCTTCACCAAGGGCCCGGCCAGGATCTAGCGTCGGCGCCCATGACGCCCCGCACGCTCGTGGTCTTCCACGCGCACCCCGACGACGAAGCCATCGCCATGGGAGGCACGATGGCCAAGGCCGCCCGTGACGGCCACCGGGTGGTCCTGGTGGTGGCGACGAGGGGCGAGCACGGCGAGGTGGACGACGGCTTCCTCGGCCCCGGCGAGGAGCTGTGGCAGCGCCGGGAGCAGGAGACGCACGCCGCGGCCGAGGTGCTGGGCGTCCAGCGGGTCGCGTTCTTGGACTACGTCGACTCGGGCATGGACGGCACCCCCGAGAACGACGCCCCCGAGTCCTTCTGGCAGGCCGACGTCGAGGAGGCGGCCCGCCGCCTGGCCGACATCTTGGAGGAGGAGCAGGCCGACGTCTTCACCATCTACGACGAGTGGGGCGTGTACGGCCACCCCGACCACGTGCAGGTGCACCGGGTGGGTGCCCGGGCCGCCGAGCTGGCGGGGACGCCCCGCGTCTACATGTCCACCGTCGACCAGGACCGCATCCGGCGGCTGTTCAAGGAGGCTCAGGAGGCGGGCGAGGACGATCTTCCCGGCGACCTGGACATCGACAACTTCAAGCTGGGCGTGAGCGGGGACCGCATCACGACCCGCGTCGACGTCTCGGTCTTCCTCGACCACAAGCGTCGCGCCATGGCCGCCCACGCCAGCCAGATCAGCGAGACGTCGTTCTTCCTGGCCATGCCGCCCGAGCGTTTCGCTGTGTCCTTCGGCCTCGAGGAGTACATCCGGCTCGACGAACGTCCGGCGATTGAGGAGACCGACCTGTTCGAGGGCCTTTGATCGCGACACTGCTCGCCATCCATGAGGGATGGTCGTGGGTGGTGATCATCGGCAACGGCATGGCGGGACTGTGGTCATTGGGCGCGCTCCGGTGGCTGTCGCTGCGGACCCGTGCCCTGTGGTGGTTCACCGCCTTCGCCGAACTGTCGGTGTTCGTGCAGGTCGCGCTGGGCGTCGGGCTGGTGGCCGGACAGGGACTCGTCGCGCCCCAGTTCCACATGTTCTACGGGTTCCTGGCCATCATCGCGGTGGGCATCATCTACTCGTACCGCCACCAGATGCGCCACCGGCTCTACCTGCTCTACGGCCTCGGCGGCTTCTTCATCATGGGCCTCGGCATCCGGGCCATGCTGGTGGGCCAGGTGTGAAGGCTAGAGGTGGACGACCGGGCAGGTGAGGGTGCGGGTGATGCCGTCGATGAGTTGGACGCGGCTGACCACCAGCCGGCCCAGGTCGTCCATGCTGTCCGCCTCGGCGCGCACGATGACGTCGTAGGGGCCCGTCACGTCCTCAGCTGAGACCACGCCGTCGATCTTGCCGACTTCGTCCGCCACCTGGGCGGCCTTCCCGACTTCGGTCTGAACGAGCACGTACGCGGTGACGCTCATGCAACTCCCTCCTGGAGGCGACGAGAGCCGACAGGGTAGCCCTGGCACACGCCCGGGGTCGGAGCTCGGCCGGCGGACGTAGGCGGCGAGCGCCTCGACGCGCGCTGGGTGTACTTCAATGAACCGCCGCTCTAGTCAGTCGCGCCGGCCGTGTAGTCGCACCTGATTGCCGACGGGATCGACGAGGTGGACTTCGGGGCCGTCATCCTGATCGTCGATCCAGAGGAAAAGCTCCCGGGCCCCAGCCCGATGTCCGGGCTCAGCTTCGTGGATGCAGATGGCCAGGTCGCGGCCGGCCGCGAAGCAGCAGAGGTGGCCGGCCTCCTCGAACACCACCGGGAGTCCGAGGCGTCGGGCGTAGAAGTCGCGCATCTCGTCGAACTGCTCCCGAGCTACATAGACGGTGACGTTGTGCAGCTGGGCGGCGTGGTCGTCCACGGCTTCACCGTAGGTGTCGTAGGCCCTCGCTAGCTTGAAGTCGCCGCTTCCCCTCGGTGTTTTCTGGACGACGGGAAGGAGCGGGGATGGCCCTTGGGCGACGGTTGCGGGCGGTGCCGGACGACAACGAGGACGACGGCACGCCCATGCGGAACGCCGGGGGAGGTCATGGCCTGGGCGCGGTTGTGCTACCTGGGCAACCAGCACGAGATCGTGATCCTCCACCTCGACGGCGACCAGGTGTTCCACTGCCTGTCGAACCCGACGGGCGGTCTCGACCGGCTTGTCGAAGGCCCGTGGCCGCTGATCGGGCCGGCCCTCGAGTGCGGAGCGGCATCGGTCGTGCTGGTCGTCTGTGAGCCGGCCCGGTCAACGGCACCGACCAAGTCAGAACTGGCCGCCGTCGAGGCGCTCGCGGAGGCCTGCACCGACGAGTCGCTTGCGCTGCTCGAAGTCATCGTCGTGAGCGGCGACCGGTGGCGGTCGCTCGCCGACCTACCAATGGCCAGCCCTCGTGCGTTGCAGCCGAAGCTCCAACGGGGCGGTCGGCCGCCGAAAGAGGGCCTTGATACCAGCCACCTAGTCTGGCGAGCGGCACAAGGAGGTTGGCGCGATGGCGCACGAGGTGCGGGCGGTGGTGGCCAAGGAGAAGGGGAAGCCGGTGGGGATCGAGTCGATCCTCGTTCGCGACCCCGGTCCGGGCGAGGCCCTGGTCCGTGTCCAGGCGTGCGGCGTGTGCCACACCGACCTCCACTACCGGGAGGGGGCCATCAACGACGCCTTCCCGTTCCTGCTGGGCCACGAGGCGGCCGGGATCGTGGAGGTGGTCGGGCCCGATGTCACCAGCCCCAAGCCGGGCGACTTTGTCGTCCTCAACTGGCGGGCGGTGTGCGGCGAGTGCCGGTCGTGCCGGCGAGGGCGTCCGTGGTACTGCTTCAATACCCACAACGCCACTCAGAAGATGACGCTGACCGACGGAACGCCGCTGACGCCCGCCCTCGGCATCGGCGCCTTTGCCGAACGCACCCTGGTCGCGGCCGGGCAGTGCACGCCCGTCGACGCCGCCGCCCCGCCCGAAGTCGCCGGCCTCCTGGGGTGCGGCGTCATGGCCGGCCTTGGCGCCGCCATGTACACGGGGGAGATCGGCCGGGGCGACTCGGTGGCCGTGTTCGGCTGCGGGGGCGTAGGCGACGCCGCCATCGCCGGGGCCCGCCTGGCCGGTGCCACCAAGATCATCGCCATCGACCGGGTGGCCAAGAAGCTGGAGTGGGCGCGGGAGTTCGGCGCCACCCATACCGTCAACGCCGCCGAGGAGGACCCCGTCGAGGCGGTGCGCCAGATCACCGACGGGTTCGGGGCCGACGTGTGCGTCGAGGCCGTCGGGCACCCCAAGGTCATGGAGCAGGCTTTTCACGCGAGGGATCTGGCCGGCACCCTCGTCCAGGTCGGCGTCCCCAGCCCGGACATGCGGATCGACCTGCCCATGATCGAGTTCTTCGGACGGGGCGGGCGGCTGAAGCCGAGCTGGTACGGCGACTGTCTGCCGTCCCGCGACTTCCCCATGCTCATCGACCTCTACCTCCATGGCCGGCTGCCGCTGAACCGGTTCGTGTCCGAGACCATCCCCCTCGGCGGCGTGGAAGAGGCGTTCCACCGCATGGAGCGGGGCGAGGTCCTCCGTTCCGTCGTGGTCTTCGACGAGGGTGACGCCTAGGTGGCCGTCGGGCGGGTCGTCACGGCCGGGATCTTCGCTCTCGACAACCAGGAGTGGGAGGTCGAGAACAACGTCTGGCTCGTCGGCAACGACGACGAGGTGCTGGTCGTGGACGCGGCCCACGAGGTGGGCCCCATCCTCGACGCCATCCGGGGCCGGCGGGTCACTGCCATCGTCCTGACCCACGGCCACAACGACCACATCAACGCCGCCCTCCCGCTGGCCGAGGAGGTCGGCGACCCGCCCGTCTACCTCCACCCCGACGACCTCATGCTGTGGCACCAGGTGTACGCGGGCGCCAACCCCGGCCGGTGGCTGGACGACGGCCTGCCCCTGACCGCAGGCGGCGTCGAGCTGACCACGCTCCACACGCCGGGCCACAGCCCGGGCGGCTGCTGCTTCCACGACCCGGCGGGCCGCACCCTGTTCAGCGGTGACACCCTGTTCAAGGGCGGGCCGGGCAACACCAGCCGCAGCTTCAGCGACTTCGCGCAGATCATCGAGAGCGTCCGCTCCAAGCTGCTCGTGCTGCCGCCCGACACCGCCGTCAACACCGGCCACGGCGGCTCGACCACCATCGGCGCCGAGGCACCCCACCTCGACGAATGGAACGAGCGGGGCTACTGACCCGACGGTGATCGCCCCCGCCGATCATGCCCCGGCGCCCCCTTTTCGCGGCGCCGCCCTCCGGCGGGACATCCGGTTCCTCGGGGAGCTGCTGGGCGAGACGCTCGTCCGCCACGAGGGGAAGGCACTGCTCGACCTGGTCGAGCGGGTCCGGCGGCTCAGCAAGGCGACGCGCCGTTCGTCGGCCGCCTCGCGCGCCGCCGGCCTCGACGACCTGCTGGCCGGGGTGGACGTGCGCACCGCGACCTTGCTGGTGCGGGCGTTCTCGACGTACTTCCACCTGGCGAACATCGCCGAGCAGGTCCACCGGGCTGACGAACGGCTGAGCCACGCCGACGACCGCGGCGACCTGGCCCGGGCCCTCGACGACATCGACCGGGCCGGCGTGCCCCCCGAGGAGCTCGATGCCACGCTCGCCAACCTCGAGCTGCGGCTCGTGTTCACCGCCCACCCCACCGAGGCCGTACGCCAGTCGATCCTGACCCAGCGGCGCCGGATCGCCCGCCTCCTCGAGCAGCGGGCCAACCCCCGGGCCACTGAGGACGACCGCCGTCGCGCCGACCGCGAGATCGCCGAGGTCGTCGACCTCATCTGGCAGACCGACGAGCTGCGCCGCGAGCGTCCCACCCCCGTCGACGAGGCCCGCTCGGTCATCTTCTACCTCGACGAGCTGTTCCGGACGGTGGTGCCCGACCTGCTCGACGACCTGGCCGGCCACCTGCGCGCCCGCAACATCGGACTGGCTGCCCACGCCCGTCCCATCCGTTTCGGCACCTGGGTGGGCGGGGACCGTGACGGCCACCCGGGCGTGACCCCCGACGTCACCCTCGACGTGCTGCGGCTCCTCCGGGAGGCCGGCCTGCGCAACCTGATCGCCGTCATGGACGACCTCATCGGGCGCATCAGCACCTCGACGAGAGTCGTGGGCGTGTCACTTGCCCTGATGAGCAGCCTGGCCACCGACCGGGCCCTGCTCCCCGAGGTCCACGCCCAGTGGGGCAACCTCAACGCCGAGGAGCCCTACCGCCTGAAGTGCAGCTACGTGCTGCAACGGCTCGTCAACACCCGGCGCCGGCTCGCCGAGGGCGGCCCGCCCCGCCGGGGCCTGGAATACTCGTCGACCGCCGACCTCTTGGAGGACCTGGAGCTGATGCGCGAGTCGCTCCTCCAGAACGACGGGGCCCTCGTGGCCCAGGGCAGCCTCGAGCGGGTCATCCGGGTGGTCACCACGTTCGGCCTCGGCCTGGCCACCATGGACATCCGCGAGCACGCCGCCGTCCACCACCGGGCCCTCGACACCCTGTTCGACCGGCTCCGGCCCGAAGGCGGCGCCGAAGCCACCGGCACCACGCCGTACTGCCAGCTGACCCGGGACCAGCGGAGCGACCTGCTGTCCCACGAACTGCGGACGCCCCGTCCCCTCACCACACCCGCCACCAGGCTGACGGGGGAGGCGGCCGCCGTCCTCCGGCTCTTCACCACCGTCCGCCGGGCCCTCGACCGCTTCGGCGAGGAGGCCATCGAGAGCTACATCATCTCCATGGCCAGGGGGCCCGACGACGTCCTGGCCGCCGCCGTCCTCGCCAAAGAGGCAGGCCTCGTCGACCTGACCGCCGATATCGCCCGCATCGGGTTCGTGCCGCTCCTCGAGACGGTGGACGAACTCCGCCGGGCCGGCCCGATCCTCGACGAACTGCTGTCCGACGCCGGCTACCGTCGGCTCGTCGACCTGCGGGGCGACGTCCAGGAGGTCATGCTCGGCTACTCCGACTCCAACAAGGACGCCGGCATCACCACGTCCATCTGGGAGATCCACCGCGCCCAGAGGGCCCTGCGCGACGTGGCCCGCGGCCACGGCGTGCGCCTCCGCCTGTTCCACGGCCGGGGCGGGACGGTGGGCCGCGGGGGCGGTCCGACGGGCGAGGCCATCCTGGCCCAGCCCTACGGCACCCTCGACGGCGCCATCAAGATCACCGAGCAGGGCGAGGTCATCTCCGACAAGTACGGCCTGCCCGCCCTGGCCCGCCGCAACCTGGAGGTGGCTACCGCGGCCGTGCTTGAGGCGTCCGTTCTGCACCGGGAGTCACGGGTCCCGCTCTCGGTCATCGACGAGTGGGACGAGGTGATGGACGTCGTCTCCGACGCCGCCCACGCCGCCTACCGCCGCCTGGTCGAGGACAGCCGCCTCGTCGCCTATTTCCGCTCGTCCACGCCCGTCGAGGAACTGGCCGCCCTCAACATCGGGTCAAGGCCCATCCGGCGGGCGGGCAGCCAGGTCGCCGATCTGGAGTCCCTGCGGGCCATCCCGTGGGTGTTCGGGTGGACGCAGTCCCGCCAGGCCGTGCCCGGCTGGTTCGGCGTGGGGACGGGCCTGGAGGCGGCCTGTGCCGCCGGCCTGTCCGACCGGCTGGCCGGCATGTACCGGGAGTGGCACTTCTTCCGGACGTTCATCTCCAACGTCGAGATGGTCCTCTTCAAGACCGACCTCGATATCGCCCGGCTCTACGTCGACCGCCTGGCCGAGCCGAGCGTCCGCGACCTGTTCCGTGTGATCGAGGACGAGCACCGCCGTTCGGTGGCCGCCGTGCTGTCGCTGACCGGCGAACGCCGGCTCCTCGACGACCGGCCCCTGCTCCAGCGGACCCTCGACGTGCGCGACGCCTACCTCGACCCCATCAGCTACCTGCAGGTGGTGCTGCTCGACCGGCTGCGCCGCGGCGGCCGGGCCGACCCCGAGCTCGACCGGGCCCTGCTGCTGACGATCAACGGCATCGCCAACGGCCTGCGCAACACCGGGTAGCGGCGCGGCTCGAGGACGCCGATGTTGCTGCTGCTGCTCGAAATGCGCAGCTTGGGGTTGATCGCCACCTTGCTGGCATCGGGGCCCACGACGATCCCGACGGCCGCCAGCGTGGCCGCCGCCATGGCCACCACCGCCGCCCTCGGCATCGCACCCGCCATGGCCGCATCGTCGTCCCCCTAACCTCGGGTGGCGATGGCCGACTTCCCGAACGACGGCAGGGCATGAGGCGGATCACCCTCCCCGACGGCCGCACCCTCGCCCTCGAGGACCGGGGCCTGGCCTACGGCTCGCCCGTGCTCTTCCTGCACGCCGCGCCCGGATCGCGGCTGCTCGATCCCGACCCGTGGTCCACTGCCGGGTCCCGGGTCTGGCTGCTCAGCTACGACCGTCCCGGGTACGGCGCCTCCTCGCCGCTGCCCGAGGGGGCCGTCCCCACGCTGATGGGCTTCGCCGACGACGCCGCTGCCGCCCTCGACAAGCTGCGGACAGGGCCGGTCGGCGTCGTGGGCTGGTCGGCCGGGGGACTGGTGGCCCTGGCCCTGGCGGCCCGCCGCCCCGACCTGGTACGGGCCGTGGCCATGGTCGGCACACCCGCCCACGAGGACGAGGTGTCGCGCCTGGACGACGAGTACCAGGCCATGGTCGACGCCCTTCGTCCCGACCTGGCCTCGGCCGCGGGCGTGCTCCAACAGGCGCTGGCGCCCCTGGGCACGTCGACCAAGGCGGTGCTCGACATGGTGGGCGCCGGCCCCGCCGACGACGCGTTGCGCACCGACCAGGTCCACGGTCCGGCCCTGCGCAACATGGCCGTGGAGGCCATCCGCCAGGGGGTTACCGGCATCGCGTCGGACATCGTGGCCACGACGGTGGCCCCGTGGGGGTTCGAGCCCCGAGACGTCACCGCCCCCGTCGCCCTCTGGTACGGCGAGGACGACGAACTTGTCTCGCCCGTCCACGGCGCCTGGTGGGCGGACGTGCTCCCGTCGGCCGACCTCCGGATCGTCCCCGGCGCCGGCCACTTCCTGCCGCTCGTGGCCTGGAAGCAGATCCTGGCCAGCGTGACCTGAGGCGGCCGCCGCCGCGCGCTACTTGGCCGGCCCCCAGAACACGGGCGCCCACCGCACGTGGCGGGCCGAGCCGTGCAGCACGAACCCCTGCACGCCGCTCTTCATGGCGAACAGCCAGTTCACGGCGGCGACGGGCACGACCACGACCTCGTCCTCGGGCTGGGCGCCCAGCCCCCCACGCCCGAGTGGGGGACGATGCTCAACGACCGTCGCGTCTTCCTGCTCACCGCGCCCCAGCTCATGATCTATCCGGGCATCGCCATCAGCCTGGCCGTCATGGGCCTCAACCTGCTGGGCGACGGCCTGCGGGACGTCCTCGATCCCCGCCTCGCCCGCACGTCGCGGGTGAACTAGACCAACGGCCATGCGAATCGGTGTGCTCGGGACGGGGATGGTGGGCCAGACCCTCGGCCGCCGGTTGGTCGGCCTCGACCACGAGGTGCGGATGGGGTCGCGCCAGGCCGGGAACGAGAAGGCGGTGGATTGGGCCGAGACGGCGGGGGTGGGGGCCAGCGAGGGGACGTTCGCCGACGCCGCCGAGTTCGGGGACCTGGTCATCAACGCGACCGGCGGGGCCGTGTCCTTGTACGTCCTGGCCGCCGCCGGAGCCGAGAACCTGGCCGGCAAGGTCCTCGTCGACGTGTCCAACCCGCTTGACTTCTCGGGCGGGCCACCGCCCATCCTCAGCGTGTGCAACACCGACTCGGTCGGCGAACAGATCCAGCGCGCCTACCCCGATGCCATGGTCGTGAAGACGCTCAACACGGTGAACTGCGAGGTCATGGTCACGCCCTCGCTGGCGGGCGAGTCGCACACCATGTTCCTGTGCGGCAACGACGACGGGGCCAAGGCCGAGGTGCGGCAGCTGCTCGAGACCTTCGGCTGGCCGCCCGCCGACCTCCTCGACCTGGGCGACATCGCCGGGGCGCGGGGAATGGAGATGTACCTCCCGATCTGGCTGCGGTTCTGGCAGGCGACGGGGACCGGCCACCTGAACGTGAAGCTGGTCACCGGCCCGTAGCGGGCGTACCCTGGCGAGCGCATGGCACGGCGAAGGCGGGCAGCACTGGCGGCGGTGGGAGCGGCGGCCGCCATGGCGCTCGCGGTCGGCGGCGCACCGCCGGCCCAGGCGTGCCACGACTGCGTCGGGTTCACCTGGTAGTCCGACGGGGCCTACATGAAGACGGGGCCGGCGGGGTCCCGCGTCTCCGCCTACGCCACCGGCGCCACGGTGGTCTGAGCGCCGTGGGGCACGGCGAAGGGGCGCTCACGATCGTTGAGCGGGGCTCAGCCCGAGAGGCGCTTCTCCAGGGCCATCAGCTCGTCCTTCAACGCCTCCGGCAGCCGTTCGCCCAGGTTGGCATAGTGCTCCTCGATGGAGGGGATCTCCCGGCGCCACTCCTCGATATCGACACGGAGCAGCTCGGCCAGGTCCTCGTCGGAGACGTCGAGTCCGGTGGTGTCGAGGGCGCCGTCGGCCGGCAGTACGCCGATGGCCGTCTTCACGCCCTCACCCGAGCCCGTGACCCGCTCGAAGACCCACTTGAGCACCCGGCTGTTCTCCCCGAACCCGGGCCACAGCCACTTGCCCTCAGGGCTCTTGCGGAACCAGTTCACGTAGTACAGGCGCGGCAGCTTCTCGGCGGAGCCGGCTGCGTGCCCGAACGCAGCGCCAGTCTTGCCCACGTCGAGCCAGTGGCCCAGGTAGTCGCCCATGTTGTAACCGCAGAACGGCAGCATGGCGAAGGGGTCACGGCGCAGCTTGCCCACGGCGCCGGCCTGGGCAGCCGTCGTCTCCGACGCCATGATCGAGCCGAGGAACACCCCGTGCTGCCAGTCGAACGACTCGTGGATCAAGGGGATCACCGACGAGCGGCGCCCGCCGAACAGGATGGCCGAGATGGGCACGCCCTTGGGGTCCTCCCACTCCGGTGCGATGGTCGGGCACTGGGCCGCGGGCGTCGTGAACCGGGCGTTCGGGTGGGCGGCCGGCGTGGTCGACTCGGGCGTCCAGTCGTTGCCCTTCCAGTCGGTCAGGTGGGCCGGCGGCTCGTCGGTCATGTCCTCCCACCACACGTCGCCGTCGTCGGTGTGAGCGGTATTGGTGAAGAACGAGTTGCGGGTGAGCGTCTTCATGGCGTTGGGGTTCGTCTTGTCGGACGTTCCCGGCGCCACGCCGAAGAAGCCGGCCTCGGGGTTGATGGCGTAGAGGCGCCCGTCCTCCCCGAACTTCATCCAGCAGATGTCGTCGCCGACGGTCTCGACCGTCCAGCCCGGCATGGACGGGATGAGCATGGCCAGGTTGGTCTTGCCGCACGCCGACGGGAAGGCGGCGGCCAGATAGCGGGACTCCTGCTCGGGGGACGTGATCTTGAGGATGAGCATGTGCTCGGCCAGCCAGCCGTCGTCGCGGGCCATGGTCGAGGCGATGCGCAGGGCGAAGCACTTCTTGCCCAGCAGGGCGTTGCCGCCGTAGCCCGAGCCGTAGGACCAGATCATCCGCTCCTCGGGGAAGTGGACGATGTACTTGTTCTCGGCGTCGCACGGCCACGGGACGTCTTTCTGGCCCTCGGCCAGGGGCGCACCCACCGAGTGCAGGCAGGGCACGAACTCACCGTCGGGGCCGAGGACGTCGAGGACCTTCTGGCCCATGCGGGTCATGATCCGCATGTTGGCGGCGACGTAGGGGGAGTCGGTCAGCTGCACGCCGATGTGGGCGATGGGGGAGCCGAGCGGGCCCATGGAGAAGGGCACGACGTACATGGTGCGGCCCTTCATCGACCCCCGGAACAGGTCGGTCAGCACCGCCTTCATCTCGTCGGGGTCGCGCCAGTTGTTGGTGGGGCCGGCGTCGATCTCGGCCTTGGAGCAGATGTACGTGCGGTCCTCCACACGGGCCACGTCACCGGGGTCGGAGCGGGCCCAGTAACTGCCCGGCCGCTTCTCGGGGTCGAGGGGCGTCAACGTGCCACCCTCGACCATGAGCGCGCACAGCCGATCGAACTCCTCCTGGGAGCCGTCGCACCACTCCACCCGATCGGGCGTGGTCAGCTGTGCCATCTCTTCGACCCAGTCGTGAAGCCGGCGGTTCGTGACCGTCACCTAGTCCCCTTCCTAGGAGGGTGCGACCGGCGGTTCAGGTCCGGTCGGATGATGATGCTTGCGGAAACCCGGGTGTCCCCATGTCGACCTCGGAGCCGAGGCGCAACTTGGTGGCGCGGCCGGCGCTGTCAAGGTCCCAGATCACGCGCTGGCCCTGCCGGAGCATGCGGAACACCGAACCTTCGAGGGCATCGGGCGCAATCGCATACTCGGAACGATCGGTGTCGCGCATGACCGTACCCTCTGCCGTGCCCGGATCGTATGACTTGACGACGCCCTGCATCCCACCCGAACCTTACCCGGAGGTGCGATGGTCCGCGAAGCAAGCCTGATCGAACGGCTGCGGGCGCGCCTGCCCGCGATCGGAGACGATGCAGCCGTCGTTGAAGGCCTTCTGTTGTGTGCCGACGCCTGCGTGGCCGGTGTGCACGCCGACCTCTCGCTCGTGGGGGTCGACGACCTCGGCTGGAAGGCCCTGGCCTCGTGCGTGAGCGACATCGCGGCGATGGGCGGTTCGCCACTGGCTGCCCTGGTCACCGTCTCGGGGACGGTCGACCTGGACCTGCTCTATGACGGCCTGCTGGCGGCGGCCGAAGCCTTCGCCTGTCCGGTCGTCGGGGGCGACCTCACCGGGGGACAGGCCCTCGTCGTGAGCGTGTCCGTGGTCGGGCGCGTGCCCGACGACGGCGGGCCGGGTCCCGTCCTGCGTTCAGGGGCGCATCCGGGCGACACCCTGTTCGTCACCGGCCTATTGGGCGCCTCGGCCGCCGGCCTGGCCCTGCTCCGGGCCGGGCGGGCGACCGCGGGCCGCGATCTCGTCACCGCCCACCGCCGGCCCCG